>MHHC01000027.1 GCA_001805885.1 Omnitrophica WOR_2 bacterium RIFCSPLOWO2_12_FULL_51_24
AGTGGCCGAAATCTGAGCAATCCCTGAATTCGTCTTCTATCTCAAATTCCGGATCGAGAAAGCTCCCTATCTTGTTTTTGCCTGAGTAAAGGTCGGCGTGGCACCGGAAGATGCTGCCCTCGCTGTCTATGAGCAGCTCGGTGGTCCTGCATTTCACTTTTTTCCTGAATTTGCCGTCGCAGGCGCCGGGATATCTATACATCCCGTATAAGCGCCCTTCGTGCTTTCCCAGAAATTCTTTGGTGCGGAAATCGATACCAAGTTTTTTGCACCTCTCCGTGGCAGCAAGGACTGCCTTCTCCGAGGCCGGATGCAAGACCCCCCATATCCCCACGCTGAATTTCGCATCCCTCAATTTAAGCGTCTCCCTTATAAGGTCGTCGAGCTTCATCTGTTCGGGATGATAGCTTATCCTTATCGAGGCATACGGCGAGTCCCTTTTGACCCGGGCGGGATCGACTTTCCTGATGAACTCATCAACATCGAACTGCAGATTGGTCAGGATATCGATATTGAGCTCCGATTTTAAATTGTTGACGATATAATAAAAATCCGGATGCAGGGTCGGTTCTCCTCCCTGAAGGGTCACGGGGAGGTCGTCCCTCGAGATGATCCTATTCAAACCCAGGACAAAATCTTTTCCGGAAATAACTTTCCTTCTTATCAGCTTCTGTTCGAAATTATTTATACAATAACCGCATTTCAGGTTGCAGGCGAACGTCAAAAATACGGCTATATAATTATAATTAGCGGGTATCCTGATCGGCTTCATGGCGTTTTACCGAAAATGACGCTCTTTGCGGCCGCCGTAAATCTGGCCATCGTCAACACGGTGAGGTTTCCGATATAATATCTTCCGTTTTCGCATTTTACCTGTCCGTTATTCACGAGCCTCGCAAGGCGCCGGTCGATAATATCCCTGGCGTTATATCTCCCCAATATATCGCGCAGTGAAAGGCCCCCGCTGACCTCGCTCAGCTCCAACAGGATGCGTATCCTGCGCGCGGTCTCTCCCATGTTAACAAAATGAAAATAACAGTAACCCAGCAAGGCATATATTAAGAGGTTGCTCGCTAACATGATTCCGGGATTTATCAGGAATAACGCTAAAAACCCGCATGCGAACCCAAGAAACAGGGACTTCAGCAATCCCGTCCCCGGGAAAAATTTAAAAACGGAGATCTGTATAAAAATATTCGCAGCCAAACAAATAAAGGGGATAAAAATGTGCGTCCAGTTATCGCCCATTTACGCTAACCGCCTTTCGGAGCGTTAAGCAACCGGCGAAACCGTACAAATACTCCGGACAGAAAACGGCCCTTTGCGGTCAGGAGATATTTGCCGGAATCCATCCGGATCAAATCATCGGCCAGCAGGTCATCGATCCTCGCAACCACCAATATTTCGTCGCTCATGGTCTTATAGAGTTCGCTTTTGTCCAGGCCGGACCTTCCCGCCCTGGCGATGTCGCGCACTATCACAAGCGACGGGCTGTCAGCCTCCATAGCCGGATAGGAGACGATGTAGGCGGCTGCCAGGCAGCAATACAGGACTATATAATCGAGATAGTCCGGAATAGCCCTCAGTACTACGGCACCTAAAACCAGCGTCCAAAAAAATATATTTGCCAAGATGAGTGCCCGGTTCTTCTTTGGCAGGCAAATCCTCCAGACCATCAAATGGATCAACAAGGCGCTGAAAAATGTCAGGATACCGTAAAATAATACGCTCATATGAAATTGATATGCATCGGGGGTTTTCCCTTCGGCGCCTCCAGGGAGATCTTCCCGGTCTTAAGATCCCATAGAAATTCGTTGACTTTGTGTTGAAGGCATAATGTCCCGCACATCGTCCTGGCGTCAAATTTATCCGACGAGATCAAGCGCAGGACTTCCCAATAACGCTCGCTTTTCCATATCTCCTTAAAAGATTTTTCGGCTATATTACCGATATGATATTCCGAGAATTTTTTATTGAACAACATGCCGCAGGGAGCCACCAGCCCGGAGCCGGAAAACTGCATAATAAAAGGCGGTCCGTAGCAACAGCTGTATACCCTCTTGCCCTCGCTTAATATCTTTGACCATTTGACGGCGACCTTATAGTCTTCCGTTGAAAGTTTTTCGGCTTCCTTTAATACATCGATGCAGTTCCGATACTTCAAATAATCGACTCCCAGGCTTCCTTTCTCGTCATCGCTGCAATGTTTAAAGATAGTATAATCGACGCCTAATTCTTTCCCGAGCTTCGCCAGCGGTTTTACCTGATCCGTGAAATCGGGTAAAAATACCATCTGCTGCCCAATAGTGACTTTCAGCCCTTTCGCTTTTTTAATCCTGACGCACTCGCGGACAATCTTACAGACCCTGTCGAAGCACTTCTCGTCACATCCGTGTATCTGCGCATACCTCTTAGGGTCGGCAGCTGACATATTAAACCTTATGTAGGTCAAGGCGGGCAGGATCTCTTCAAGGCGTTCCACCGCGAGCAGATAACCGTTTGTCCCGACAGCCATGTCAAGGCCGTTTGCCTTTCCCCGCAGGATAGCGTCGTAGAAATGGGGAGAGCATGTGCTCTCACCGTCGCTTACAAGGCTTACCCCCTTGACGCCTATCTCGGCGGCGTCATCCAAAAAACGGAATATCACATCCCTGGTCATCTTCTTTTCATCATTCGCCTGCAGCATCCCGTAACAATAGGTGCACCTGTAGGTGCATCTCCTCGTCAGCGAACAGTCGATGGTGATAGGCGCTATCCTCTCTCCCTTAAGCCAGGCCTTAAGGCGTTCCTGGTGCCAGATCAATTTTTGACCGTCCAATATCAGGTTTTCCATGTTTGATCCCTTAGGACCGGCTACTTCCGGCGGGCAGCTGTCTGCGAATCGCTCGAGTAATCCGATCGTTGCTTTTTATCTTTTCGGAAATAATAATCTCCGACCAGCTTCAAATAACCCCCAACGACTTTAAAGAGCGAGGGAAAGCTTATCGCCTTGGAGACGCCGTTCTTCCTTGAACCGACCTTATATGGGACCTCCGCAAAGAGGTAGCCTTTTTTTGCAGCCCTGATCAATATATCCGTCTGGAAGAAGAAGCCGTCAGAGCGCTCATCTATTCCCCATAAAATAGACCTTCTGCAAAGGACCGTTCCATTCGTGTAATTGAAATTGATTAAAAAGGTCGTATTTATGATAAAACGGTAAAGTAATGAAAGGACGTTCCTGAATAAAGGCCTGACCTCTCTGTTAAAAATAAACGGTATGACGATATCCACGTGCTCAAGCAGCTTATAATAACGCAGTGTCTCTTGCGGATCGTTCTCGTTGTCTCCCGGCAACATCACTATGGCATCGCCTTTAGCGGAGTCAACGCCTTCCCAGAAGGATGCTCCGATACCTTTCGGCCTGTCATGCCTTATCACGCGGATACGTCCGGGATCCTCTCTTGCCTTTCCCTCGGCCAGCGGTTGAGTACGGTCGGTACTCCCGTCGTTGACGACTATAATTTCGCCGTCTATCTTAAAGAGATCGAACGTCTTCAGTGTGCTTGAAATGGCATCGCATATATTGGCTTCCTCATTCAAAGCCGGCATGATGACGCTTAGTTTATCTTTTGTGTAGTCCATAGGTCTTTTTTACCGCCTTTACGATATCTTCCGAACCTCGATAGAACGCTCTTTCCAGCCGCTGGCAACTCGGCGTTGGCGTATCGGGAAGAGCTACTATCTGCACATCGGCTTTCAGATATCCCCTGATTTTATTATGGATACGCCCTAAAATTATCTCGGCGGCGCCTCCGGAACGCCATCCCAAGTCAGCGATAACAAGCCTGCCGGTCTTCTTTACCGAATCGACGACTATTTCCCAGTCGAAAGGCACAAGAGACCTCGGGTCGATTATCTCTACGTCTATACCGTCCTCTTTCAGTTTCTTCGCAGCTTCCATGGCTTCGCTTACCATCAGAGAGACAGCCAGCACCGTCGCGGATCTCCCGGGCCGCCTTATGACACCTTTCCCTATAGGGATGATATACTCCTTTGCGGGGACACCGCCCTTGATATCATAAAGCCACCTGTGTTCGATGACGATCACCGGATTATCATCAGCTATGCTTGAAAGCAACAGCCCCTTGGCGTCATAGGCGGAGCTCGGCACGACGACTTTTATACCGGGCATATGCATAAATAAAGCCTGCAGGCTTTGAGAATGCTGCGCCGCAGAACCCCAGCCCCTGCCTATGATAGCGCGTATGACTAACGGAACATGGACCCTTCCGCCGGACATATAACACAATTTTGACGCATGGTTTATTATCTGATCGAAGGAAAGGGGAAGAAAATCCATCCTCATATGGACCAGCACGGGCCTCATTCCGGCCAGGGCCGCCCCCACCGCGAAGCCGGTCAATCCGTTTTCGGCGATCGGCGTATCGAATACCCTCCCGCCGGGGAATTCTCTGTGCAGGCCGACCGTTGAGCCGAAAATACCGAGGGGATCGTCGACACCTTCGCCCATAATAAAAACCCTTGGGTCCCTCTTAAGGGCCTGATGAAGGGCCTCCCTTAAGGCCTCTCTATAGCTCAAGACCCTGCCTCCCGCGTTCTTATCCGCGGAAGATAATCTCTTTATAGCGCGGTCAACCGCCACCTCAGTCCAGGGCATCGCTATCCTTTCCAGTAAACATCGGCATAAACTTCTCCGGCAGCGGGAAAACGGCTTCTTTTGGCGAAAACTTCCGACCTTGCTATCTTCTGCCTGATCCGGCGCCGGATCTTTTCGATCTTAGCCCCGGTCAATAATCCCTTTTTTAACAATTTGGCTTCAAGTCTCATCACTGGACACTTCTTCAGCCAGGTTTCGAGTTCGTACTTAGGGCGGCATCCTTTTTCGAAATCGCAATCCGGCCCGACATGCCCTTTCCAGCGGTAAGTCCGGCACTCCATAAGATACGGCCCGGAACCATTCCTTATTTTTTCGATCAATTTCTTCGATGTTTTGAATGTCTCTGCCGCATCATTTCCGTCGCAGCGAAAACCCTTTATCCCGAAGATCTCGCCCTTTTTAAATATATTATCCAGCGGCTGTCTTGCCCATTGCGGGGAATTTGTGGCATAAAAATTATTCTCGCAGACGAACAGGACCGGCAGTTTTTTCAGGGCTGCGAAATTAAGGCTTTCATAAAATGCCCCTTCATCGACCGCACCGTCGCCAAAAAACACGACCGAGATATTCCTGCCCTTCCTGAATTTTAGAGCTAGACCGGCCCCTACGGCCATGGGGATGTTCCCCCCGACGATAGCGGAGGTTGCCAGGATGTATTTATCCGGATCGGATAGATGCATGGATCCGCCCTTTCCTTTACAGCAGCCTGTGCGTTTCCCGTAAAGCTCGGCCATTATAGAAGACATGCTCATTCCCTTCGCTAAACAATGGCCATGGCAACGGTGGTTGGTAAAGAGGTAATCTCCTTTCAGGAGATTATGGCAAACCCCGGCAGCGATGGCTTCCTGGCCCACACACAGATGGACCGGCGTCCTGATCTCCTCTCCCGGATACAGATGGATAACCCGCTCTTCAAAAAGACGGATCCTTAGCATCGTTTCATATATTTGTATCAGATCGCGGTCTTTGACTTGTCTTGCCATAAGCATCCTAAATAAAATTGGCGTGCGGCCCTGGATTGCTCAACTCCCAGAGGTAGCTGTTGATCTTATCCAGCCGGCAGGCCCGCCTGCACCTGTCGACGTTTACTTTTGAACTTATCCTGGTCATCACGGCCCGCCTGCGTTTACCCTTTATTATATCCTTAAAACTGCTTCTATAGATATTCCCGAAGCCGAACTCCCTCCTCCCCAAAAATGCGCTGCAGGCGTAGACTTCACCGTTCGCGTCGATATAGGCCCAAAACGGAAGCCCCAGGCAGCGCTTGTAGTCTTTTCCCGAATCCAATCTTCTCATCGTCTGGTCCCTAAATGCGACTTTAAACCCGCTGTCTTCCAGTCTGCGCAGCCTTTCATGCATAGAAATATGGTCCTCATATTATCCGGGATCAGCAATAATTGCACCCCTATGGTCGTCTTTAATCCGTATTTCTTTTTTATCTTTACCGCTTCCCGGAGGTTTTTAATGACTTTGTAAAAATCGTCTTTTTTAGTCCGGTGGATCTTCGAATATGTCCGGCTTCTCCCGGCATTAAGGCTTACCCTTATCCAGCTTAAATATTTCAGAATATCCCGGGAAACCTCTTTCTTAAGAAATACGCCGTTTGTAGTGATAGCGACGTCTATGCCGCAGCCTTTCGTGTACTTTACGATCTCGCCTATCTCCTTATGGAGCAGGGGCTCGCCTTCTCCGGCATACATTATACTCTTTACGCCCAAGTCAGCCGCCTGTTTTACCGCTTTCTTCAGGACATTTAGATCCAAAAACTTGGCTTTATACGCCAGGTAATCGACCGCGCAAAAAACACACCTGTGGTTGCATCCTCCGGAAGGGGCTATCTCCAGGTATATTGGGCATATCTGTTTGCCCTTTAACCAGTCATTGACCCTTCCGACGTGAAACATCAGTTTGTGGCTGTCTATCCTAAAACGGTCTTCCACTCTATCTCCTCTTGCCTGAAAGCGCCTTTACTATCTCGTCCTTTACCTTTTCGGGCGTAATATATTCCATGCAATTGACCTTCTGGGCGCAGACGGGGTCAAGACACGGCACGCATTTATACGGCGCCTTTGGTAGAAGTTTCCCGCCTCTCCCATAAAGATACACTTCCTTTGAAGAGCTGGGCCCAAAAAGCGCAATTATCTTTTTTTTCAAGGCAATCGCCAGGTGCATCCCCAAGCTGTCATTGGTCACGATGAGACGGCAGGAATTGATCCAATCCATATATTCATCGAGATTGCCGAGCCCTTTCTGCCAGCAGATATTATATTTGTTTTTCAGCAGTTTTTCGAGCTTTTTCCAATTCTTTTCAGGCCACGCTTTATTCGGCCACTTGCCCCCTACGACCCAATTAAAGCCTATATCATATTTTACTTTAGAACGCGGCTTATACCCAAGTATATACTCTTCGCTCTCCGACCATTTTTTCCCTATCATGGAAGCCAGCGCGTCCTGCCAAAATCTCATATTCTCCTTCTTCTTCTCCAGGTCCAGGCATAAGCTTAAGACCATCTCGGCGCCGTCATACGCCTGCGCAACGCCATTTTCCGAATCAAACCTGA
>MHHC01000028.1 GCA_001805885.1 Omnitrophica WOR_2 bacterium RIFCSPLOWO2_12_FULL_51_24
AAAAGGCCTTAAAGAGGGGCGCGGTCGATTTCAAGAAGGCCTTTTTTGCGGGCGACAATATCAGGGATGTCCAGGCCGGCAAGGCGATAGGCTGCAGGACCATGCTGGTACTATCGGGCAAAGTAAGGTCGAGGAAGAGCAGAGGCTGGGAGGCGAAGCCGGATTTCATCAAGCGGGACCTTTTGGAGGCCGTGGAATTTATATTAAAGATGGATAGGAGAAAAAAATGAAAATATTCATCATCCACGCCCCGGCCGGCGCCGGACACAAAAGCGCGACTTTGGCGATAAAGGACGCCTTCGATAAGGCCAACACGGGCCACGACGTAAGGGTGGTAGATTCCCTGGAATACGCGAACCGGTTCTTCAGGTCCACCTATGTCTGGGGATATAACTTCATGGTCTCAAAGGCGCCATTCCTCTGGACATTCTCGTTCTATTTTACCGACTTCAAGCCGCTCCGCCCGCTGATAAGGTCCGTGAGGCGTATGATTAATTTCATAAACGGACACAAATTGTACAGCCTTATAAGGAAAGAGAAGCCTGATTGCATCGTAGCGACGCATTTTTTTGCCACCGAGATAATATCCAATCTCAAAATATCCAAGCTATATGACGGGAAACTCATCACCTGCGTCACCGATTACGGTATTCACGATTTCTGGGTCTCCGCGCAGGTCGATATATATGTGGTGGCGTCCGAATATTCAAAGAACGAGCTTATAGACAAAGGCATCCAGGCCGAGAAGATCAGGGTGCTAGGCATCCCGGTACAGGAGAAGTTCACAAAGAGACTGGAACGTCACGAGGCGGTGGAGAAGCTTGGACTTAAGGAAGGGCTATTTACCATACTTATAATAGGAGGCGGCCTCGGTGTCGGACCTATACCGCAGATGGTCAAGACTATCGCCGGGACATCGGAACCGTTTCAGCTTATCGTAGTATGCGGAAGGAACGAGAGCCTTTTTAAGCGGATCGAAGAGTTAGCAAAGGGTTCGAGGATCCCGATCAAACCCTACGGTTTTACCGATAAGGTCAACGAACTGATGGATGCCTCGGATATTATGATCTCAAAACCCGGGGGCTTAAGCATATCGGAGGCGATGGTAAAAGGCGTGCCCATGATAGTCGATTCCTTTATCCCTGGGCAGGAGGAGAGCAATCTAAGGTTCCTGGAGAAGAACAGCGCAGGGATAGGCACGAAGGGTATTCAGGAGACCCTTGAAAAACTCGAGTGGCTATACAGGCACAAAGAGA
This sequence comes from Omnitrophica WOR_2 bacterium RIFCSPLOWO2_12_FULL_51_24, assembly GCA_001805885.1. Taxonomy (GTDB): domain Bacteria; phylum Omnitrophota; class Gorgyraeia; order Pluralincolimonadales; family Pluralincolimonadaceae; genus Pluralincolimonas. The sequence continues at coordinate 1,257 of MHHC01000028.1, forward strand.
CCCTCGAATCGATGCGGGCTAAAGCCAAACAGCTTGGCAAGCCTTCAGCCGCAAGCGATATTGTCCTCCTGGTGCTTGGAAGCGTAGAGAAGAAATGAGCCAAGCGGACCCAAAAAGGGAACTATTGGGGATTACAAAAGATTTTAGATCATATATAGAAGCGGAGATAGCATCCGGTGTCGAAAATTTGATCATACCGAAGAGCTCGAAGGCCGGATTGCTCGCGCCTGTAAAAAAAGAAGTCTTTTCGTGCCGCAGATGCCCTCTTTACAAGACCAAAAGGAATTACGTTTTTTCCGATGGGGATCCTGAAGCGCGGTTGATGTTTATCGGAGAGGCGCCGGGCGAAGATGAAGATATGCAGGGAGTCCCTTTCGTCGGCCGCGCGGGGCAGCTCTTGACGAAGATGGTAGAGGCGATGGGGCTCAGGCGGCAGGATGTCTATATCTGCAATGTCATCAAATGCCGCCCCCCTAACAACAGGGCTCCGCTGCCGGAGGAAGTGGCCGCGTGCAAAGGGTATCTGCTCAGACAGATCGATATAATCTCGCCTAAGGTCATCTGCTGCCTCGGCAAGCATTCCGCGCAGGCGCTTTTGGAGACCGAGATCTTCATAACCAAGATAAGGGGGAAGGAGTTCGAGTTTAACGGCACAACACTTATCCCGACTTATCATCCCGCCTACCTTTTAAGGAATCCTTCCGCAAAGAAAGAAGTATGGCTAGACCTCAAAAAGATAATAAAGATACTTTCGCTGAGATAGCGGTAGGCCTGCCGGTAAGGAAACCGTTCCACTACAGTATCCCCCCCGCGCTTAAGGACAAAGTCGAGATCGGCAAGAGGGCCTGGGTCCCTTTCGGCCCCAGGAGGCTCGTAGGTTACATAACCGGTTTTGTCGACAGGCCTGAAGTCGAGGGGATCAAGGATATCATTTCGGTCATAGATGATGAGTCGCCGGTCATCGACGCCGAACTCCTGGCGTTGACGAAATGGATCGCCGATTATTACCATGCCTCATGGGGAGAGGCGATAGACGCCGCGCTTCCCGGCCCGCTAAAAAAGGGCAAGATAAAGGCAAAGCCCCGCCATCCTTTGGCCGAAGAGGAATACGAACCCACCGGGAATTTCAAGCCCACACACGAACAGGATTCCGCCCTGAAGTCCATCAGGGAGTCCATATCGAAAGGCAGGAACGATGTCTATCTCCTGCACGGGATAACCGGCAGCGGAAAGACGGAGGTCTACCTGCAGTCTATAGAAACGGCGCTTAAGCTTGGTAAAACGGCGATAGTATTGGTGCCCGAGATATCCCTGACGCCGCAGGCCATCGAGCGGTTCAAATCAAGGTTCGGAAGCGTAGTGGCGGTATTGCACAGCCGGCTTCTCGAGAGCGAGAGGTTTTTGGAGTGGAAGAAGTTAAAGGAGGGAACAGCGAAGATCGCTGTGGGCGCGCGTTCAGCCATATTCGCGCCGGTTAAAAATCTCGGATTGATCGTCATAGACGAGGAACATGAGACTTCCTACAAACAGGACGACGCCCCGAGGTATAACGCCAGGGATGTCGCGATAGAGCGCTCGAGGATAACCGGCGCCGCAGTCATCCTCGGAAGCGCCACCCCTTCGATCGAAAGCTATCAGAAGGCGGCGGCAGGCGAATACAGGTTATTGAAGATCGCCGAACGTATAGAAAAGAGGGCCCTGCCTAAGGTCGACATAATAGACATGCGGCAGGAACGTCTCGACGCGAAGGAGCCGAAGATATTCTCGCGTGCGCTCGAACACGCCATATCGCAGGTCATGAACAGGCGCGGGCAGGTCATGCTCTTTATGAACAGGCGCGGGTTCTCCACTTTTATAAACTGCAGGAAGTGCGGCTATGTCGTGACCTGCAGGTACTGCAATGTCTCCATGACGTATCATTTCGACACCAGGAGGCTCAATTGCCATTATTGCAACTATCAGGCGGACCCGCCGGAGAAATGCCCCAAATGCAAGAGCGGGGATATCAGGTATTTCGGTATCGGCACGCAGAAGATCGAGAGCGAGGCCGCGAGGCTCTTTCCCGCCGCGAGGATAGCGAGGATGGATACGGACGCGACGGCTAAGAGGGGCTCCCACGGGCGGATACTTTCGGAATTCAAAAAACATAAGATAGATATACTTATCGGTACGCAGATGATCGCTAAAGGCCACGATTTCCCCAGGGTGACGCTTGTCGGCGTCGTCTCGGCGGATACCGCCTTAAGCCTTCCGGATTTCAGGGCGAGCGAGAGGACGTTCAACCTCCTGACCCAGGTCGCCGGCCGCGCCGGACGCGGCTCAGAGCCGGGAAGAGTGATCGTGCAGACATTTTCGCCCAACCATTACGCGATAGAAAAGAGCATCGAACATGACTACGTAGGGTTTTTTGCAGAGGAGATAAAATTCCGCAAGGAACTGAATTACCCTCCGTTCACGCATATCGTCGAGATAAAACTAAGGGGCAGGAAAGAGGAGAGGGTCATAAAGGCCGCACATGACCTCGCAGCCATCCTTAGCGAAGCTAAGGGCAAGCCCGTGGAAATGGTGGGGCCGGCTCCGGAATTTATATCCAAGATAAAGGGACAGTTCAGGTGGAATCTGCTTCTTAAGGGAGAAGATCCTAAAGCAATCTGCGGATTTATAGATAAAGCCCTTGATAATCTGAGGGGGAAGTCGGGATTGATTATAACGGTCGACGTGGATCCAATGGGTCTATAATGGGCTATTGGTTATCGAACGTGCCCTTAATGGTCTTGATAGCGTCGAGCTCTTTTATGCCGTGCTCGGCGTCCATGTCGTTGGGATTTACCTGTAGAGTTGCCTGATAGAAAGCGCGCGCCTTCTCGTAGTTTTCCACACTCTTATAGAGTCCCGCCAATTTCTTCAGCGTTTTCGAATCATTGTTATCTATCATAGGGACCCCTTCGAGTATCTTTATGGCGTTTAAGGTCTGTCCTTCGCTTAAGAAACAATCGGCTATAGCGTTTAGTATCGCGGTATTTGCCGGATCCGCCCTCATAGCTTTCTCAAACTGATAGATAGCCTCCCATGTCTTTCCGGATTTTTGCAGTGAATACGCGCCCATCATAGTGAGGAAGGCCGATATTTTTCCTATGATCAACTTCATGATGTTCGGATGGTGCTTCTGCTGCTCCCAGAGGGAGAGCCAGAGGTAAAAACGCGCCTCCGCGAAATCCTGTTTTAAGGCCAGGGCAGAACTGAAGAGTTCGATGGCATACCCGAAATTCCCCCTCTTTACCGCTTCGACCCCTTTATTATAATAATCCCTGATCTGTACCGGAAGGTTATTTAAAGCCGCATCATCCATGGAATGAGCTCCTTTTGACTGATTATAGAACATTGCCCGAAACGGTGTCAATCCTTTTTTGGATTTGGTTTTTCGAGGGGTTTATAGTAGAATATCATCATGTCTATCTTAAGGATACGCAAATATCCGGATCCTGTCCTGAGGAAGAAAGCCCTGCCGGTCAAGGCGGTGACAGAGATTGAGAGGCGTCTCATCGAGGATATGATCGAGACGATGAAACTCTCTGACGGCGTAGGGCTTGCTGCTACCCAGGCGGGGGTTCCTAAAAGGATAATCGTCTTCAACCCTTCTTGCGATGAGTGGAGGGCCGACGCCCTTATAAACCCCGTTATATCAAAAAAGCGCGGGAGCGAGAAGAAAGAGGAAGGCTGTCTCAGTCTGCCCGGTATAAACGGTTTGGTCCGCCGTAGCACGCACATTCTGGTCGAGGGGCTGGACATAAAAGGAAGGCCTGTCTGTTTTGAGGCAAAAGACCTTCTGGCCAGGATATTCCAGCATGAGATAGACCATCTCGACGGCATCCTCTTCATCGACAGGATTAATCCCATGAAGCGCCTTATGGCGAAACGAAAGCTCAAAAAAGAACTTAAATGACGATACTCTTCTTCGGCACATCCGGATTCGCGGTCCCGAGCCTCGCGAAGCTTGCTAAATCACATGAGATAGCCGCTGTCGTCACGAGGTCGGACAAGCCGCAGGGCAGGGATCTTAAGCCTCTCCCTTCACCGGTAAAGGCAAAGGCACGATCGCTCAGCCTTGAGGTCATCTCGATCGACGATATGCCTCCTGCTGCAGTGCTCGCCGCGCTCAAGAAATACAAAGCCGATATATTCGTCGTCATCTCCTACGGAAAACTCCTCTCTTCCGAAGCGCTCTCTTTGCCCGGGCTTTATTCGATAGGCCTGCACGCCTCGCTCCTGCCTAAATACAGGGGAGCGTCGCCTATAAATTGGGCTATCCTGAACGGCGAGGAGAAGACCGGCGTCACCGTCTTTAAGTTGAGCGAGAAGATGGACGCAGGGGAAATAATGCTGAAAAAAGATGCCGAGATCCTCGATTCTGATAACGCGGAGACGCTCTCAGAGAAGCTTTCGAATATCGGCGCCAACCTTCTGGTCAGCGCGGCGGATCTAATAGAAGAAGGGAAAGCGCGATTCATAAAACAGGATGAATCCGAAGCCACCTTCACCCCCAAACTGAAGAAAGAGGACGGCAGGATAGAATGGGATAAGCCGGCCGCCGAGATCCATAATAAAGTGAGGGCGTTTTACGGCTGGCCCGGGTCGTTCTCGCGCCTCAAGGGCGGGGTAATAAAGATATGGGCCTCAGAGGTCTGCGGCC
>MHHC01000029.1 GCA_001805885.1 Omnitrophica WOR_2 bacterium RIFCSPLOWO2_12_FULL_51_24
TGCTCGTCTTGACAGATAAAAAATTGCGCATTGTAGCGACTGACGGGAGAAGGCTGGCTATGGTTGAGAAAGAGGCGCCAAAGTCGCTGGGGTTCACAAAGAAGGTGATAGTGCCGGCTAAAGCGGCCGCCGAACTACAAAGGATCTTAAAAGACGACGGCGATGCGAAGATATTGTTTAGCGAGAACCAGATCGCGTTCGATCTGGATGATTCACAGCTCATAACCAGGCTGATCGAAGGCGAATACCCTAATTATGAACAGGTTATCCCGAAACAGAGCCAGGGTAGACTGAAGGCGAACAGGGAAAATTTTTACGCGGCGGTAAAAAGGGCGAGTTTGTTGGCGACGCCGGATTCGCAATCTATCAAACTCGATCTATTAAAGAACAGGGTGATCATATCTAAAGCATCGCAGGACGGCAGCGAATCGCGCGAAGAGGTTGATTGTGAATACGCCGGAGACGAGCTCACGATAGGTTTTAATCCGAATTATCTTATGGATGTACTTAAGAATATCAGCCAAGAAGAAGTGGATTTCGAGTTCGCGGGGCAGGATAGGCGCGGTGTCGTGAGAGCCGAAGGCGGAGATTATATATATATAATCCTGCCGGTGCGCACCGAATAGAAGATGAAGAGCCAACCCGTTGTTATTAAGGATGTGTTAGACGGCATATTGAGGAATCTTGGGGGAGGGAAAGTCTCGCAGGCCGGGATCCTGGGCGCCGTATGGGCGAAGGCAATAGGCGAGGCCGGGGCAAAACACGCGAAACCTATGGATATAAGAGAAGGGGTCCTGATAGTACACGTGGACTCATCTAGCTGGCTCCATAAATTGACGATGGAGAAGATGAAGATCCTGGCGCAAATAAAAAACGAATTGGGCGAAAGCCAGGTCAAGGACATAAAACTTAGGATAGGGGAGAGATAGGATATGGCAAAGACGGAAAAAACGGAAAGATACGACGCTAAGACCATCCAGGTCTTAGAGGGCCTGGAGGCCGTAAGGAAAAGGCCGGCCATGTATATCGGCGATACGGCCGTCGGCGGGTTCCATCACCTCGTCTACGAGGTCGTGGATAATTCCATCGACGAGGCGATGGGCGGGTATTGCCAGAATATAAACGTGATCGTGCACAAAAATAACAGCGTGACCGTCACAGATGACGGGCGCGGCATACCGGTCGATATGCATGAGACCGAGAAGAAGTCCGCCCTTGAAGTAGTTTTGACTAAACTCCACGCCGGCGGGAAGTTTGACCATAAGAGCTACAAGGTGTCTGGCGGCCTGCACGGCGTGGGCGTCTCTGTTGTCAACGCCCTATCCGAGTGGCTTGAGGCCGAAGTAAGGCGCGACGGGAAAGTCTACCACCAGAGGTATGAGCGCGGTAAGGCTGTATCGAAGGTCACTGTCGTCGGCAAATCGAAGACGACCGGTACGCACATAACATTTAAGCCGGATAACCAGATATTTACCGGCAAACTGGAGTACAGTTTCGATACGCTTTCCAACAGATTGCGCGAACTCGCCTTTCTCAATAAGGGCCTGAAAATAGAGTTAAAAGACGAGAGGACGAATAAGGAGAATGCGTTCAAATTTACCGGCGGCATCGAATCTTTCGTCGAATTTTTAAACAGGAACAAGAACCCGCTCCATAAGAAGGTCCTATATTTCAGCGGCGAGAAGGACAGGGTCCAGACGGAAGTAGCCCTGCAATATAATGACGGATACGGCGAAAACCTCTTCTCGTTCGCCAATAACATAAATACGATCGAAGGCGGCTCGCACTTAAGCGGGTTTAAGTCTGCGCTGACGAGGGCCATAAACCAATACTGCAAGAACAAGGGATTTTTTAAGAACGAAGAGATCACGCTCTCGGGCGATGATGTTCGCGAGGGGTTGACCGCGGTCATATCAATAAGGATACCGGATCCGCAATTTGAAGGCCAGACCAAGACCAAGCTCGGGAATTCAGAGGTTGAAGGCTTGGTCGCATCTATAGTGAACGAATCGCTGAGCTCGTTCTTCGAGGAGAACCCGTCGATAGCCAATAAGATAGCGGATAAATGCCTGCTCGCGAGCCGGGCGAGAGAAGCCGCGAGAAAGGCAAAGGAACTCACTAGGCGGAAAGGGGCTCTTGAAGGAGTAGGGTTACCGGGTAAACTCGCTGATTGTTCAGAAAGAGACGCGGAGCTTTGCGAGGTCTATCTGGTCGAGGGTGATTCGGCCGGCGGTTCGGCAAAGCAAGGCAGGGACCGCAGGTTTCAGGCGATATTGCCGCTCAAGGGTAAGATTATAAACGTTGAGAAGGCAAGGCTGGACAAAGTCCTCGCAAACGATGAAATCAGGACAATCATATCGGCCCTGGGCTGCGGCATAGGTGAGGAATTCGACACGGCTAAACTGAGATATGCGAAGGTAATAATAATGTGCGATGCCGATGTCGACGGTTCGCACATAAGGACCCTGCTATTGACATTCTTCTATAAACAGATGAGGGCCTTGCTCGAAAAGGGGAATATCTTCATAGCACAACCCCCGCTCTATAAGATAAAGAGAGGCAAAAGGGAAGAGTACATCCAGACAGAGTCCCAGATGAACTCCATGCTCCTTGAGCTTGGCTCCGAAGGGCTTAAGCTTATAAGGACCAAGGAGAAGCACATCTTTACAGATGCCCAGCTAAGGGGCATACTCGATGCGGTCGTTGAGCTTGAAGATCTTACGGATGGATTAGAGAAAAAGGGAGTAAATATCTTAAAATATCTTATTTCTAAGCATCCAAAGACCAAAAAATTGCCACTTTATAGGGTAAAAGTGGATGGTAAAGACCAATTTGCCTATAATGATGATGAGCTAGCTAAGCTTGTCAAGGAAGAAGAAGAGGCCGGAGAGGATGTAGAGATAAAAGAAGATAGCAAGGGCGCCGTAAACGGTAAAGGCGTGGACATTCTTGAAATATATGAGGTCGAGGAGATAGAAAAGTGCTTGGCCAAACTCGAGAAACTTGGCCTTTCGGCATCAGACTATCTGCCCCAGACTGAAGAAGGCAAGGTAAAGGAAAAAGCGAAGGCGCCTTTTAATCTTGAAGGCGAGGGAGAGGAGTTGGAGTTTAGTTCGCTCAAAGCCGTCCTTGAGTACACAAGGAACCTCGGCAAGAAAGGCATGAGCATACAGAGATATAAAGGTTTAGGCGAGATGAACCCGCAGCAGCTATGGGAGACGACTATGGACCCTGAGAAGAGGACACTTCTGAAGGTCACGATGGAAGATGCGGTAGAGGCTGAGCAGATGTTCACGATACTCATGGGTGACGCGGTCGAGCCAAGAAGGGAATTCATAGAAAAACACGCACCGGAAGTAAGATTCCTGGATGTATAAGATAGGAGGGCCGGAGTTCTAATATGTACGCGCGCAATGAGAAGATAGTACCGGTATATATCGAAGACGAGATGAAGGATTCTTACATCTCATACGCGATGAGCGTAATCGTCGGGCGAGCCCTGCCCGACGTGCGCGACGGGCTGAAACCGGTCCATCGCAGAATACTTTACGGGATGAAAGAGCTCAGCCTCGAACATACGAAGCCTTACAAGAAATCGGCGAGGATCGTCGGTGAAGTGCTGGGTAAATACCATCCGCACGGAGACGTAGCGGTCTATGACTCGCTCGTCAGGATGGTCCAGGATTTCTCGCTGCGGTATCCGTTGGCCGAAGGGCAAGGGAACTTCGGCTCTGTCGACGGCGACGCCCCAGCGGCCATGAGATACACCGAGGCGCGCATGGCGGCCATTACCGAGGAGATGTTAGCCGACCTCGAGAAGGATACCGTCGAATTTGTGCCGAACTTCGACGCCTCGCTTAAAGAGCCGGTCGTATTACCGGCTACGCTGCCGAACCTTTTAATAAACGGTTCATCCGGCATCGCGGTCGGTATGGCCACAAATATCCCGCCGCATAATCTTTCCGAGGTGTCGCAAGGCGTCGCGGCAGTAATAGACGACCCCGATATATCTATTAAAGACCTGACGAAGATAATAAAGGCGCCGGACTTCCCGACAGGAGGGACAATCTGCGGGCGCGAAGGCATCAAACAGGCTTATACCACAGGCCGCGGGCTTATAAAGATCCGCGCGAGGGCCGGAGTCGAGGCGCAGAAATCCGGGAAAGAATCGATCGTCATCACCGAGATCCCGTATCAGGTGAACAAAGCGAACCTCATCGAGGCGATCGCGCAGCTTGTCACCGACAAGAAAGTCGAAGGTATTTCGGATATACGGGACGAGTCTGACAAGGACGGATTGAGGGTCGTTATAGAACTGAAACGCGACGCCAGCGCCCAGGTCATACTAAACCAGCTTTTCAAACATACCCAGCTCGAGGTCTCATTCGGCATTATAATGTTGGCGCTGGTAGATAAAAGGCCGAAGGTATTGAACCTCAAGCAGATAATTGAATGCTACATCGCCCACAGGAAAGAGATCGTCATACGCAGGACAAAGTTTGACCTGGCCCGGGCCAAGGAGAGGGCGCATATACTCGAGGGGTTAAAGAAAGCCCTCGCCAATCTCGATAAGATCATCGAGATCATAAAGAAATCGAAATCTGAGGTTGAGGCGAAGGAAGCGCTCATAAAGAAGTTCGACTTCTCGGAGATCCAGGCCCAGGCGATACTCGAGATGCAACTGCGCAGGTTGACGGCCCTGGAGCGCGAAAAGCTGGAAGCGGAATATCTAGAACTTATAAAGAAGATAGAGCTTTACGAGTCCATATTAAAAAGCGAAAAGAAGGTCTATCAGATAGTGAAAGAAGAGGTGCTGAAAATAAAAGAGAAATACGGAGACGAGAGGCTTACCGATGTCGTTGGTGAAGTGGAAGACCTCGCGGTCGAAGACTTTATTGCCGAAGAGGATGTCGTAATAACTATAAGCAACACCGGCTATATCAAGCGCTTGCCGGTCTCCGCATATAAAAAACAGCGCCGGGGCGGCAAGGGCGTCACGGGCGCGGACGTGAAAGAAGAAGATTTCGTCGAGCATCTCTTTATCGCGACGACGCACGAACATATCCTCTTCTTTACCAACCAGGGACGCGTCCTGTGGCTGAAGGTCTACGATATCCCGCAGGCCGGGCGCCAGGCAAGGGGGAAGGCCATTGTGAATATGCTTGAAATGCAGCAGGCCGAGAAGATAAGCGCGTTCATACCGGTGAAAGAATTTAAAGAAGGCGATTTCCTGGTCATGGCGACCAAGCGGGGCGCCATAAAGAAGACGACCCTCGAAGCTTATAGCCATCCGCGCAAAGGCGGGATAATAGGTATGACGCTTGAAAAAGGCGACGAGCTTATAGGCGTCGAGATGACCGACGGGAAGAGGGAGATATTGCTTGCAACGAGGGAAGGCAAAGCGATAAGGTTCCCGGAATCGCAGGTAAGGGACATGGGCCGCTCCGCAAAGGGCGTCAAGGGAATAACCCTGGGCAAGTCCGCCACAAAGCGCGGCGGATCCGACTCCGGCGGAAGGGACGAAGTCATCGCGATGTCTGTTGCAGACCCGGAGGCGACGATTCTTACGGTCACTTCGCTGGGATTCGCCAAGAGGTCGCAGTTTAAGGAATACAGGACTCAAAGCAGGGGCGGGAAAGGCATTATCAATATCAGGGTTACGGAAAAGAACGGCGAGGCTGTCGCGCTAAAGACGGTCTCGGACAGAGACGAGATAATGATTATAACCGAGAAGGGCGTAATAGTCCGTTGCCCGGTTAAAGACGTCCGCTCGACCGGACGCGCGGCGCAAGGCGTAAGGATCATAAAACTCGACGGGA
>MHHC01000030.1 GCA_001805885.1 Omnitrophica WOR_2 bacterium RIFCSPLOWO2_12_FULL_51_24
CGGGACAGACGAGACTACTGCCGCCTCCAGGGCCGCCGTCCCCGAACCGGTAAAAAATACCGCCTTATGTGTGCCGGTTATCCCGAACGCCCGGAGCAGTTTTTTCGCGCAACCGGTCATGAGCCTGCTGAATTCAGGCTCGCGGTGGCAGATATCAGGGGCCAGAAGCGCCCTTCTTACCCTCTCTTTTACATTTACCGGCCCGGGATTTAACAGGATATATCTCTTCATCCGTTCCTGAACCTCTTTGCTATCTCCGGCGGAGCGATGTTAACTCTAGGGACCCGCTCCTGGGGATCACGTTCCACTTTTAATAAAATAAAACTTGGTCCTTCCTTTTGGAGGCAGTCCTTGAAGGCCGGCGCGATATCTTCTCCCGATTCTTTTCTTATGATATTTTTTATCCCGCACCCCTCGGCGACCTGCGCGAGGTCTATATGCGACGATATCGTCGGCTGTCCTCCCGTGGAATCGTAACATTCGTTATCGAGCACGACATGGACTAAATTTCTGGGTTTGATCTTTGATATCATCGTAAGGATACCAAGGTTCATGAGGAGATTCCCGTCACCATCGAAAACAACCACTTTTTTATCGGGCCTCGCCATCGCAAAGCCCAAACCGATCGATGACGCCTGTCCCATCGATCCTAACATATAGAAATTCCTGGGCCTGTCTTCGGCGTTGAATGTATCGCGGGATATGAAACCGTTGGCGCAGACGACATATTCGTCCTTTACGAGAGAGATGAGTTTTGTGATCGCCTCGCGCATTATCATTCGAGCGTATCCTCTTTGATAAAGATGCAGTACGGTTTGCCTTTTGCGATCTCCATTCCGGCCTCGATGAGCGCCGCGTCCAGATCGTCTTTCCCCCCTGAGGGGACTTTATTGGGAATGCCGAATGCCTCAACGAGCCCGACGCAATGTTTACCCATTATAAGATGCTCGGGCGCGTCCTTCCCCTCGAATCCGCGGAAAGTGACCAGCATGAGGAGAGGTATATCGTAGATCATGTTGAGGCTGGTAAGGACATTTAAAGAATAGCCCAGGCCCGAATTCTGCATCAGAACACAGGGTTTTTTCCCGCCCAGATACGCGCCGGCCGCGATCCCCAATGCGGTATCTTCCCTTACGGCCGGGATATACTCATCGCCCAGCGCCTCAATTATGCCGCCCAGGAGCGAACAGGGTACGCCTGTAAAAAAATCAAATCCCAGGCCTTTGAGTTTCTTCTTTAGGGTTGCCGCGTCCACATTTTCTCCGATCAGACCACGCGCGCGAATTTTTTGTATATTATATTCGCTATCTCGTTCTCGAGATCGCATAGGAATTTCAGTTCGTTGTCAGCCCTCTGGTATTCGTTCACATTCATATACCTGAGAAAATCCCTCACTCCCATATCTACCACTTCATAGGGAATGGCCGGCTGGCCCATCTCGCCCAACCTTATTATCAGCGCCTTCATAAGCGCCTCGGGCTTGAGCTTTATGTCCCAGACCTTGCTCTTGGCTATCTCCTTCCGGAACGGGACGATGTTCTCAGGCTTGTAAAAATCGCCCCTGAATTTCATATAGTCTATCTTCGACCAGAAATCCCACTGCGCCGAACACAGGGAACACCCCGGCAGGAAGATCTGGACGGGATTATTGTATGTGTCGAAATATGTGTGAGAAAGCAGGCTTACCGCGGCGGAGAGCTTATCGGTAGATATCTTTGTCACCCGCTCGTCGCCCACCACGTCCCTCGCGTCGTCGAGTAATTTTAAGAATCCCGGCGCCTCCTCGCTTATGCGGGTGAACGCGTATATCCTCTTTTCAAGTTTCATCCTCTTCTTGGCGTCGCCGGCCGGGGTGCTGTCAAACTCCTTCTGCAATTGCGCCGCCTTTTCGCTCACGAACTTTCCCAGCCCCGCGAAATCCCTTTTTGCCACCTCGGGTCTCCCGAATAACTCGATCGTTACATCGAGAAAATCCGGCTGGTTCTCGAGTATGTGCGCGTAGACCCTGTGGAAATGCGCCGGTTTCTGGTCGATGACAGGTATTACCGAATACATCGCCGCGCCCACATCGAGTCCGCTCGAATCCAAAAGCCTCGCCGCCAAAACCATATGAGTTCCCCAGTCCATATTTATTCCTTTCTATTTCACCCAAACTTCGGGTTCAAGCGAACTGCCAGCCGATCAACGTCATTATATCCCTGAACGATTTTCCCTCCAAGACGCTGGCCGGCTCGAACCCGCAATGGACCGCGCATTCCGCGCAGCGCGGATTTTTGCTCTTCGGCCCGTATCTCTTCCAATCTGTCTTTTCGATCAGTTCCTTATAACTGGAGAAATGTCTGTCGGCAAGCTGGTAACAGGGAGAGCGCCAGCCGATTGGGTTGCGCGTCGGCGTCGCCCATGGCGCACAGTCCAGTTCGCGTTTGCCCTGCACGAACTCCAGATATAAAGGGGAGCCGAGAAAATTATATTTTCTGAATTCCGGCTCAAGTTTCTCGAAGAAATCCGCGAGTTCACTCTTGCGGAAAAAGAACGACTCGCCTACATGCGCGTATCCGTAGGCCGGCGATATCAGGAACCCGTCTACTCCGGCGCCGCGAAGCGTCTTGAACAATTGTTTAAGTTCGTTTATATCCGTTTGTTTATAGATAGTGGTGTTGGTGCAGACAAAAAATCTCTTCTTCTTCGCGGACTTTATCGCCCCGAGGACCCTCGCGTATGCCCCCTTAAGCCCTGTTATCGCGTCGTGCGTCTTTTCGAGCCCGTCGACGTGGAAATTTATCATCAGGTTACCGTTCGGCTTGAGTTTGTCTATCTTGTCCTTGAACAACAACCCGTTAGTGCAAAGATAGATATATTTGCCCCTCCTGGTCAATTTCTCTATCAGCTCGCCCAGGTACGGATATACCAGCGGTTCGCCGCCGCAGATCGAGACTATCGGGGCGCCGCACTCTTCTACGGCCTTGAGGCATTCGGCTACGCTCAGCATCTTATGCAGGTCCCGTTTATATTCCCTTATGCGCCCGCACCCTTCGCATGAAAGGTTGCACATGAAGGTCGGCTCGAGCATCAAGACGAGCGAGAACCGCTTGTTCTTCTTGATCTTGTTTGAGATTATATGCTTGGTCACCTTGGCCGTAAGGCCCGGCTTGAATCTCATATCTGTTTATACCTTAAGTTTTCCGCGGTTGACCGCGTACTCGGACAGGGCTATCAGCGGGAAATAGGCGGAATACAGCTCATAGCGCAGGTAACAGACCCTCGGGAAACCTGTGCCGGTGAAAAAAAGCTCTTTCCAGTTGCCGTCAACCTGCTGGGTCCCGATAAGATATTCTATCCCGCGCTCGACGGCGGCGCTATCGTAGTCGCCGTTCGCGAATAGGACAAAAAGCGCCCATGCCGTCTGCGAAGCGGTCGAAAGGCCCTTGCCTTTTTTAAACGGATCCTCGTAAGCCGCCGCCGACTCCCCCCATCCCCCGTCGTCGTTCTGGACGCTGTATATCCATTTCGCCGCAGCCTCGAGCTCTCTTTTAGACGCCTCTCCCGCTGAGAAAGAAAGGCCGCGCGCGGCCAGGAATGTGCCGTAAATATAATTTACCCCCCACCTGCCGTACCACGTGCCGTCTGGTATCCTCTCCCTCTTCAAAAATTTTATCGCGCTCTTTAACGGAGGTTTTTTGGCGTCGAGACCGAGCCTTCCGAGGAGCTCGCATACCCTTCCGGTTATATCAGCACACGTCGGATCGAGCATCGCATTGTGGTCCGAAAAAGGGACTTTATTCAGAAAATGTTTGTTGTTATCCCTGTCATAGGAGCTGAACCCTCCATCGCGCGACTGCATCTTTAGCATCCAGTCAAGGCCGCGCTCGAATCCGGCCTTCTTCTTCGGCTCTTCCTCTTTGCCCATATCTATCTGCGTCAATCCGAGCAACACCTGCGCGGTATCATCTATATCGGGATAAAATTCGTTCCTGAACTGGAAATACCATCCGCCCGGCTCGGCGGCTTCTGTCTTTACCTTCCAGTCGCCTATTTCGTTTACCTGTTTAGAGAGGAGCCAACGGCCGGCCTTCCTCATTGCTTCATCGCCTTTAGGAAAACCCGATATTCCCAGGGCATACGCGCAAAGCGCCGTATCCCATACCGGAGAAATGCAGGGCTGCATCTCTTCTCTATCGCCGCGATCTATCAATAATCTCTTCACCTCTTCGAGATTCGACTTTAAAAGGGTGTGGTCAATTTGGTAGCCGAGGGAGCTTAAGGCCATTACGGAATTTATCATAGCGGGATAGATGGCGCATAGGCCGTCTGATTTATCGAACCTGTTTATCATCCACCCCTCGGCCTTTTTTATCGCCTTGCCCCTCAATGGCCTGAGTCTTAATTTATACAAAAGCTTGCACATACGATCGAAGAAGAGAAAGAAATTCTTCCAGCTTATTACGCGCTTATCCCATTTTATGCCGCAATCCTTCATCCTGCGGCCGCTCTTGTAAAGTTCATCGATGTTGAAATTCCTGGCTAACGGCCTTACCGGCTTGAACGCCCAGACTATTGACAGCGGTACGACGATCGCCCTCGTCCACGCGCTGAAATCGTAGATATTTACCGGCGACCAATTAGGGAGCAGGACCAGCTCGGGAGGTATGGACGGAACGGCATCCCAATTCCCAAGCCCGAACATCGCCAGATAAAACCTGTTATAACTATTGGATTTTTCGATGCCGCCGAGGCTCAATATTATCTGGCGGTCCCGGACCATCAGCTGGTTCTTCTCTTCAAATCCCTTAAGCTTCAGCGCCATGTAATTCTTTATCGTGGTATTGAGTTCGGGCGGACCGCCCGGATAAATGGACCATCCGCCCTCATCCAGGCGCCTCACTAAAATAAAATTCACCAACTTTTCTTCCAGCGCTTCATCTCTTATTCCGAGGAACCGCAGAAGAAAGATAGTATCCGCCTCCAGGCCAAGATCCATATGGAAAGTCGACTGGAAATATCCGTCGGCAGTCTGTCTGCTCAAGAGATGCTCCTGAGCCCTGTTTATCGCGTTTAAGAGTCTCTCGCTCATATATTAAGGCAGTATCTTACTATCTTTTCCAGTTCTTTTACGTCTATCGAGGTGTTCTTGCAAGGCCCTTCGGGGCGCTTGTTCGGAATACCGAAGACCGGCATCTTCGGGGCTGTATCCTGTATGCCGGAGATAAGGTCTCTCTCGCATGCGACGCCTATCACGGCGTCGGGTTTATTATCCTTGATCGCCTTCCTCGCCTCGTCCCCTCCGAAAGCCGTATAGGCAACGAACTGATATTTCTCGCTAAGTTCTTTTATCTTATTCCTGACCTCCGCGGAGAGGCAGCGAGGCAGGATAAGCAATATCTTCTTAACGTTCTTGCCTGTCCTTGTGGCGTACATGAGGTCGTTGTGGAATTTGACGAAGGAATTTCCTATCTTGTCCCTCGTTATTCCGACCATGCCGGCCAATCTCACCGCGCTTGAAAGGAGGATACGCAGTGAAAGGTGCTTTACGAAAAAAGACGGCGCAAGCTTGACCTTGAACGCCGCCGAGGATACCTGCAGGAGATACCAGGCTGCCAGGGTAAACGCGAAAATCAGGAAAATCGCCTTCGCGACACCCGCAAACCCTTGCCCGAAACTTTCAAAGCGCGGCAGCGCAAGGTACCAAAATAACCAAACTCCAAGCAAGGCAAGGAGTAATACTAAAAACGAGAAGAAAATAAACAGCGACTTTGGGGCATCGCTCGAACTGCCGCCTTTAGCGCCCGGCTGCCAGTCTGCCCACTCATCCCCCAGGAGCCTGTCTTCCAGCCTTTTACCTTGGCCTGTCTCTTTCATAGGGGCATAATTATAGCACGAATAACAGGTGGGCGCAATAATGCTATTACGAGGGGTGATTTTTTATGCGGGGTGTTTACTTTTTCGCGATCTTTCCCTTGCGCTTCGAGACTATCTCCATAAAGGCTTTTACGATCTTCGGATCGAAATGCGTCCCGGATTCTTCTTTTATGATCTTAATCGCCTCTCTCTTTGAGTAGGCCTTCCGATACGGCCTGTTAGAGACAAGGGCCTGGTAGACATCCACGATCGCCACTATCCTGGCGCCGATCGGGATCTCCTCAGCCCTCAATTTTGCGCCGTATCCGTATCCGTCGTATCTCTCGTGATGGTGAAGGATTATGGGCACGACGTTCTTCAGGAAATGGACAGGCCTTATTATGTCCGCGCCGATCTGCGGATGCTTCTTTATTATCTCGAATTCCTTCTTCGTAAGCTTACCGCGCTTGAGCAGTATCTTCTCGCTTATACCCAGTTTACCTATATCATGGAGCATGGCGCCGTGCTTGATGTCCTCGAGTTCCTGGTCGGCAAGGTTTAGTTTTCTGCCGAGTTCGGTAGATAATTTGACCATCTCTTCCGAGTGTTCTTCGGTATAGGCGTTCTTCGCTCCGACCGTATGTGCCAGCGCATAAACAGCTTCTATTGTATTTTGCTTGTTGCGCTGTATGAGTTCTATAAACTTTTTACTTATGGTGGTCACCCGTTTCTGTGAATCGATATCTACGGCCAAAGACGGAAGTTTCTTCCTGCGCAGCTGGCTATAAACGGCTATTGTGTCTCCGCCCTGGTCTTTTGCTAAACGGATACACTTCTCTGTATCGGAAAAGAGATCGTCTACGGTAGCGATGTTGTATTCGGGGTACGAGCAGATGCCGATACTTACCCTAAGCTTTACTTTATTCGCGCCGAATCTATGCTTCTTGATTATCCTCTGTATCCTCTCGGCAAAGGCCAAAGCGCCTTTTTCTTCCGTATCCGGCAGGATGATAGCGAAATCTTCACCCTCAAACCTCGTGACGACGTCTATCCCCCTGCAAGCATGCTGCAAGACTATGGCGAATTCCTGCAAGACCACATCGCCGTATTCATGTCCGAAAGTATCGTTTACGGATTTGAAGTAATCTATATCGATCATCATCAGGGAGAGGGGCGTGGCGCGCCGTTTCGCCAGTTCAAACTCAGAACGTATCCTCCTCTGGAGATAACGGTAATTGTAGAGCTGGGTATGCGGATCTATGAGAGCGAGCGATTCGGCTTCTTTCTTGTCGCGCTCTACCCTCTTGAGCTCCGAGATATCCCTGAATATACCCTGGATCGCTTTTTTCCCGCCTATCTCAAAGACGGAAGCGCTGATATACACCGGGATCCTTTCGCCTTTGACGTTGATCACTTCTCCTTCTCGAGAGGGGCTCTGCGAGCGATTTAAAACCGTGGCATCTTTGATCATACTTTCAAATAGCTCTTTATAATTTTCGGCTTCTTCAGGCGGGTGAAGCTCCGTCTGGTTCATGCCTATAATTTTTTGCTTCGGTAACCCCAGTAAATTTTCAGCCTGTTTGTTCGCGTCTATGAGAATGCCGGTCTGTGTATCGGCAACAAAAATAGCGTCGTTGGCGGTCTCGAAAATCCTCCTGAATTTCTCTTCGGATTCTTTAAGCGTGTCTTCGGCTGTCAGGCGCTCTTCTTCTATGCTTATGGCAGAAGCTATGATCCCTAATATCTTCTTATCGTCTTCTGACGGGTCGAAATCCTTCTGATATACTACGCAGAGCGAACCGATAAAGCCTCTCCTTGTTTTGACCGCTTTGCCCACATAAGTCTGCAACCGGTAGCGCATAACATTGGGGTCGGTCTTGGCATATTTACTGTTCATCAGACCGCGCACTACTATGATCTCGTCTTTTGCCTGCTGCACGACATCAAAACAGATAAGCCCCTCCGCCTTATCCGGAGGGACATAACCTTGCGGCGTCTGCCATTGGCCTATGGAACAGATGGTGCCGCCTTCGATGCGGTTATAAAGTGCGCAGGTTGCTCCCAGGAGCTCTCCGCAGAGAGAGGTCAGAAGATTGATATTCTTTACGGGATCCGGTCCGAAATTAAGGAAACATTTATTAAATTTACTCAACCGTTCCGCGGCGCGGATGCTGTCGGTGATCTCCTCTACGACCTCTATGGAGGCTACTATCTTGCCGTCCTTGTCCTTGATCGGCGCGGAGACCTTGCGGTAGCTTTTTACCGCACCTCCGGAAGACGTCTTACTTACACATTCGTGGACTTTTCCGTCTTTAAGCGCCTTGATAGTAGAGCACCACGAACATATCTCGTCGCGCGGCGGGTTGATGAAGGCCTTATAACAGGTCGGTTTCTTATCTACATCTATATTGGGGAACCATTTCTTCATCACCGCATTTAACGCGATGACCTCCATATCCGCGCTTATTACGGCGACACCAACGCCAAACTCGTCGAACAGCGCGAAAGAGGCCTTATTCTCTTTGACCCACTTATCGTTTTTTGCGCCGAGATTTACGAACATTATCTCCTGCCCTTCGCTTTAAGGTCTTTTAACATCTGTTTCGCTTTTTCGAAAGAAATATTGTCGTGGACGATCGCCCGGACCGTCTTTATCATCGCCACCGGGTTCTCGGATTGCCATATATTACGCCCCATGTCTACGCCGCAGGCGCCGCGCTTTACCGCGTCGTGCGCGATCTGTAAGGCGTCAAATTCGGTCTTTAACTTTGGTCCACCCGCGATGACAAGCGGCACAGGACAGCTCTTTACCACCTTCTCAAAATCCTCACAGTAATATGTCTTGACGAAACTCGCGCCCAATTCGGCGGCGATCCTGCAACAGAGCGAGAGATAGCGGGCATCCCTCTTCTCCAGTTCTTTTCCGACAGCGGTGACAGCCAGCACCGGTATGCCATATTCCATGCCTTCATCGACGAGTTTTGAAAAATTTACGATAGTCTGATGTTCGTATATAGAGCCGATATAAATTGAAAATGCAACCGCCGATACGTTGAGGCGGACCGCGTCCTTCATCGAGACGGTGATCTCCTCGTTTGAGAGGTCTTCGCCTATTATGCTGTTCCCGCCCGAGGCCCTGAGGACTATGGGGATATCGTTTGCCGCGTCCACACAGCTGCGCAGGACGCCACGCGTGGGCATAAGGGCATCCATATAAGGAAGTAACGGCTTGATGGTCCTGGAAGGATCTTCTAATCTCTGCACGGGTCCGAGGAAATACCCGTGGTCAACGGCAAGCATAACTGTGCGTCCATCCGGTTTGATTATCCGGCTTAAACGGTTTTTAAGTCCCCAATCCATCTTCTAGTTCTCCTTTTTGGCGGGCAATGATAATTGTACCATATTTGCCTCATTTTTCAAGTGGTTTAGAAACATCTCGTTTGTAATAACTCGTCCCCCTGTTCTTTTCTGTAAGGTATTGGAGTATCTCGAGTTCTCCTTTATCGAACCAGATATTCCCGCATTTCACGCATCTATCTATAACGATGGGCAGGCCGTACGTGAAGAAACCGCGGTCCATTTTATTTTTGCATACTGGGCAGGTAAGCCGGTCAGTCACGGCGAAGAAGTTAGGCGGGTTGGCCGCCCAATGGCTCTTCATCAACGCCTCCGCGACTACGGCTGTCTCTACGTGAAACGAATAATCCTCCCTCGCCAGTACCCTGGCCGCCACATCGCGCCCGGAGGCGATACCTCCGCAATAATGGCACTTCATGACCGGCGCGCCCTCATACAATACCTCCGAGAGAGGCTGGTCGCATTTGGGGCATACGTTCTCCGGTTTAGTCGGCCCGGGTATCCTTCCCTTTAAGGCGTCGGTCAACGACGACGATTCAGCGGCTTGCCTGATTATCCCCTCGTTTATGTTGGATACCCAGGAAGCGGGATTAAGCCCCGACGAGATCAAATCCTCGATCGCGAACGGCCCCTGCCAGGAGCTGTCCTTGTAGAACAACCAATCTTTAACCGGAGCGGCTGAAGATATACCGGCAGCGACCGGAACTTCTTCGACCGGCGTCCTCGCCCGTTCTTTTATGCCGCTCTTTAACGATCCCAGATCGGAGTGCGCCATACCCAGCAATATCTTCAGGCGGTTCTTGACAGGGGGGTGTGTCGAAAAGAGGTCGGAAAAAACACCTTCGGACTCCTCGAGGCCGTCGGTATCCGGAGTCATTATAAATATCGGCGAAAGCGAGCCCGGGATCACCCCCACCCCGCGCCATCCCCTCGAAATAAGATAGAGCGCCTCGGACAAAGCGAGGGGGTCCCTTGTAAGGCGGACCGCGACCGCGTCAGCCCTGTATTCGCGCTGTCTGGAGATGAACAGATTGAGAAGATAATTTGCGCCTTTTATAACGAGAAGCACCATATAGACGACCAACAGGTAAGCTCCGAATCTCGCGCCTACGCTTATTCTCTCCTCACTCCCGTCGCCGGACCTCCTCAGGGTGATCTTATTGATACCTTCAAGGAGCGCGCCGTAGATGCCGAAGAGGGAGCATATCACTGTCGTAGAGAAACTATCGCCTGAGGCGATGTGCGCGGCCTCGTGGCCGATGACCGCCTCAAGCTGGCTTCTGCTGATCCTCGAGAGCAGCCCCTCGGTAACCCCTATGACAGAGTTCCCCTCAAAATCAGATATGGCGAAGGCGTTCATCCCGCTTGAAGGCACGACATAACAGCTGATATTCTTTCCGCCGGTTGCGACCGAGACCTCATCTACGACATTCTGAAGCTTCTTATGGTAGGTGTCTTTAAGGTCGGGCGGTCTTGCGTCGAGCATACCCGTGAGATCCGCTATCATGTTGCGGGTCGAATAGTACCAATGGAGGGACGCGACCGCAAGAGCGACGATAGAGACGATGATCAATTCGCGAAACGAGAAGAGCTGCGGGATTTTGGCAGGCAAGTAGAAGTCATTGAAAAATAACTTCGTTACTACCCATAATAATTGGGCGGCAAAGAAGTAGAAGACCAATAAAAATGCGAAGACAAATTTTATTACCCAGCTCTTCTCTTTCTCTATCTCTGTGAATGAGTAGGGCATTTAACTCTAGGTAAAGCTGACTTTTGGCGGTTCCTTTTCCGCGAGGTCTTTGAGTTCGAAGAACTCTTCCGGGGCAAAACCCAGCATCGGAGCGACTGTGTTGGCCGGAAAGGACTTGACGCTCGTATTATACCTTGTCACCTCGTCGTTGTAATACTGCCTGGCAAAAGCGATCTTGTTCTCGGTAGAGGTCAATTCTTCCTGCAGCGCCAGCATGTTCTGGTTCGCCTTCAGATCCGGGTATTTCTCCGCAACGGCGAACAGGGAACGAAGAGCGCCGGTCAGGATATTCTCCGCGCCTTCTTTGTCCTTTACGGTCGTCGCCTGAGTCGCCTGCGTGCGCGCCTTTATGACATTCTCGAGGGTTTCGCGTTCGAATTTCATGTAACCCTTCGCCGTCTCGACGAGATTCGGGATGAGGTCATGCCTCCTCTTGAGCTGGACATCTATCTGCGCCCAACCGTTCTTGACCCGCATCTTCAGCTGGACGAGGCCGTTGTAGACGCCCATGAGCCAAAGCGCGATGACGATCAAGATGACAAACAAAATGAATAATATAACCATGTTACAACCCTCCTTAATGAGGCCATAAGTTACGGAATGTAAGTGACGTAACTTATACGGCCGAATTAACCCCGAAGCCCGCGCAGAAAATTCTAAAAGAATTTTCAAGCGTCTGGACAAGGGGACAGCTAATTATACATGATTTACTTCTGTGGTTCAATGATGACTTTTATGGAATCCCTGGCGTCGGCGACCAACCGGAAGCCTTCTCCGGCGCGGCCCAGGCCGAACCGATGTGTTATCATATCCGTTACGTTTATCTTTCGCGCGCGAATGGCCTCTAAGGCCTCGACATGTTCTTTAGGCGTCGCGGCA
>MHHC01000031.1 GCA_001805885.1 Omnitrophica WOR_2 bacterium RIFCSPLOWO2_12_FULL_51_24
ATAGATAGAACCCTGCGGGGTCAGCCGGCTCCTGAAAAGCGTCAGGTGGTCCACGTTGATTTTTGAACCCGCCTCAAATTTGATCGTCTCGATTATCCCGCGCAGTTTTTCGCAATTCTTCGGGCTCCTGACCCTTCCAAGTGTCATATGCGGATGAAATTTTCTCTCTTCCTTCGGTATGCCGATAGTTTGTAATTTCGTTTCGATCGCTTCCGCTATCCGCGTCGATTCAGCGGCTCCCAGGCCAACGCCGGCCCATATGACTCTCGGTGAACTTAGGCCGGGGAACGCGCCGATATCTTTCATTGTTAGCTCAAATGGATTGGATCCGGCGGCGGTTTCGGCGAGGATCTTTTTTAACTCTTCGGCTTTTTCAGGTCCCATGTCGCCCAGGAACCTGAGAGTCAGATGTATCTTCTCGGGCTCGACCCATTTGACGTCAGCGCCGGATTTACGCAGCGCCGATTGGAGACAAGCGAGCTCATCATGCGCCTGACCGGTTAGTTCTATCGCTATAAAAGCCCTGATGGTCCCGTCCATTTGAATGAGATTATACATTATGCTTTGACATTAATCAACCAGGTGATATAATCCTATCTATGAAGAATGTAACTACCCTTAAATTCTGGATGATGCCCAACGCCGGCTACGATACGAGCCTGAACATGGGTAAGGAGATAGCGGATTTTGAAAAACTATACCCGGGCGTAAAGGTGGAACTTTCACTTATCCCCTGGTCGCAGGCATGGAAAAAGATCATGACGGCCGCGAAGACAAAACAGCTCCCGGACGTCTTCGAGATCGGAAACACATGGACGAAGACGATGGCCGCCATAAATGCGCTCTCCGATATCACCGCGGAAGCGAACGGGGAACATCTCAAGGATAAGTTCTATGCATCCGCTTGGGATACCTGCGAGATACGGGAACTTGACAAGGTCTATTCTTTACCCTGGGCCGCGGATGTGCGCCTGATCTTTTACAGGAAGGACATATTCAGCAAGACGGGCTTGACCGCGCGGAATCTCGATACATGGCAGTCGTTCGAGGAGGCCTGCGCGGCGCTTTCCGGATACAGGGACAACGCGGGGCTGGTAAACGCCGTGGGCGTGGGGGACCTTAAGGATTCGGGACTGGTCCATGAAGTGGCGCCGTGGGTCTGGTCGGCGGGCGGGGATTTCCTTACCGCGGACGGCATGATGGCGGGCTTCCAGGAAAGGGAAGCGTTAAGGGGCATAAAATTTTATTTCGACCTAATGCATAAAGGATACGCCCCCATCGCCGGCAGGAAGGTGCCCGGTTACCCTGTGAATGATTTTTTCGCGGCAAACAGATATTCCATGATAATAATCAGTTCCGTAGCGGCCTATAATATACCGGGATTTTTCGAAAGGGCATCCCGCCCCGGCGGGACCTTGCCCCGCCCCGAGGTCCTTGATAAGTTCGGGGTCGCTTTTCTGCCGGCCGGCCCGGGAGGCAGGTTCAGTTTTTTAGGCGGCTACAATCTCGCCATATCAAGTTATTCCGAGCATAGGGAGGAGGCCTGGCAGTTCATAAAATACCTGACCTCAAAGGAATTCCAGATCAGGCAATACAAGGCGGCCAGCGTACTTCCTACCGGGATCGACGCGTTGAACGCGCTCTTCCATGAGGGGACGGATAACGAGAAGGTGCTCATCGAGACCTATAAGAATTACGGGAGGAGTTACAAGCAGGTCGACGCCTGGGGAAGCATCGAGTTTATCCTCGTCGAATTTTTCGGCAATATCATAGACGCCATAAAGAACCACAGCTATAGCGGGGATTTTCTCACAAGGGAAACAAATAAGTATGCGGAACAGGTAAATTACATCCTGTCGTTATAAACGAAGGGTAATATGGCCGATAACATCATTAAAGATTCGGATCGGGCGAAAGAACACGCGAAGCATCTCCAGGATGCCATGAAGACCTTCTTTCAGTTCGAAATAGGCTTCGAGGAGACATTGAAGGTAAGCCTGAAGGATGTGCTTGAAGATGTCGATGTCGATGCCGTCTTCGTCTATCTCTATGATGAGCCGACCGATTCCCTCGAATGTGTGCAGGCGAGGGTGAGGGAGAAGGGCGTAGTAGCCGGAGAGAGCAGGATACCCATAACCCATAACGCCGATGACCTGATAAGCCTGGTATTCCTGGGAAAGAAGGATTACGAGATCTGGGGAGACGGATTCCAGGTCTGCGTCGCCCTGCGCTCCGAAGAAGGCAATATCGGCGTATTGATAGCGGATAAACTCACGACGAGGACCAAGATAACCCTCGAGGAGAAGGAGCTGCTGACGGATTATGCCCACCAGTTTAACCGCGGCATCCGCTACATAAAGATCTTTCAGGCTAACCGGCGCAAGATCGAGATGCTGCTGGCGCTCGCGAAGATCAGCGAGGCGATGGCGACCGCGATGGAGCTCGAGCCGGTACTGGCCATCATATTGAAAAATGTCGTCCAAATACTGGGGTTCGACAGGGCAAAACTCTATCTTATCGACAATGAGAATAAACTCCTGAGGGGGCGACTGAGCGCGGACATAAGGAGCGAGGCGGTCAGGCCGATCGCAAACGAACAATACCCGCTCCAAAAAGGGGTCAACAGGGTCGTCGACAGCCTGCTTGAAGAGAATCCTGACGGCTCCAGGGCGGAATCGGGGACGAAGAAGCTCCTCCTGTATGTGCCTCTGGCGGGCAAAAAGACAAAGATCGGGATGCTGGTCGTCGATAATGTCTTCAGCCGCCAGCCCATAACCGATGAGGATATAGATAACCTTAACATCCTGGCAAACCAGGCCGCGGTCAGCATAGAGAAGACGCGCCTATATGAAGAGGTCAAGGAGCTTTCCATACGCGATAGCCTGACGGGCCTATATGTCCATGGATATTTTCTGGACAGGTTGGAGCAGGAGGTAGAGAAGTCTTCCCACGACAAGGGAAGGTTCTCATTACTGATAGTCGATATCGACGGTTTCAAGAAGTATAACGACCGCTACGGACACCAGACAGGGGATAAGATCCTCAAGATCCTCTCCGATATATTGAAGCAGAATATCCGCAGTTTCGGCAGCAAGGGGCGTCCCACTGATGCGATAGGCCGGTACGGAGGCGATGAGTTTGTCATCATGCTTACGAGCATCCCCCGCGAGCCGGCTCAGGTAGTCGCGAAAAGGCTGCAGGATGTGGTTCGGCATCAACGCGTGGTCGTAGATAATAGGGAGACGACTTTTACCGTAAGCATAGGGATAGCCCTCTTTCCCGAAGACGGCGCCGATCAGGTGTCGCTGTTCAAGAAAGCAGATGAAGCGCTATACTGGGCTAAGCAACATGGGAAGGACCAGATCTGTATGGTAAAAGATATAGGAAAGAAAGGCTAAAGGGATCTCCTGAGCAGGTCTAGCGCCGCCTGTGAACTTCTGAACTTAATCATTTCGCGCTCACCCTTGAAATGAAATTCCTTCCAGATGATCTTTTTCGGAACGGAAATAGCTATATAAACAAGGCCGACCGGTTTTGTCCTTGTCGCGCCGGTAGGGCCGGCGATGCCTGTCACTGAAAGCCCGATATCCGCCCCTGAGATCTCCCTGATATTTCTTGCCATTTCTATGGCGGTCTGCCGGCTAACGGCCCCGTATTTGGAAATGGCAGCCGGCGGAATATCCAATTGCGATATTTTCGCTTCATTCGAATAGACGACGATGGCCATCTTGAAATATTTCGAGCTGCCCGGGATGTTTGTGATGCGGTCTGATATGAGACCGCCGGTGCAGGATTCGGCTATTGCCAGCGTTTTGCGCGCCTTAGCTAATTTTTCCCCAACGGCGCGCTCAAGCGTCTCGCCGTCGCGTCCGAAGATATATTTTTTCAAACGCGCGCTTATCTTCCGGTCGATCTTATCTATTAAAGCCTTCGCCGCCTTCCCGTTCTTCGCCTTAACCATTATCTTTAATTCTATCAGGGCGGGTTTCGCGTAGATCCCGACCGTGACAGGAGGAGGGCTCTTCAAAAGGTCCTTTACCTTCCGGTCGACGGCGGATTCCGGCAATCCAGTCATGCTGAGCGTGCGGACTTTTATGACCCAATCCGATCCGGTCTTTTTCTTCAGATACGGCGCCACGAAACGCCCGAACATGGGATTTAACTCGCGGGGCGGCCCGGGCAAGGCGACCAGGATCCTCCCCTTGGCTTCGCCATCCTCTTCGACGATGAATCCGGGCGCGGTGCCTACATCATTCTCAAGGATCTTTGCCCCTTCTGGGATATGCGCCTGCCTGAGGTTTTCTCGCGGCATCTTCAGGCATTGTCTCCCAAAGTGAGAGTTTATTTTGCAGGCGATCTTTTTACTATAAATGAGCTTTTTTGACAGGACGCGTGATATCACATCGAGCGTTATGTCGTCTACGGTAGGCCCGAGCCCGCCGGTGGTTATCACGATATCCGAGCGGTTAAGCCCCTGCCTTATCGCCTGAGCTAATCTTTGAGGATTGTCTCCCACCGTGGATTGATGGTATACGTCGATACCGAGCTCGCAGAGGCGCAGCGAGAGCCACTGCTGGTTGGTATTTAGTATCTGCCCGAGGAGGATCTCGGTGCCTATCGAGATTATCTCTGCCTTCATAGTCGTCTATTATAGGTTAAGCGCGGGAAGAAGTCAATTTGACTTCGACGAGCCCGCGGACGGAATTGCAGAGGAAGACCTTATCCGCAGCCAGCAGGTCACTCAGAAAAATTACTCTTTCTCTCGCGCGGCGAATTTTTAGCAGATGGGCCCTGAAAATTCCGGGTAAAAGCCCGGAAGATAGGGGAGGGGTGTATAATCTCCCGCCCTTCTTTATTATTACGTTGGAGATCGCGCCTTCGCAGACCTCACCTTTGGTGTTCAGGAAGATGACGTCGAAATATCCTTTCGCGCGGTAACGCCTGTATTCGGAGTCATATAAACCCCTGTTTGTGGTCTTGTGATAGAGGAAGAGATCACCGGGATCAGTCCTCGTTCCGGAGATCGCGGCTAATTCCATCTTCGGCTTTATTCTTATCGCGATCTTCGAGCCCTCAACGCTGATATTGCCGTCTTTTGACAGTAATAGCCGTACCCTATACGGAAAAGTTCCTTTAAATTTCTTCCCGGCGCCTTTTAATCCAGCCGTTATCTTGCCGCGGTCAAAGATAAAGCCGAAATATTCAGCCGAATCCTTCATCCTTTTAAGGTGCTCTTCAAGGAACTTAAATCTTTTCTCCCAGCGCATCGTCTCGATGAGAGAGAAGGGCTTGTATCTCTCCGTAAGGAATTTGGCTTTCAGCAGGCATTCACGATATTCTTCTTCCGGGTCTGAATCGACGGTTATGCCTCCTCCGACGCCCATCTCCCCCTTAGCTTCGCTAAGGACCTTGCCCTTGCCATACGTTATAGAGATCGTCCGTATCGGGAGGTTGAAGACCGCCTTATTGCCCGGAAATATTATGCC
Organism: Omnitrophica WOR_2 bacterium RIFCSPLOWO2_12_FULL_51_24; assembly: GCA_001805885.1. Classification (GTDB taxonomy): domain Bacteria; phylum Omnitrophota; class Gorgyraeia; order Pluralincolimonadales; family Pluralincolimonadaceae; genus Pluralincolimonas. Next base: position 5,487 of record MHHC01000031.1, read on the forward strand.
CAGCGCGCCGCAATAGACATTTCTGTCATCGTCCTCGAGGTCTTTTAGTATCTGCATCGTCCTTATTTTAGGGGCGCCTGTGACCGAACCGCCGGGAAAAAGGCTTCTGAATATATCAAAATAGGTTATATCCTTTTTTAAGGTGCTCTTTATGGTCGAGGTCATCTGGAAGAGGGTATCATATCTCTCGACCTCGAAGAGCGATGAGACTCCGACGCTGCCCGTCTTTGAGATCTTACCCAAGTCATTTCGTATCAGGTCGACTATCATGAGGTTTCCCGCGGCCTCCTTGGCGCTATTTTTGAGTTCGGAGACCTTGGCTTTATCCTCGTGGATATTTTTTCCTCGTTCTATAGTGCCTTTCATCGGCTTGGAGTATATGGCGCTGCCGTCCCTCCTGAAGAAGAGTTCCGGGGAGAGGGAGATGACATATTCCCCCGCTTTCAGCGGGGACCTTGCCTTCCCGAACTTGCAGAAAGCCCCGTAAGGGACGTTTTGCCTTTCCCTGAGATCGCGGTAGAAAGAAAAAGCGTCGCCGGAAAAATCAAAGAGATATTTGCCCGTGAAATTCGCCTGGTATGTGTCGCCGTTCATGATATGCCTTTTTATATGGGAGATCTTACGCAGGTATGCGGATCTTGCGAAATTGAGCCTGAGGTTATCGACGCGGAAATCGTTCCCGCTGAAGGCGGGGACCTTGCCGCCTCCGAGCGTCTTGTGGTCGAAGGTCGTTATCTTTTTGAAGACGCACAAATGTATCAGCGGGTACGGGACCTTGCCCCGCCTTCGCGGGACCTTGCCCCTTGTTTTGAAGGAGGACTTTTCGAAATAGTATCCGAGTTCATAGGAGAAATAACCGGCCAGATAATACTTCCTAGAATACTCCTCGATCTTCTTGAAAGCCCTTTCCACGTCCAGGTACCGGTTTACCTTTATGGTATCCACGGGGTCAGTGAGGATATAGCTTTTTGAGTTCGAGCCGTCAAAGAAGCCGGACTCGAAGAGCATAAAACATCCGTGTCTTTTCACGGACATATTTTATCTTAAAATCTATCCCATTTAAATGGAAATCATTATATAATATAGGAAGCAAAGCCAAGGAGGAGAGATGAATATCCTTAGATACGCCTTCGTTTCGCTGCTGATAGCGGCTTTTAACCTGACATCATACGGCGTTTCCCGCGCCGTCACGATCGATATCCCGGAGAGAAAACTCATCGACGCGATGAATGCGGATATCGAATACATCCGCTCTAATATGCCCGGCCCGCAGATACGGGACGGGGCTTTGGCGTGCGAGGCGCTTTTGAAGATGGGCATAAACGAACCTGTCAAGGAATGGCTCGACTCGCAGACCGAAGGCAAGGTCCTCGCCGAAGGCGGGGGCAAGGGCGAGTATGTCTTTGTACTCCGAAATTATATAGATTATTCCGGCGACAGGGCGTACCTTAAAACGGCGTATCCTAAGGCAGTAAAGATATTGGGATCTCTCCGCGGCCTACGCCGCGGTTACTTGTACGACTTCTTCGCGCTGCGGAGCTTAAAGGACGGCGCATATCTGGCGAAACTGATGGGCGATAAGGCGAGCGCCGGCTGGATGCAGAAAGAGGCCGAGGCCCTGCGTAAATCCATCTACGATTCTATAAAAGGGGATCTCGACCCGGACACGGCCGCAATCGCAGTAGTCGAAGCGGAGGAGCTGGAATATATGCCGAAGGAGATCATCAGGAACTCCTTCGATGTATATTTTGCGGATTTCGCCGCGGGTATGATCTCTGCCGGAGGCAGGAGCCCCGGGCCTTATGAGGTGTATTCGGCGGGCGCCTATTTTAGGATGGACCAGCGCGAGCGGGGACTTACTGTATTGCGTTATTTCGCGGAAAATCCGGCCGGCAGGGAAGGGCGGGGTTACACGGTGCAAACAGCCCCGGGATATATCGACGCGGTCCGGACGGCCTTCGTCTACGAAGACGCGGGCAAGCTCATCCTCGGGCAAGGCCTCGCTCCGGAGTGGTTTGACCAGGGTATCGAGGTAAAGGATATGCCCACGCTTTACGGCAAGATCTGCTACGTGATAAAGAAAGAGGGTAACGTAATCAGGTATTTCATATACGGCGCCGCCAAGCCGCCTAAGGGCGTCAAGTTTGTCCTTCCTAAAGAACTTTCAAACTGCAAGATCGAGGAGATGAAGGCGAAGCAGTGATGATCGATGAAGATGTAAAATTGATGCTTAAGTTTAAGGCAGGCGATAGGTCTGCCTTCGAAGCGCTTTTAGATAAATACCATGCCCCTATAATAAATTTCATTTACAGATTTCTCGGCGATAAGACGGAGTCGGAAGATTTCGCCCAAGAGGTTTTCTTGAGGATTTACCGCTCCGCTTCCAATTATACCCCTCAAGCGAAATTCTCCACTTGGATTTATCGGATCGCAAAAAACTTGGCTCTAAACGAACTCCGAAGAAAAAAGACTCAAAAGACCTCCTCCATTGAAGAGATGGTATCAACGGAAGAAGGCGAACGTCAAAGACAGTTTCCCGACGATAAGCCTTCCGCCTTGCAGGAGTTAGAAAGACAAGACCTGATAGATGCCGTAAGAAAAGCGATTGACCCTCTGCCGCCTAATCAAAAGACGGCAGTAATTTTAAGCAGGTACGAAGGGCTTTCATACGAAGAGATCGCTGAAGTAATCGGTTGTTCCGTCTCGGCGGTAAAATCGCTTTTAAGCCGCGCGCGAGAGGCTTTAAAGGAAAGGCTTTCTTTTTATGTTAAGGGACATTAAGCCAAAACTTTTTGGTAAGTTAAGTGTTTATAATATTGGAGGAAACTAAAGATGAGATGCCGTAATGCTAAAGGACTTTTAGCCCTATTCTTAGACGGTAAATTAGAAGAAAGACGATCCCAGGAGCTTAAAGTTCATCTGAATAAATGTCCGGCTTGTTCTAAAGAATTGGGCCTTTTAAAAGAAACCTGGAATTTATTGGGTGAATGGAAGCCGATTGCTCCCTCCCCTAATTTTAAAGCCGCGTTCTGGCGAAGAGCCTCCCAAGGAGAGGAAACGATAGTGGCGGAAAGAAAACCCGTCTTTGTCTTGCCCGGATTGAGGCCGCGCCTTGTGCCCGTATTTGCCACACTAACGGCGATTTTCATCATCAGCGTATATTTGGCGCACCTTTCAACGGTTAAGGATCTTCAGCAGCTTGCTTTAACGACCAAAAATGAAGATATCATAATGCTTAGGGAGTTGGACTTAGCCGAGGACTTAGAGATAATACAAAATCTTCCCATCTTGGAAGATTTGGAAGCGATAGATTCGATACAATCATAGAAAGAGGAAATTTGAAAAAGATATTTTACGTTCTAATAATTTTTACGTTTCTTACGAAGTGCGCCGTTGCTGAAGAAAATAACGAAACGGCTAAACTATCCGAGGAGGATATAGAAATTATACGGAACTTAGAAATACTGCAGGAATTGGATATGATAAAAAATATGGATTTATTGGAGAATTACGAGGAGATAAAAGATATTGAAACCTTAGAATCTAAAGGAGAAACCGATGAAAAAGGCATTGATTAATTGCTTAACTTGCCTGGCGGCAATTGAGTTTGCCATTGCGTTAATTCTATCTATAGGGGCCAATTTCGCTTTGGCCCAAGACGAACCTCAAGCAACCCGGCAAGAGGCGACGGCGGCTGAAATTGACAAGGCTCTCACAGAGAAATGGAAGAACTTGCCTCCGCAGGAGAAAGAGCGCCTCAAAGAGAAATATAAGACGTTAAAGGAAATGACTCCGCAGGAAAGACAGGCGCTTAAAGAAAATTTAAAACGGTTCAAAGGACTGCCTCAGCAGAAACAAGAGATGTTAAAGCAAAAGTGGCAGAAGATAAAGGACCTGCCTCCCGAGAAACGTCAGGCAGTTTTAAATAATTATAAAAAATGGCAGAACTTATCGCCCGAGGAAAGACAGAATCTTCGACAAAAATATAAAAGACTTCACGAGATGACTCCCCAAGAGCGCGAGAGGTTTCTGGAAAAACACAGGAAATGGAAAGGGATGTCCGACGAAGATAAACAGAGGCTTCGCAGGAAGCACGAAATAAAAAGAGACGTTCCCAAAACACGTCTTCCTAAAGCGGGCCTAAAAGGCGGAAAAAGATAACCGAAACTTTTTTAAACCCGGCGTGTTTATATTAGTAGAAAGGAGGACAAGATGAAGACGAGATTCGAAAGTGTGGTTATGGTGATGGGAATTTGTGCGGCGGTTCTGTTTTTTGCAAATAACCTAAGGGCCGAGGAGGATTCCAAGAAGCTAGGCGACGATGCGGAGAGGTTTGAAGCCGCGGATACCGACAATGACGGGACAATCAGCCGAAATGAACATAGAGAATGGCTTAATAAGCATAAGGATCGCCTTGAGGATGTTAAAGACCGTCGAGAGGATATCCGCGACCGTAAAGAGGATATCCGCGACCGCAAGGAAGACGTGCTTGACCGTCGTGAGGATATAAAAGATAGGCGCGAAGATGTCCTCGACAAAAAAGAGGATGTCTGGGACAGGCGCCATGAAGGCGGCCGTAAAGACAAATTAGAGGACATCAGAGATCGCAAGGAAGACGTCCGTGATAGAAAAGAGGATGTCCGCGACAGACGAGAGGATGTCAAAGACCGCAGAGAGGATATTAGGGACCGTCGTGAAGATATAAGGGATAAGAAAGAGGATATCCACGACAGAGGCTTGCATAAAGGATACGAAAAAGGCGTAAGGGATCACGGTAAGGGTATAGGCAAAGGGAAAGGCCAGGGCGGCGCCAATAAGCGTCGTTAAAAAATAAAAAAGAAATTCCCTCCTTTTACTATATTAGACGTAAAAAGGAGGGAATTTTTATGCCTATGACCAAACGTCAGGTCTTAGATAATGGCATTTACCATATTCTGAATAAAGGCCCCGTAAAATTTACCCTAAAAAAACAATTAATTTTACTTGCTATTTGAAAATAGCAATGATAAACTGCTTTTTAAACACGTTTCGAGAAAATGACTACATTTCCTAAAAAAGATTCGCTGATGTTTAGTCTGATTGTCTTCCTTTGGCTGTGCGCCGGCTTTTATTTTACCCCCCGCATTTTAGCCCTTCTTATAGGCCCCGAGAATATATTCGCGAAATCCGCCGTCATCCTTTTCGCTCTATTGCTTAATCTCTTCTGGTTTTACGGATTTTATCACCTTGTAATAATCCTTTTTTCTTACAGGAAGCCGGCGCCGGTTGATTTCAATGCAAATAACTTAGATGGAATGGGTACTCCCAAGGTCGCTTTACTTTATACGACCTGCAACGATTTCAGGGATGAGGCGGTCTTATCCTGTCTTAATCAGGACTACCCTGATTTTCATACCTTTATTTTGGATGACAGCGGCGACGAAGAATATAAAAAAAGGATCGATGCCTTTGTCTGCAAATACACATCGAGAGTAACTCTAATGCGCCGCCGGGACAGGACGGGCTATAAGGCCGGCAATTTAAATAATTGCTTAAACAGGATCTCCGGTTTTGAGTATTTCAGCGTCTCCGATGCCGACACGATCCTGCCAAAAGATTATATTAGAAACCTGCTGCCGTATTTCAATAAGCCTGAGGTGGCTTTTGTCCAATCGCGGCAGGAGCTAAACCCGGCCCAGGGCTCTGCCTTTGCTCAGGGCCTCGGTTTTCAGATAGGGCTCCATTGCGACAATTACCTTAGCACGAAGGAGAAGTATGGGTTTGTTATGTTCTATGGCCACAGCGCGTTAATGCGTCTGGATGTCTTAAGAGAGATCGGCGGTTTCCCGGAAGTGGCGACGGAGGACCTCGCGTATTCCATGCTGATAAGAGAGAAGGGCTATTATGGCGTCTACGCGAAAGAAGTGACCTCTCTGGAGGATTTCCCGTCGACTTTCCGCCAGTACCGGAAAAGGAATGAAAAGTGGATAAGGGGGACGGCGGAATGCCTTTTCAAATACTATCCCTCTTTTCTCAAAAATAAAAATATAAGCCGGCTGGAGAAATTTGACGTTTTCGTATCGGCTCTAAGCCTGTTGTTGAGCCTTCCGTTTTTGGCGCTTCTCCTGTTGGTGGGTTTCATCCTGCCGTATTATTTTTCACATTTTCAATTCCAGGGCCCGATGTTTCGCATGCCCCTCTCTTACGATAATTCGTTAATTAAATTCGCCGTTAATGTCAGCGGAAACTTCTTCTGGAGATGGGATTTCTTCCTGATGCTTATTATTATGGTGGCCAGCCCCATACTGCCGGTCTTGATCCGGATCTTACGCAGGCCCGGAGAAAAGATGAGATACATAGTTATGTTTACCTTCAATTTTTATTCCATGCAAGTTGTCTCCTCGCTGGATCTGATCGCCTATCTCATAAGCGGACGGGCAGGATTTCCCGTGACGGGCCAGGAGAAGGATGCCGCCGGAAATGAGGTTTCGAACAGGCGGGCGACGGTCTTTATCGAGGTACTGGCGGCATTTATGTTTTTACTTATCAGCGTTACCACGAAAAATATCTGGTTTTTGGTTTTCGCCGCAGGAACGGCGATAGGGACGCTGATTTTAAAACGAGGCTTTGAAAATAGGCTGGTTAGAATTTTCGCGGTCGTTCCTTTGGTTATACTGGCGATAATAATAATATTCATCACCAAGACGCTTCAATAAAAAGAAAGAGAGCGCGATGAAAAGGAAAATTCTTTTGGCGGTCGCGGCGCTGATATTGGGTTCCATGCTTTTAGTGGGGTTTGAATTTTCCGATGACGTTATTGCCTTCCGCGCCATCGAAGCAGGCGATTATCAAAACGCTCTCGGGATCTATTTAAAGAAGAATAACCACTCCGGGGCCGGGATAGCGTATCTGGGCATGAAGCGTTTTGACAGCGCGAAGGAAAGTTTTGAAAAAGCAAATGACCTTTCCGGGATAGGGCTGGCCTATTGCGGAAAGCGCAAGTATGACGACGCCATAAAATTATTTGAACAGAAGAAAGATAACTCGGGCCTCGGGCTCGCCCAGTGCGGAAAAAGGGATTTTAACGCGGCGAGAGGATATTTCAGGCAGGCGAATGATTATTCCGGTATGGGACTGGCGGCCCTCGGCGAGAATAAAATAGCCGAGGCGCGGGATTGGTTTAGCAAAATAGGGGATAAGGGTGGCATCGGACTTTGCCTTTTGGCTGAAAAAAAATATGACGAAGCACTCGCCCACTTTATATCAATTAAGGATAATTCGGGAGCGGGCCATGCGTATTGCGGAAAGAAAGATTACAGTACCGCTATGTCGTATTTTAGAAAAGCCAACGATCTATCCGGGTTAAGCCTCGTGTATTCGGGAAGGAACCAATACGGCGCGGCGATAAAATACGCCTTAGAAGCCAATGATTTGTCCGCGCTGGGCCACGCGTATCTGGGTTTACATAATTACAAGGAAGCGCTTGACAGCTTTACAAAGGCGAATGACTTATCAGGCATAGGGCTTACATACTGCAAGCAGAAGGAATACGAAAAAGCGGTTCAATATGCGCAATCCGCCAACGACCTCTCCCTGCTGGGGCATATCTCTCTGGGTATGGGCGATCTAAATCGGGCCGAGGACTATTTTACGCAGGCAAACGATCTATCCGGCCTGGGATTTTTTAAGCTTAACAATGGAGAATACGACGAAGCTATCGACTTATTTAAAAAGGCAAACGACCTGCCCGGGCTGGGTTTTGTATATGCCCAGATGAGCGACTACGAAATGGCAGAAGACTATTTTAAGCAGGCAAACGATAATTCGGCGCTTGGGCGTATAGCGCTGACGAGAAAACAATTTAAAGAGGCGGCGGATTATTTTACGGCGGCAAACGATAATGACGGCCTGGGCGACCTCTATTGGCAGATGAGAGACTTCGATAGGGCAATATCTTATTTTAAAGCTGAAGGCAACGATGTTAAAATCGTTCAGGCGCTTCGCGAAAATAGAAATAACGGTTTGTCGGCTGAAGGCAAACCCATCTCTGGCGGAGACATAGCCATAGCTTACGCCCGGAATATAATAGCGCAGGGCAGGTTCGTCGATCCCCTGCACCTGGAGATAGGCCATATATATTTCGATGAGGGTAAATATGACGAGGCGCTGAAAGAATACGAAGAGGTCTTAGCTGGCAGCTCATATTACTCTGCCGAGGCCCTGATGTGGGTCGGAAAGGTGCGGTACTATCAGAAGAATTATGACCTCGCCTTGGATGCGCTCAATCGCCTGGTGCGGGAATATCCATCTCACCCCTATGCCGATGAGGCCAAAAGGGTAATCGAATTTATTAAGACCCTGAACGCAAATTCGACCGTTCAAAACCGCTGCGGCCCCGAAGCGTTAAGTATCTTGCTTTCCCAAAGCGGGATTAAGGCTGACCCTCAAGAGCTGGCTTTGCTGGCCGGTACCGATGAGAAGGGGACGACGATGTTAGGCCTAAAGCAGGCCGCGGAAAAGAAGGGACTTAGCCTTACCGCATTAAGACTTACGTCTTCACGGCTCTCAGAATTTAAAGGGAAGGCGATACTCTTTGTTGACGGAAGCCATTTCGTATTCCTTAAGGATACTAGCGAAGGCGGCATAATCGTAATTGACTCTTCTTCGGCAGTTAAAATCCCCTGCGATGAGCTGAAGAATAGATGGCATGGAGAAGCTCTTACCGTCAAAGGTACGCAGAAGACTGAAGAGCTTGCCTTTGATGAAATAAAAAGGATAAAAGGCGGAAACCGCCGTACTTCTGAAGGCGGCCCGACCAAAAACGATCCCGGAGTTTTGCCAAACGGCGCCTGGGATGTCGAATACGGCCGGTTAGGCCCTATCATACCCAAGGATTTCTTAATAGGTAACAACCTCTTCGATTCCGCAAGCGGATATAATCCGCAAAAGGACGGCGGCTTGGGGATGACATCCCAGGGCAGCAACATTGGCCCGGTCGGAAATACACACTGTGATACTGTCACCGACCCTATAGCCGTAACCGGAGGCCAGATTATTATGCCCCATACGGATATAGTAATCCCGGGAAGAGGCGCAAAGCACGGCATGAGCCTGCAAATTACGAGGGCTTACTCCTCTTCCAGCGAATACGACGGTCCTTTGGGTTTCGGCTGGGCGCCTTATTATAATGTCAGATTAGAGACGGTTGATGATCTAACGACTATGGTTGTAACCACTCCTGACGGCATAAAATTCAGTTATTTAGCAGAAGGGGCGGGCTATAGAGGCCCTGATTGCGACGGCTCAACCCTCACCCGAAACCTCGATAACAGTTTTGACTGGACGCGCTGGACGTTTATGTACGACCTGCAGCGTTATCATTTTGAGCCGTATTTTAACGGATTGGAATGGGTTTTTCATCTTATGTACACCGAGGATTTAAACGGCAACCGCCTGACGTACCATTACAACGGATCTCTATTGGCCCGGATAGCAGATAGCGCGGGAAGATATCTGGAATTTACGTATGAGGCCGCTAACGCGCCCGGAAAGATTTCCAAAGTAACCGCCGTGGCGGGCGCTTCCACAATAACCTACAACTTCACCTACGACGCCGGCGTTCCCGTCCTCATAGGGCCCGTGCGTGTCGCCAACAACCTGATAAAGGTGACCGGCCCGGAGGGCTATTCCGAGACGTACGAATATAATGATCCCTTAAGGATCCACACCATAACCGCCTACATAGACGCCAATGGGAACAGGACCGAATATAAATATACAAGGGATATGACCAATATCGCCGAGATATGCGTCAATGTGGTAGACCCCGCAGGAAACAGCGCCAACTACAGTTACGATTTTGGGTTTGGAATTACCAATATAACCGATACGCGCGGCCGCACTTCATCTTATGAATACAAAACCGCCAAGATCACCAAAGTAACCGACTCTGACGGCGGGGTTACCGGCTATGATTTTGATACCAATTTCTTCCGCAATAACCTTACAGACTCGCATGGAAATACAACCAAATGGACAAGCGAGCGTAACTTCGGAGGCACCCTTAGCCTGACCGATGCCGAGGGGCACACATCCGCATTCGTTTTCAATCCGGACTGCCATAACATTCAAACCATTACCGATCCCAAGGGAAGGATATGGCAGTATAACTACGACGCAAAAGGCAACCTGATAGAAAGGATCACTCCTGCCCCGCACAACGGCGGCTTGACCCATGTATATATCGAATATGATCAGTACGGAAACAGGACGAA
>MHHC01000032.1 GCA_001805885.1 Omnitrophica WOR_2 bacterium RIFCSPLOWO2_12_FULL_51_24
CCTCGAGAAGGGGCTGCGCTTCGCTATCCGCGAAGGCGGCCACACCGTAGGCGCCGGTGCGGTATCAGAGGTTATAGCGTAATCCCATGCAAGAACAGGTCATATTCGAGTGCACTGTCTGTAAGAACAGGAATTATTCTTCCTCCAAGAACAAGAAGAATGTCACCGAACGCCTCGAATTAAAGAAGTTCTGCAAATTCTGTAGAAAGCACACCGGACATAAAGAAATAAAATAAGCACAGGCCTGTAGCTCTAATTGGTAGAGCAGCGGACTCCAAATCCGTTCGTTGGGGGTTCGAGTCCCTCCAGGCCTGCCAGAAAAAAATGCGATGAAGGCAATAGAAAACATAAAAACATTTTTGAACGAAGTAAGAAGTGAGATGAAGAAGGTCTCATGGTCCAGCAGGGCTGAGCTTGTCAACTCTGCGTGGATAGTCATTATCTCCGTATTTGTATTTACCGTTATTTTAGGGGTCTTTGATTTTTCATTTTCGAAAATTATCCATTTGGTATTGAGGCAAGGATTGTAAGTGAAGATGGCTAAGAAGTGGTACGTTATCCATACCCAGACCGGCGCAGAGGATAAGGTTAAGTCCGCGATAGAGAAGCGCGCCGAGTCGAATAATATGAAGGAAGCCATCGTTCAGGTACTTATCCCGACCGAACAGGTCTCGGAAGTAAAAGAAGGAAAGAAGAAGATAACACAGAGGAAGTTCTTTCCCGGGTATGTCCTCGTTGAGATGGACCTCAACGACAATACGTGGTATCTGGTAAAAAATACCACGGGAGTGACCGGCTTTATCGGAGCGAGGACAAGGCCTGTCGCGCTAAGGGAGGACGAGGTCCAGGCGATACTCAAGCAGAGCGAGGACCGCAAGGTAAAACCGACGCCGAAGGTCATCTTCGAGAGAGGCGAATCGGTAAGGGTCAGTGACGGTCCGTTCACTAATTTTAATGGCGTAATAGAGGAAGTAAACCCGGATAAGGGTAAGTTGAAGGTTTCAGTCACGATATTCGGCCGTTCAACGCCGCTCGAATTGGAATACTGGCAGGTAGAGAAACTGTAAAATGGCAAAGAAGATAAAAGCGACTATCAAATTGTATTGCCCGGCAGGCCAGGCTAATCCCGCGCCTCCGGTAGGCCCGGCCCTCGGCCAGCACGGGGTCAACATCATGGAGTTCTGCAAGAAGTTCAACGAGATGAGCAGGTCGCAGGAAGGCCTGATCTTGCCCGTGGTCATCTCTGTCTACGAAGACAAGAGTTTCAGCTTTATCGTAAAGAGCCCGCCTTGCTCGATCCTCCTGAAGAGGGCGTGCAACCTCGCCAAGGCTTCTGGTGTCCCGAACAAGGAGAAGGTAGGCAAGGTCACGAAAGACCAGCTGATCGAGATAGCGAAGATGAAATTCAAAGACCTTAATACCGAGGATATTAACGAGGCGATAAAGATCATTGCGGGAACCGCCCGAAGCATGGGCATCGACGTCGAAGGTTAACTAAAATGGCAAGCAAGAGAGTAAAGGTTTTTGAAGGCTTAGTGGACAAGACAAAGAAGTATTCTTTAAAAGAAGCTATCACTATATTAAAGAAGGCCCCTAAGGCGAAGTTCGATGAGTCGGTAGATCTGGCGATAAAGCTGGATATCGACCCGAAACAATCCGAACAGATGGTCAGGGGGACTATCGTCCTTCCTCACGGGACCGGTAAGACCAAGAGGGTCGCGGTATTCTGTAAAGGCGAGGCACAGCACAGGGCTAAGGAAGCCGGAGCCGAGCATGTCGGCGCGGAAGACCTGATAGAAAAGGTATCCAAAGGATTCCTAGAGTTTGACGTCGCGGTCGCCACCCCTGAGATGATGAGGGACCTTAGTAAACTCGGGAAAGTCTTAGGCCCGAAAGGCCTCATGCCAAACCCGAAGGCCGGTACGGTCACCGACGATGTCGCCAAGGCCGTAAAGGAAGTCAGGGCCGGTAAGGTTGAGTTCAAGATGGACAAGATATCTAACATAAATATATCCGTCGCGAAAGCCTCGTTCGAAGATAGCAAGATATACGAGAATGCCTATACCCTTATCGAGGCGGTCCAGCACGCGAGGCCGGCGACATTAAAGGGTAGTTACATCAGGTCCATATCCATATCGACGACAATGGGTCCCGGGGTAAGGTTGGACCTTTCGAATCTGGCAAGGGGTTAATAAGGAAATGGAAAAACTCAGCCGTAAAGTCAAGGTAGTCATGGTAGATGAGGTAGCGGGCCTTATAAAGAAGAACCCGTACCTCTTTTTTGTAAATTTCGAGAAGGTGAAGGCGTCCAAGACCGAGAAGCTCAGGAAGTCGCTCAAGAAATCATCCTCGGAACTGAAGGTCGTAAAGAGATCGATACTCAAGCTCGCGCTCAAGAAGCAGAAGCTCGAGCCCTTATGCGATATCGCCGAGACATCCTCGGCAGTCACGTTCTCTAAGGATGATCCGACCAAGGCCTCAAAGATATTATATGATTTCGCGAAAGCCGATCAGAACATGGTCATAAGGGGCGGATATATGGACGGCCAGGTGCTTTCGACGGAAAATGTAAATGAATTGGCCATGTTGCCGCCGCGCGACGTTATGCTCGCGATAGTCATGGGCGGGATGAAAGCGCCTATCCAGGGCCTGGCTAATGTATTGAGAGGTAATTTACAAAAACTCGTCATGGTGCTTAACGAAGTTTCAAAGAAAAAAGAAAGCAAATAAAAAAGAAGGAGAAGGAGGCTAAGATGGCAGAAGCGACAGAGAAGGTGGAACTTAGCAAGAAGTTGAACGACATAATGAAGTCGGTAGAGGAGATGAGCGTCCTTGAGCTTTCGACCCTTGTTAAGGCGATGGAGGAGAAGTTCGGAGTGACTGCGGCCGTCCCGATGGCTGCAGCGGTCGGAGCAGCCGCTCCCGCCGCCGGCGCAGCTGCCGCGGCCGAGGAGAAATCGTCCTTCACGGTAGTTCTTACCGATTGCGGCGCCAACAAGATCAACGTCATCAAAGAAATACGCTCCGTGACAACGCTTGGCCTGAAGGAAGCCAAGGACCTTGCGGATTCGGCTCCGAAACCTGTAAAGGAGAATGTTCCCAAGGAAGAGGCCGAAGCCATAAAGAAGAAACTGGAAGCTGCCGGCGGAAAGGTCGAACTCAAGTAAGAGGTGCAAATGGCGATAAAAAGGAAGAATTACGCAAAATTACCTGAACTTTTTGAGATGCCGAACCTTCTCGACGTCCAGGTCCGTTCGTATGATGATTTTCTTCAGACGGACGTGCCCAAGGCAAAAAGGGAGAAGAGAGGGCTTGAAGAGGTATTCCATGAATTCTTCCCGATAGAGAGTCCCGACGGCGAGTATAAACTCGAGTATGTCAACTACTCTCTCGGGAAGCCCAAGTACGACGATTTTGAATCGTTGAGGCTTGGCATGACTTTCGCTGTGCCCCTTAAGCTCAAGATACGCCTCCGGGGAAAGAAGGACATCAAAGAGCAGGAAGTTTATTTAGGCGAACTGCCCCTCATGACCAGGACAGGGACATTTATCGTAAACGGCGACGAGAGGGTCATCGTAAGCCAACTGCACCGTTCACCGGGAGTATCCTTTGAAGAGGAGACGCATCCTAACGGAAAGAAGCTCTTTTCTTCGAGGGTCATCCCTTACAGGGGTTCCTGGATAGAGTTTGAGTTTGACGTAAACGATTGCCTGCATGCTGTTATCGACAGGAGGAAGAAGGTCCTCGCGACGGTACTTTTGCGCGCGATGGGTTATTCGACGGATAGCGATATACTTGACGCGTTCTGCGGCATCGATACCAAGACACTCAAGGAGAAACAGGACCTTAAGGACCTCATCGGCCATACGATAGCCGCGGACATCGTCGATGAGAAGGACGGAGAGACGTTAAACCTCAAATACAAGAAACTCGACAGGGAACTTGCTGAAGAGCTCTGGGACAAGCATCGCGTAAGGTCGATACAGATACTCAGGCAGGCCTCGCCCGAAATAGAGAACACCCTCCAGAAAGACCATCTTAAATCCAGGGATGAAGCGCTTATAGATGTATATAGGAAGCTGCGTCCGGGCGACCCGGCTACGGTCGAATCGGCGCAGAACCTGGTAAACAGGCTCTTCTTCGATCCTAAGAGATACGACCTCGGCCGCGTAGGCCGTTACATCATAAACAGGAAGGTCGATCTCAACCTGCCTCTTGACCAGAGGACGATAACTCCTCAGGACCTCGTGGCGATAATCAAATATCTAATCAAACTCAAGAACGGCGAAGGCCAGCTCGACGATATCGATCATTTGGGGAACAGGCGCATACGCACCGTAGGCGAGCTTTTACAGAACCAGTTCAGGATCGGGCTCGCGCGCCTCGAAAGGTCGATACGTGAGAGGCTATCGATATACGATCTCGAGAATATAATGCCGCATAACCTTATCAATTCCAAGCTCGTCTCGAGCGTAATAAGGGACTTCTTCGGACGTTCGCAGCTGTCGCAGTTTATGGACCAGACTAACCCGTTGGCCGAGATGACGCACAAACGCCGTCTTAGCGCGCTCGGTCCCGGAGGCCTCTCCCGCGAAAGGGCGGGCTTTGAAGTCCGCGACGTCCATCATTCCCATTACGGGCGCATCTGCCCGATAGAGACGCCCGAAGGCCCGAACATCGGCCTCATAGCATCCCTGTCGACTTACGCCTGCATAAACGAATTCGGTTTCATAGAGACCCCTTACAGGAAGGTCGAGAAGGGCAGGGCCACGGAGAAGACCGAATACCTCTCGGCTGACATCGAGGACAAATTTATAATCGCCCAGGCGAACGCGAAGCTCGAATCATCGGGCCGTTTCGCCGAGAGCGATATCTTATGCAGGCACAAAGGTGATTTCCCGCTGGTGCCGAGGGAAAAGGTGGATTATATGGACGTGAGCCCGAGACAGCTCGTCTCGATCGCCGCGAGCCTCATCCCGTTCCTCGAACATGACGACGCGAACCGCGCCTTGATGGGTTCGAACATGCAGCGCCAGGCGGTGCCGCTTATGGTCACCGAATCCCCGCTTATCGCGACAGGAATGGAATACAGGGCCGCGAAGGATTCGGGCGCAGTTGTCGTCGCGGAAGAAGAGGGCACCGTAAAGTCGGTCCAGGCCGACGAGATAGTAATAGGCGATAAGATTTACAAGCTGCGCAAGTTTATGCGTTCCAACGCCGATACCTGCGTCAACCAGAGACCTATCGTAAAAGTCGGACAGAAGATAAAGAAGGGCGAAGTCATAGCCGACGGTCCCGGGACGTCGGAAGGCGAATTGGCGCTCGGAAAGAACGTATTGGTCGCTTTTATGCCGTGGAGGGGTTATAACTTTGAAGACGCGATCATAATAAGCGAGAGGCTTATCAAGGAAGACTTGTATACTTCCCTGCATATAGAAGAATTTGAGAGCGAGGCGCGTGATACGCGCCTTGGAAACGAAGAAGTGACGCGCGATATCCCGAACGTGAGCGAAGACGCGCTCAAGAACCTCGACGAGCATGGTATTGTAAGGATCGGCGCCGAAGTAGAGCCGGGTGATGTATTGGTCGGTAAAGTCACGCCTAAGAGCGAGACCGAGCTTTCCCCCGAA
>MHHC01000033.1 GCA_001805885.1 Omnitrophica WOR_2 bacterium RIFCSPLOWO2_12_FULL_51_24
CAAAATTCGTAAATAAGTTGAGCGCCTTAGCCTTTATGTTATTTATATCATCTATTTTTTGCGCACCTATTTATGGAGAAGTATCATATCCCCAATACCGTAAAAAATTTCTCACATGGCTGGAAAAAAATTCCGACAAGATAACGGGTCTGCCTTATAGCCATGTCGGCGACAAAAGATTCGAGAAATGGTGCATTACTTATGACGCGGCGGTAGCTTCGTTGGCCTATATAGCCTCAGGCGAGACAGAAAAATCGGAAAAGATAATCGATTTTTATATAAAAAATGAGAGCGTGTGGAGATTGGGAGGGATAATCGGAGCAGTATATGCTCCAGATCCTAACGGGGCGGGAGAGAGTTGGGCAGTCTGGGTCGGAGAGGATGCATGGATCGCCATCGCCTCCTTCCATCTCTACAAGGCAACATCAAAAAAGGAATATTTGGAATTTGCTGAAAAAATAGCAGATTTCATAGTTACTTTACAAAATAAAAACAAGAAAGATTTAAATTACGGAGGTATCCCTCTGGGGCCGGAAAGTGATGGTATGGTAGCCGGCGACCAGCATATAAATTATGACGCCGAGGAACCAAGTTTTTCGGAAGTATTCGCCACAGAACATAACATCGACTCTTACGCTTTGTTTAACATGCTCTACCGGGAGACAAAATACGAAAAATACAAAGAAGCAAAAGATAAAATTTTGGGCTGGCTTAAAAGGGTCGCCTATAATCAAAAGGAAGGCAGGCTCAATCGCGGCGGCAGAAAACAAATCGATTCTGCGGTAGCTACCGATGTCCATTCTTGGGCTATTTCGGCATTAGGGGTAGAAACCCTCGACGCGATCAAGCCGGGTTTAGCTGAAAAGATGATAGACTTTGTTGAGAAAAATTGTGTGGTTGAGGTAAGTTACGTCAAACCCAACGGCGAGAAAGTTAAGGTTGAAGGGGTCGACTACAGCGACCATAATACGGCTAGAGCGTTACACCGAGGGGCCATGGTCTCTCCTGAATGGACATTCCAACTGATAAATGCATACAAGAGGTTATCCGATGATTTTACTAAACGCGGCGAACGGGCAAAAGCAAACAGATACGACCAAAAAAGGATTAAATTGATAAAAAGTATGTTAAATCTGGCCATCGAGGATAATGACGGTCTGGCATATCCTTATGCCACACTGGCCGACGCCCCTATTGGCCATGGGCTTAATACGCCCTGCAAAGGAAACTTGAGTGTTATCGGAGCAAGCTATGCTATCCTGGGTCTCTCGGGATACGACCCTTTAGCGCTAAGGGAAACAAAGTGAAGGAGGAATAGAATGAACGTATTCAAAACAGTATTTTTCCTGACCCTATTGACGCTCCTGCTGATTTTCGTCGGGAGTCTGATAGGCGGCAGGAACGGAATGATGATAGCCTTCGGGTTTGCGGTTTTCATGAACTTCTTCTCGTATTGGTTCTCGGACAAGATAGTCCTCATGATGTACAGGGCGAAAGAAGCCTCACCCAAAGATTATTCCAAACTCCACAGGATAGTGCAGAACCTGGCGACTAAATCCGATATACCCAAGCCGAGGATCTATATGATCCCTACCGAGACGCCTAACGCCTTTGCTACAGGACGCGACCCGGCGCATGCCTCTGTCGCTGTGACCGAAGGAATAACGCGCATTTTAAGCGATGACGAACTCGAAGGCGTCATCGCTCACGAGCTTTCCCATGTACGTAACAGGGATACGCTGATAATGACGGTCGTAGCCACCGTAGCCGGCGCCATATACATGCTTTCCGATATGGCAAGGTGGGCGATGTTTTTCGGAGGGCGGGATGACAACAGGGAGCGCGGTAACGCGGTTTCCATGCTGGTCATAGCGATCCTGGCTCCCATCATCGCTACACTTATACAATTGGCCATTTCACGTTCAAGAGAGTATATGGCCGATGAATCCGGCGCTAATCTATGCGGCAGGCCGCTCTCTTTGGCAAATGCATTAAGGAAGCTCTACACTTTTTCGCGGCAAGTTCCGATGCAGGCGAACCCGACGACCGCCCATCTGTTCATCGTGAATCCACTCACCGGCGGCGGACTACTCAATCTCTTCAGCACGCATCCGCCTATCGAACGCCGGATCGCGCGCCTGGAGGAACTGGCCATAAGCCCGAGATAGATGATCTTACCTAATAGCCCGTTGCTCATAAGCACCGATAATCCAAAGGCGAATATCGACTCGGAGGAGTTTTTCGGCAAGAATGGGCTGTTGGCGCAGACTTTTAAAAATTACGAGTTCCGCCCGCAGCAGGGCCAGATGGCAAAGGCCGTCGAAGGCGCGATCAAAAGAAAAATACATCTTATTGCCGAGGCCGGCACAGGAGTAGGAAAATCCTTCGCCTATCTCGTTCCGGTCATAGATTTCGCGGTCTCATCCCAAAAGAAGGCGGTTGTTTCCACAAACACGATCAGCCTTCAGGAACAGCTCGTAAAAAAAGATATCCCATTTCTCAAATCCGTCATACCGTTCGACTTCAAATCCTGCCTTGTCAAAGGCCGTGGGAATTATCTCTGCCTCAGGAGACTCAACCGCGTCTTTTCCTCGAAGACAGACCTTTTTGAATCGAAGGACGAAGTCGCCGGGCTGCAAAAAATACTCTCATGGTCCAAGGTCACAACGGACGGTTCACGGTCGGACTTTGATGAGGAACCCAGTCCAAAGGTATGGGAAAGGGTATGCTGCGAGCCCGATACCTGTCTTGGCAAGAAATGCCCGTACAGGAACGAGTGTTTCCTTATGAAAGCCCGCCACAATATGCAGGAGGCGGACCTCCTGGTCGTAAACCACCATTTATTTTTCTCCGATCTCGCCCTGCGACAGTCAGAATATTCGCTGCTTCCAAATTACTCATGCGTGGTTTTCGACGAAGCGCATACGATCGAAGACGTCGCGACCGAGCACCTCGGATATGAGATATCGAACGCCAAGGTAAAATATCTCCTCGACTCCCTCTACAATCCGTTGAAAAAGAAGGGGTTCCTCGCCTCGATAAGAGATGAGGGCATCAAGGATTTCGTTTCTGACGTCAGGAAAATTTCGGATAGGTTCTTTGATGAAGTCTCGGATTGGCTTGACAGGGATACGATACGCAGGGTCGGGCAGCCGGATTTCACGGATGATTGCCTTTCGAAACCGCTAAAGAAACTCTCAGGGATGTTAGAGGAGAGGTTCGAGCGTTCTCGCTCTAAAGAAGAAGAGGTGGACTTCAAGTATTATATGAACAGGATAGAGGGCCTTGTTCAGGCCCTCTCTATATTCCTGACCCAGGAGATGGAGGATTATGTCTATTGGGCTGAAGTTTCGGGAAGGCGTTCTCGCAGGATATCCCTGGATTGCGCGCCCATCAACATAGCCCCCGCGCTTAACGGGATGCTATTTTCGAGGATAAATACGGCGGTGCTGACCAGCGCGACGTTATCGACCGAAAAGAATTTCGAATACATAAAAAGCCGCATCGGCCTAAAAAGATGTGATGAGAAATTACTCGGCTCACCGTTCGATTACGCGAATAACGTAAAGATCCACATTCCTAAAAAGATGCCGGACCCTAACGACTACGATAAGTACAAGACGGAAGTGGTCAAAAAACTAAAGGACTATCTCGAGCGGACAGAAGGGAAAGCTTTTGTCCTTTTTACAAGTTACAGGTTCATGGACGACGTCTATGAGGAGACCGCGCCTTATCTTCATGACCTCGGTATTCCTGTCCTGAAACAGGGGGCGGGCTTACCGCGGACCAAGATGCTCGAGACTTTTAAGCGCGATGTGGGGTCTGTAATATTCGGCGTCGATTCTTTTTGGACCGGCGTAGATGTGCCGGGTGAGGCGTTAAGCAATGTCATAATCACGAGATTGCCTTTTGCCGTGCCGGATCACCCCATCTCCGAAGCTAGGATGGAGAAGATAAAGGAAGAAGGTAAAGACCCGTTCCAGGAATACAGCCTGCCGCAGGCGATACTTAAATTAAAGCAGGGTTTCGGCCGACTCGTCCGTACCAAATACGATACGGGCATCGTCGTCATCTTGGACAGCAGGATATTACACAAGCCCTACGGCAGAAAGTTTTTATCAGCCCTGCCGGAATGTGAGATAATAATAGAATGATGAAGAAGAGAAGCGGGTTACTGATAGGGATCATATGCGCGGCGGCATTGGGCATCCCGTATCTTTTGGGCTGGTTCGGGCTGCTGGAATACCAAGGTCTTGATCTTCTCTTCAAGGCGCGCGGACCGCGTCCGGTAAATCCCAATATAATAGTGATAGAGATAGACGACAGGGCGATCAACGACTTCGGCCGTTGGCCGTGGCCGAGAGGCTATCACGCCGAACTCCTTGATATACTCGAGAAATACAAACCTAAGGCGATAGTCTTTGACATCCTCTTTACCGAGGCCCAGGCGGAACATCCCGAAGAAGACGAAAAACTCGCCGTCCAGGCTAAAAAACTAGACAACGTTTTCTTCGCCTCGTTCTTCGACCTTAAAAGCGACAAGGCCGCAAGAGGAAAAAACCCCATAGCCCGCAAGGAGACTTTGCCGCTCAAAGAACTTATCCGGAACGCGAAGGGCTATGGTTTCGTAAATATAATGGTCGAACCGGACGGTAAAGTGAGGAAGATGCCGATCTTCATAAGTTACCAAGGCAAGAGTTGCCCTTCGATAGATCTAATGGCGGCTTCACTTTACCTCGACGCCGATCCGTTCAAACTTCATGTGAATACCGATGGGAATGGTTTTATGTGGATAAATTTCGCCTCAGGTTTTGACAAATTTAAGAGGGTCTCTTTTTCCGATATCCCGATCTCGGCCAACCAGATCGATGCGGGCGAAAAACCCAACATCGATCTGAATATTTTCAAAGACAAGGTCGTACTTATAGGTTTGACCGCGACCGGCGCGGAGGATTATTGGTCGACATCCGTATCGGCGCTGTATCCCGGCGTAGGCATCAGGGCAAGTTCCATAAATACGATACTACAGAAGGACTTCATCAGCAGGGTGTTCGCGCTTGAGATATTCCTGATATTTTTATTTCTCGGCGCGGCTTTCGGTATCGTGGTCCCCAAGCGCACCCCTTTCGAAGGCCTCACGTTTTTCCTGGTCGTTGTATCAGGCATAATAATATCGGCGGTCCTTATTTTCAGGTTCCTTAATATATGGATGGACTTCGCGACGATGCTCGTTCTTTGTTTTATCACTTATCCTGCGATCACGCTCAACCAATTCATAATAACCCGCTTCGAAAAGGGGCTGATCGAAAAGGAGCTCCAGATAGCGAGCCGCATCCAGCAGTCGATACTCCCTCAGAGCCTGCCGCAGGTAGAGGGCGTCGAGATAGGCGTAAAATGCGTCCCGGCAAAGCATGTGGGCGGCGACTTCTACGATTTCATAAAATTAATATACGATTTCGTAAAACTTAAAGAGGACAGGCTTGGGATAGTAATAGGCGATGTTTCGGGAAAAGGCGTGCCTGCCGCGTTGTTCATGGCTAAGGCGATGGCCGATTTCCGCGGGATCTCTCGCGATCACAGCGAGCCGAACGAGGCGCTGACCGCCATTAATGATAAGCTGGTGGAAGAAGGGGTCTCCGGCATGTTCGTTACCCTCCAGTATCTTATATATAAGCCAAAAGAGAGGAAGATAAAGTATTCCAACGGCGGCCATAATCCATTGGTCTGGGTAAAGAGCACGGGCGATGTATTATCGCTTACCCAATCCGTAGGAAGCCCGATAGGTATAATCCCGGGCTCGGAGTTTACGGCTGACGAATTCTCCGTTTCCCCGGGAGATGTGTTCGTGATGTACACTGATGGGATTTCAGAAGCGCGCGACAGGAATAATAAGGAATTTGAAGAAAAGCGTATCCTGGATGCGGCTTTATTTAACAGACGCCTCCCGGCTCAAGGGCTGGCCGATAAGTTAGTCGATGAGGTGGAAAACTTCAGCCAAGGCATGCCTCAACACGATGATATGACGGTTATTGTACTTAAAATATTAAGACAATAATTTCCTTTAAAATAACAATAATTTTTCATTGACAATTATGATGGATATAACGTATACTGTATTCAACGGTTTTATGGTAAGTATAAAAAAGAGGACTTAAAAAATGATGAAATCCGCGATAAAATCATTTCTCATTTCTTTATTTATTTCCCCGCTGATATTTTCGGTCAGCCTCCAAGCTACCCCTGTTTGGGCCGAAGAGATCGCCCAAATGAACGCTACCGTTGTAAAAATTTCCGGCGATGTCCGCATACTCAGCCGCGGTAAGATCGCCTGGCATGACGCAAAGGCCGGAGAGATACTTAGTGCCGGCGATAAGATAGAGACCAAGGAAAACGGAAAGATCGAGATAAGACTCGATAACAATAACGTAATAAACCTCAAGCCCAATTCCGATCTTATCCTTCAAAAACTCACATCAGATGCCGCTACTGGCAATTACGAAAATATATTCGAATCCTCAAAAGGTAAGTTTCGCGCCAAGGTAGAAAAAATAAAGAACACCTCAAAATTCGAAATAAAGACCCCGAACGCCGTTGCCTGCGTCCGCGGCACTATAATGTATCTTGTCGTCTATCCTGATTCGACCATGGCTTTCTTCGAGGAAGGGGTGGGATTCGTTACAAATCCTTTTTCCGGGCAGGCCTTTGATGTTGACCCGGGCAATGTATATCAAATAGATGAGAACGGGAATGTTAGCGGGCCGGTTATACCGACTTCGGAGCAACTTCAGGATATAGTAGAAGGATGGGATGTTGGCGCCGGCGCCGAAGGCTATAGCGAGGCGGGCGGTGATGATCTCGGAGGCGATACTGGTCCAAATGATAATTCCGGCGATGCGATGAACGACAGGAGAAACTCCCGGGATAGTGACTTCGGCTCAAACGGGAATAACGCAGGCGGCGGGACGACTACATCGGGCGGAGCCGGCACAACGACTGAAACCGATACCGATGGAGACGGTTTAACCAATGAGCGCGAACTCAATACGTGGCAGACGGATCCGTTAGTTCCTAATGCAGACGCAGATGTGGATCTTATCCCTGATATCGAAGATGCCTTTGCTCGTGAAGATCATCCTGAAGACGTAGACCTTGACGAAACAAACCCGGATATCTACGGCTCTCGTGACAATATCCGTGACGAAATAAAAGATATTATCGACCGCAATGCGCTTAGGGACGATATTCAGGACATGATCGATGACGGAAATACCAGGAATCTCGATGCCCGGATGGAACAGGTTACAGATGCCCAGACCGGTAAAGTGCTGACGGACAGGCAGGGTTACCGCGTAAGGATCGAACAATATGTCTTAAGGCCGGATTTATACACAGTCCAGTTACTTAACATCAGCTTAAGGACGCAGGAAGCGGGAAGTTTAGCGGGTCTAAACACTTTGGATTGGACGACGCGCTTTCATCAGTCTTTAGACGCCCTTACCGGTGGAGAACTTCGTGATTTGCCGTGGAATGAATATCTGCTGGGAAGCCCTGTCAAATATGGTACTACCCAACCCGGCTATTACCCTGACTGGACACAGGTAAGGCTTGAAAACCCGCAAGGCAACACTTTCATGGAAAAAAAGGATTTTGATAATTTACAATATAGTTCCAGTAAGAAATGGCATCAAAATATCCTCTGGGATAAAGTGTCGTTTGACCGGGGTAATAATTGGTATAATTTCTCAACAGGCAATATAAACGGGGGAAACAACCCGGATGGATTTTCAATTAATCCTTCAGGTCTTGGCAGCTCATACAATGTGGATGTAAGGTTCTATGTCATCTCTGATAGCGGAACATTAGTAAACGCAGGCGATAAGTTCTTCGACAATATCTGGGAGTTTTTAGCAGTAAATATGCCCAAGGCAAGCAACGAACCCGCGCCGAATACTAATCGAAGGAATATCGGAGATAACAATTTAGAGATCAGGTTATCCTCTAAATTCGGAGGCGCGCAGGTCAGGGACATCGACCTTATTTATATCCCATGGAACAGGCAGACCTGGCATACAAGCCATAATTGGGGAGACTGATTCTTAGAACTCTATTGAGATACCTGACTGGACCTGATAGACATTGTAATTATATGTGTAGAATTGCTCGTATT
>MHHC01000034.1 GCA_001805885.1 Omnitrophica WOR_2 bacterium RIFCSPLOWO2_12_FULL_51_24
GTGATATGTTATCATTGTAGCCTAGTTATCATAACAAATCCCTCGCCTAGACGCTCGCACTTTTTGTGGTTAACCTCAAAAAGTACATCGCAGGCTTCGGGATTAATTCGTATAACAACTGAATAGGGGCTCATCAAGGAGGTATGCATGTCAAAGGTATGCGATATATGCGGCAAAGGCAAGATGGCGGGTAA
This sequence comes from Omnitrophica WOR_2 bacterium RIFCSPLOWO2_12_FULL_51_24, assembly GCA_001805885.1. Lineage (GTDB taxonomy): Bacteria > Omnitrophota > Gorgyraeia > Pluralincolimonadales > Pluralincolimonadaceae > Pluralincolimonas. Next base: position 195 of record MHHC01000034.1, read on the forward strand.
GGCCATCAAGCGCCGCGGTATGGCCAAGAAAGACGGCGGTGTCGGCCAAAAGATAACGGGAAGAAGCATCAGGAGGTTCTCCCCTAATCTCCAGAAGATTAAGGTCAATCTAAAAGGCGTCATTAAGACCCTCAAGGTATGCACCGCTTGCATCAGGTCGGGTAAGATAGTAAAAGCGTAGTACAAATCTCTGTCTGGATGCCCGTTTTCACGGGCATGACAATAGCGAGCTAGTTCAATTTCAGGTCCTTAAGCTGCAGTTGTATTGACTCCTGCCCCTGCCAGTTATTAATCGAAGGCGTAAAAGCAAGGTCAAATATTGACGAGGCGGAATCGAGTTTATAATCAAGGGCTTTCTTGAAACCGACCGCCTCGTAAGTCAGTTCCCCGTCCGTGACCCATATCTTAAGCGTGTTATAGTTGAGTATCTTAGGCTCCGCCTTAAGCGAAAGGCCTTTGACCGCGAATACCGGCTTGCGGTTGCCCACGCCGAAAGGCTCGAGGAGTTCCAATTCTTTGAGAAATTTTTTCGTAAGGTCCTTCAGCGATATCCACGCGTCTATATCGAGGCGCGGGATAAGGTCTAACGGCTTAAGCGTTTCGTGCGCGACGGCGTTCAAGCGCTCGCGGAAGGCGTCTATATTTTCTTTCGAGATAGTTATGCCCGCCGCGTGTTCATGGCCGCCGAATTCGATCAGGTGATCCTTGCACTTCGAGAGCGCATCAAATAAATGAAAATTCTTTATCGACCTGCCCGACCCCTTGCCGTGGCCGAGGCCCTCTTCATTGAACGCGACCAGAACTGTCGGCCTGTAAAACTTCTCGACTATGCGCGAGGCTACTATGCCGATAACGCCGGGATGCCATTTGTCGCCGTGAAGGACTATGACCTTATGCTCCTTAAAATTTACCTCGCGCTCGACCTTCGAGATCGCTTCCTTAAGGATCACCGCCTCCATCGCCTGTCGCTCGCGGTTGCTCTTGTCGAGTTCCCCGGCAAGCTTCCGCGCTTCTTCCTTATCCTCGGTAAGGAGCAATTTGAGCGAATGCATTGACGAGTTCATCCTTCCCGAGGCGTTCAAGCGCGGCCCCAAAATGAAACCGACCGTCTCGGTATAGAACTCTTTCTTCTTGCCTATGCCGGCGACTTCCATAAGCGCCCGAAGCCCGGGCCTGCGCGTCTCCGCCAGATATTTCAGCCCGTGTTTTACAAGTGTCCTGTTCTCTCCGGTAAGCGGCGCGACATCCGATATCGTGCCCAGCGCGACCAGATCAAGGTCCCCTTCCCTGTTCCAGCCTAATGCCTGCGTTAATTTATATACAAGGCCTACACTCGCCAAATGTTTATAAGGATAACCGCAGCCCGGAACGAGCGGATCCAATATCGCGAACGCATCCGGCAATCTGTCCTTTATAGGCTGATGGTGGTCGATGATTATGCAGTCGATGTGATGCTTTTTGAGGGAATCAACTTCTTCGACGGCCGTGACGCCGCAGTCGACCGCGATGACAAGTTTCGCGCCGTCCCTATATGCCTTTTCCACCGCTTCGATATTCAGGCCATATCCTTCCTTTATGCGGTCGGGGACATAATTAACGACATGCGCGCCGTATCTTTCGAGTGTCGTATATAAAAGCGCTGTTGCGGTCAGGCCGTCGACGTCGTAATCGCCGTAGATGAGGACGCGCTCTTTATCTTCTATAGCGGATACTATGCGCCTGACCGCCTTCTCCATATCCTTAAAAAGGAAAGGATCATGAAGCGAGGACAGGTCGCACGAAAGGAAATTGCGCGCTTCTTCCGGGCTCTTTACGCCTCTTTTAATAAGCAGGTGGGCTAGGACAGGTGAGATGCCGATGGCTTTGCAAAGGACCTCGCAGGCCTTATCGTCCAACGAATCTATCTCCCATGCCTTTTGCATGTCAGGCGGGCTCTATATGGACTATCACATCCGTTACGCCGGGAAATCTCTCACGTATGCGTTTCTCTATGGCCGTCGATAGATCGTGGGCCTTGGCAACCGTCATATCCTTATCGACTGTTATATGCAAATCCGCATGGATATCGTCCTGGCGGCCGCGCGTCCTTATCCTGTGACAGCCGACTACCTCATGCATATCGGAAAGCGCGTCGCAGATATGCTGCACCTCTATGACCGCGTAATCCGTAAGCACCCTCGAGCTGTGCTTCAGTATCCCGACGCCGATATAAGCGATCAGAAGGGAAATTATGATCCCGGCTATGACGTCTATTATCGGAAGGCCGAGCCTTACGCTTATCAAGCTGCCGATGACCATGCTAGAGGCGAAGATGTCCGAACCGGTATGCATCGCGTCGGCAACAAGGAAGTCGCTGTTTAATTCCCTGCCTTTCCTTAATTCGTATTTCATAACGCCGATATTTACGGCAAGCGTGATTCCCATAACCACGAAACTGCCCAGGTTCGCCTCGGGATTAATGAGCTCCTGATGGACAAGTTTGTGGATAGAGGTCGTGATCAGCTTAAACGCTATAAAGAACAGCGCTACGGCGATAGCCATTGAGGCGAGCGTCTCGTACTTACGGTGGCCGTAAGGATGCCCGGCATCCCTAGGCCGTGAGGCGGCCGCTATGCCGATCAGGCCGATGATATTCGACGATCCGTCCGATAGCGAATGGAAACCGTCGGCCGACATAGCCAGGGATTGCGTCATGAGGCCGTATACTATCTTGGCTAAAGCGACTCCCCAGTTGAGTGCGAGTGTCCAAATAAGGATATTTCTTATCTGAATATACTTATTACTTCCCAATTGGTTTTTTCCTCGGCTGGAACGCCAGTACAAGGGGGCTGGCGATGAATACGGTCGAATAGACACCGGATATAAAGCCCACCAACAGTGCGAACGCGAAATTGCTTAAGATATCTCCGCCATAAATGAAGATCGCCAGCACCACAAGGAGGGTCACCCCTGAAGTCAAGAGCGTCCTTCCCAACGTCTGGTTGACGCTTAAGTTTATCACTTCGTAGAGGCTCGATTTCCTGTTGAGCCGCATATTCTCCCTTACCCTGTCATAGATGACGATGGTGTCATTTATCGAATAACCGGCTATGGCCAGGAAGGCCGTGACGCTCAACAGGTCTATCGCCCTGTTCGTCAAAGCCAAAAAGCCCAATGCCACTAAAACGTCATGTATAAGGGCGATCACACCGGCTGCGGCGAAATTAAAGTGCTTGAACCTGAAGGCAACATATGTCAGGATACCGATCAGTGACAATATGATAGCGTATACGGCTTTCGTCTTGAGGTGCTTTCCCGCGACCGGGCCGACGTGCTCTATCTTGAGTATCTGGATATCCTGGTCCGGAAACGCCTTCTTCAATTTATCCGTCAAGTCAGTACTCCTGTCGGCTGAGGTCTTTATGAGTATCGCGCGCGGGTTATCCTTGAATTGCTGGATCGAGGCGTCCTCGAGGTTAAGCTCTTTCAACACTTTCCGGACGTTGTCTATCTCCGGGGCGGTCTTGAACATATATTCCTGGATCTGCCCGCCGGAGAAATCGATGCCGTAGGCTTTCTCTTTTTTAGAGAATAAAGAGAAGAGGCCGACGCCTATAACTACGATAGAGACAACATAAAATATCTTCCTCTTCCCGATAAAATCGATTTTCGTTTCTCTGATAAGCTTTAACATCGGGAGCGACTTTAATAAGCCGGTGTCCAGAAGGCTTTCCATGATCACGCGCGTCACAAAGATCGCCGTGAACATGCTCGCCAGGAGACCGATGGTCAGGGTTACCGCGAAACCCCGTATGGGGCCTGTCCCGAACTGGAAGAGGAACAACGCCGCGATCAACGTCGTGACGTTCGAGTCGAATATGGCGCTGAATGCCTTGTCGTAACCGAGCCCGATCGCCTGCCGCAGCGTTTTTCCCGCCTGCAGTTCTTCCCTTATCCTCTCATTTATGAGGACATTCGCGTCGACGGCCATACCGAGCGAAAGCGCGATACCGGCGATACCCGGCAGGGTCAATGTCGCGGATACGCCGGGGAATATATAAGGCAGGAACCCCATGCATCCGAGAGTAAACAATAGGTTGAGGCCAATGGCAATGTCGGCGACGAGACCGGACAACAGGTAATAACAAGCCATGAATATCAGGATGAGCGCTCCTCCTATCAGGCTCGCCTTTATGCCCTTATTGATGGAATCCTGTCCCAGCAGGGGGCCGACGGTCCTCTCCTCTTCGATATACATGGGGGCCGGCAGCGCGCCTGTCCGCAGGACTAAAGAGAGGTCTCTCGCCTGCTCGATCGTAAACCTTCCGCTTATCACGGCCTCTCCCGAAGGTATCGCCTCCCTTATTACGGGAGCCGATTGCACCTTGCCGTCAAGGACTATGGCCAATCTCCTGCCTACGTTCTCGCTTGTTATCTTCGCGAATTTTTTCGTACCTTCCGAATTGAACTCAATATTGACCGTCGGCTCGTTGAACTTGCTCTGGTCAAAATGTATCAATGCATTCGAGAGCCCCTCTCCGGTCATGACCGCCTGCTTTTCCAGCAGCAGCTGCTCGTCATCCTCGAGGGATTTCTTGAGCTCATAACCTTCGGGCACATTGCCGCTTAACGCCTGTTTCATCTTCTCGGGGTCGTCGGATACCAATTTGAACTCAAGTAAAGCGGTCCGCCCGATTATATCGAGGGCGCGGTCACGGTCGGTGACGCCGGGAAGCTGGACCACGATCTCGTCTTTACCCTGCCTCTGGATAGACGGCTCCCTTACTCCGAACTGGTCTATCCTGTTCCTTATGACCTCTATCGCCCTGTCGCCGGCGTCCTCCCGGGCGTTCTCCGGCAAACGGCTGGTGTCAACTTTAAGCAGGAGATGCATGCCGCCCTTTAAGTCAAGGCCGAGTTTTATCTTTCCTTCCTGTATTATTTTTCCGTCTTTATCCTTTATATCAAAAGGCGGATAGATAAGCCAGAATGAAGCCGCAATTAAAGCGAATATTAATCCTGCTTTCCAGGCAAGCCCTCTCTTCATTTCTCCTCTCCTGTCCTCTTCTTTGTTGTATAAGCGATCGCGTATTTATCTACTTCTATCTTCGTATTCTCGTCAACCCGGAGGACTACCGATGTCTCCTTAACGTTGACTATAGTGCCATGTATCCCGCCGCTTGTGATGACCTCGTCGTTCTTCGCCAGGCCCTTTAACATCTCCTCATGATCTTTCTTCTGTTTCTGCTGGGGCCTTATCAGTAGAAAATAAAATACAACAAATATCAATATAAGCGGTAAAAAACTTACTATCGGGTTTGCAGCTTGCT
>MHHC01000035.1 GCA_001805885.1 Omnitrophica WOR_2 bacterium RIFCSPLOWO2_12_FULL_51_24
TTCCACTCTCAAATCAAGCGTGGGCTCGATCCCAACCGACTTAATGGAAACGACTTTTTCGGTTTCAAAATATTTATTTATCTCATAGGTTAAAGGCTCTTCGCTTAACTCAACGGCGGTTGCCACTGCTTTTGAGCCATCTATTGAAACTAAACCTTTTTTCTTTTCATTCCGCTTGTACGGCAATTCATCAATACCGTTTAAACTTTTCAACACTACTATCTCATCGCCAATTTTAATCTCTTCCAGCATCTTCCAGGCGAAATTGTTCTGTCTGCCGGTGCCGTTCCTCTTCAAAACCAAAAACGGATGGTTTCCCGTCGCCCTTATCGAATGATGCAAAGTATCCAATTGGAAGATCTCTTTTTTGCCGTTGTCAAAAACCCCCGTGCATCTCTTTAAAACCAACCCGTGGGCGTTTTGGTCAAAGGCATAAACTTCATCGCCCTCTTTTATTTCGGTTATCTTCTTAAGCCCTTTTTTTGTCATAATCATCGAGGAGGCGCTCAGGCAATTCATATAGGCTTCATTGTTATAGCAGAGATACAGGATCCTGTGGCCGCGCTCGAGCATGCCGGAGAGCGATTGTAATCCGATATCATAAGTGCCGCCGTCGCCGCCGATCGCGACGAACCTCAGCTCCGCCTTTACTTTACCGCGGCGTTTGAGCGATCTGTACGCCGCTTCTGCTCCAGATACGGTGGCCGCGGAGTTCTCGAACGCGCAATGCACAAAACTGCATTCCCACGCCGTAAAAGGATTCGGCGTCGTGGAGACTTCGACACAGCCTGTTGCGCATCCCACTACAAGCGGGACATCCTGAGAGAGGCCCATCTGCCTTATTATTATGGGCGCGCCGCATCCCGAGCATAACCTGTGGCCGCCGGTCAGTACCTCTTTTTTCTTCGCCAGTTCTTTTAAGTTTGCCATCTATTCCCGCACTCCCAAATATGTCGTCAGTTCCTTTATCTTTCCGGTCTTTGCTATCCCGGCGAGATCCGCGTAGACATGGTTGATCTCACCCAACCCCATGTCGCGCCCGCCGAGGCCGTATATGTAATTGACGACCGGGATGTCCGATTTCCTGTAAAGCGCGGCCCTTATCTCGTCAAAGAGAGGCCCGCCGACCGCGTTCAGCGCGTCGGCGCGGTCAAGGACCGCGATCGCCTTCAGATGTTTCAGCGAATCCGCTATCTCACCCTCCGGGAACGGCCTGAACACGCGGATCTTTAATATTCCTGCCTTTACGCCTTTTTCGCGGAGTTCATCGACGACCGCGCGCGCCGTCCCTACGGTGGAACCGAGCGCGACTATCGCGATCTCAGCGTCCTCGAGCCTGTATCCTTCTATGAATTTATACTCGCGGCCGCATATCTTCGAGAACTCTTCGGCGACATCGGCGATGACCTTTGCCGACTTCGTCATCGCGTCCGCGATCTGGCGCCTGTGCTCGAAATAATAATCCGGCAGGTCGAAGCCGCCGAAAGTCGTCGGGTTCGCCGGATCCAACAGTGTATATTTCGGTTTATATTCGCCGACGAATTTATTTATCCCGGCATCGTCGTAAATATGCATATTTTCTATCGCGTGGCTTATGATGAAACCGTCGTAATTGACGATGACAGGAAGGAGCACGCTTGGATCTTCGGCGATCCTTATCGCCTGGAGCAGGTTATCGTAGACCTCCTGCGCGTTCTCGGCCCAGAGCTGTATCCATCCCGAGTCACGGACGCCCATCGCGTCCGAATGGTCGCAATGGATGTTTATCGGGCCGGAAAGCGCGCGGTTTACAAGCGGCATTACTATCGGCAGCCTGTATCCGGCGGCGATATAACATATCTCCCACATCAGGGCCAGGCCCTGCGATGAGGTTGCTGTCATCACGCGCGCGCCTGCGGCGGATGCGCCCACGCAGGCCGACATCGCCGAATGCTCCGATTCTACAAGCACTACTTCAGTATCGATCTCGCCGTCGGCGACGTACTGCGCGAACTTCTCCATCAGCGACGTCTGCGGCGTGATCGGATATGCCGCCACGACATCGGGGTTTATCTGTTTCATCGCGTATGCGGCCGCATCGTTACCCGTCAAAGCTACCAGTTTTTTACTCATTTCTCTTCCTTGACCATCTCTATGGCCTTCTTGGGTTTAACCGGGCATACCGCGGCGCAGATGCCGCAACCTTTGCAGTGTTCGTAATCTATGCCCGCGACCTTTCCTTCCTTGATGAGTATCGATACGTCGGGACAGTTGATCCAGCAAAGGTAGCATTGGGTGCATCTATCGTTAAACCAGACCGGCTTGAACGTGCGCCATGTCCCGCTGTTATATTTTACGGCGTTGCCGGCTTCCGGATTTACCCCGCCAATGGGGACTTCTCTCCATCCCGGCGCCTTCGTTTTTTCCGTTTTAGCCATTTTATTCCGCCTTTACCTCTTTATACGCCTGTTCTATCGCCTCAAGGTCTCCCTTGATTACCTCCGGCGTGAATTTTTTCGCAAAATCCTCTTTGAATATCTCTATCAGAGACTCCAGTTTTACTACGCCCGTCGCCTTCAAAAGCGCGCCGACCATCGGCATATTCGGGATATTACGTCCCAGTTTCGCAACTGATATCGACGTCGCGTCGACCGTAAATATCTTCCCGCCATTAATGCCCAGCGCCGCGCGCTCATCCTTCGGGGAATTTACGGTGTTAATAATGATCTTCGAATCCGGCTTCATCCCTTCGGTTATATCTACCGCGTCAAGCAGAGTGGGATCCAATACGACGATATAATCCGGAGCGGTGATGGAACAGTGTATGGTAATGGGAGAATCGCTTATCCTGGTGAAGCTTCTCACCGGCGCGCCCGCGCGCTCAGCGCCGAACTCGGGGAACGCCTGGACATTCTTCCCTTCGCGGAGGGCAGCCTCAGCCAGCAGTTTTGCCGCGGTGACAGCGCCCTGCCCGCCCCTTCCATGCCATACCACTTCAGTTATGCCTTTCATCTTCCTTCCTGTTGTTTAAATAATACGACATTAACGATGAGGTCGAAAACAAGAAAAAATAAGCGTACAACGCGCAGCCCGTGACCTCCCGTAAAATTATGACGCGGCCATCGAGCCCCAAATGCCTAAGGCCCTGCACCACGAACGCATAAGCTATCCATACGACCAAGGAAATAGTGATCGCCAACACAAAGATCAAAATCAGGAGACCCAATACGCTGAAAAATCTCCTGCCGCAGAACAATATGCTATTCCATATGCTCTTAAAAACATTTTTCCCGTCCGCCGCGGTTATCGTCCATGACATACAGGTAAGGGCGAGAAATACCATAAGGAATAGCGCCAAAACGGCCGATGCGGGGCCGCCTAACAGGACGATAGCTAAAAACGCCAGTATCCATGCGGATATCCAAAGGACCAGGCTTACGCCGAACTGTCCCAAAAAAAATCTGTTACAATTTCCAAAGAACCCTTTAAACGCGTACCGTCCGTCTTTTATCCCGTCTCTGGCGAATATCTGCGTGCCCGCGAGAAGATAATTGAAGCCTAGTATCACGGCCGCGAAAATAACGGTGGCCGCTCCCCAATCTACAAAGAACCTGATTATTGTGTAAAAGACAAAAACTACCGCTATAACAGGCCATCCCCTATGGGTTACGCTAAAACCCCGGCCGACCGCCCTTGCAACCTTCAAAAAAGGCCTCCTTATTGGCTGAAAATGGTGGGGTTAATGCTAAATTTTACCAGAGGCGCCGGACTATGTCAAGAAATTTGATTCCTGCCTTCGAGCGCTTTTGCGAGGGTGGCCTGGTCGGCGTATTCCAGATGGGATCCTACCGGCAAACCGTAGGCTATGCGTGTCGTCTTAACACCTTGATTTCTAAGGAGTTGTGAAATATATAGGGCTGTGGTCTCGCCTTCGGTGTCGGCATCGGTCGCGAGTATGACTTCCTTTATCTTATCCGACTTTATGCGGCGCATCAGTTCCTTTATCTTGATGTCATCCGGCCCCACCCCGTCCAGAGGAGAGATCGCGCCAAGCAGGACATGATATAGCCCCTTGTAGGCCCCGCTCTTCTCTATGGCCAGGATATCCTTAGGGCTTTCGACCACAAGCACTGTCGTCTTGTCGCGCGCCGGGTCGCCGCAGATGTGACAGACCTCGCCTTCGCTCAGGTTGAAGCAATTTTTGCAGAAACCGATAGCATCTTTCAGCCTCACTATCGCTTCGGAAAGGGCGACCGCGTTCTCTCTGGGGGATTTAAGGATGTGCATAACGATGCGTTCCGCGGACTTCTGGCCTATCCCGGGCAGCCTGGTAAATTCGGATATCAATTTTTCCATCGTCCTGGTGTAGGCCGGCATGCTGTTATCTTTTTTTGAGGTTTCCGCCGAAGATCTCAAGCGCGGATTTCACGACTTCGTGTGTCTCTTCCTGATGCTCTTCCTGCAACAGGTCTTCTACCGAGACTTTTTTCTCGAGGGCCTCGACGACCTTCATATCGACCCTTATATCGTGTCTTAGGATCTCGCTTAGCGCATTCTCGATCATCTTCCTGTTGCCGTTCGCCTCGAGGGCCTCTTTATGGAAGTTATGCTCTTTGGAAAAAGCTATGGTAAGGAGTTTCTCTTCCAGTTTCAACGGCTGAGCCGGCTGCAGGAAAAGGGCGACCGACATTTTCTTTGAAAGTATACTTCGTAGGAAATTCGGCCATACCTCGCAAACCCTCTCGAACGAAAGGCTGAGAGGTTCGGTTATCTTTTCATCCTTATGCTGTTGGGGCTCGGCCTTCGGCGCGGGTTTCGTTTCGGGTTTATCCGTCCCGCCCTCTAATTTCTTCTCAAGCTGTCCTATCCTGTCTAATATCGACGTAAGCGAGAGCAGGTCATCGCGGCGGGTAAGACGGATAGCGGCGAGCTCAAGCGGTATCCTCTGCGATATCGCGCGCCTCACCGAATCCTGAGTGTTCATTAAGACCGTTAGGATATAAAGGAGCGTCTCGCTGGAAAAAGATTTCGCCTGGGCGCAGATCCCCTCGATCATCTCTTTCGGCAGGTCTATCAGCGCTTGCGGGTCGTCGGAGGTCTTGGCGACCAATAGATTCCTGAAATGCACGACCAGCGAATTTACGAATTGGGGAATATCTTTGCCGCCGCTTATTATCCCGTCGACCAGCTTCAATATTCCCGGCGTATCTTTATTTATCACTTTCTCCGTAAAATCAAATAATACCTCTTGTCCCACCGTGCCCGATACGGCCGTAGCGCTTTCGACATCTATCTTCTTCCCGCAGAAAGAGACGAGCTGGTCGAGCATCGATTCGGCGTCGCGCATTGCGCCTTCGGCGGCGCGCGCGATCGTGTAAATCGCCTCTTCTTCTATATCCAATTTCTCGCTCTTTATTATCTCCTTCAGTTTTCCGGCGATCTCGTTTACGGTAAGGCGCTTAAAATCAAACCTCTGGCAGCGGGAGAGTATAGTCGACGGCACCTTGTACGGCCGTGTGGTCGCGAAAATAAATATCGCGTGCGCCGGCGGCTCTTCAAGCGTCTTCAATAAAGCGTTGAAGGCCTCTTCGGTGAGCATATGGACTTCATCTATTATGTAGACTTTAAATTTGCCCCGAGTGGGGGCAAATTTAATATTCTCGCGTAAGGCGCGGACTTCGTCGATGCCGCGGTTCGAGGCGCCGTCTATCTCGATGACATCGAGGTTCGTACTATTCGATATCTCCTTGCAGGAATCACAGGCGCCGCACGGCTCTTTGGTCGGCCCGTCCTTGCAGTTTAAGGCCATGGCAAAGATGCGCGCTGTCGTGGTTTTACCTACACCGCGGGGACCGGAGAAGATATACGCATGGGCGACCCTGTTTTGGGCTATGGCGTTCCTGAGGGTGGTCGTGACGTGTTCTTGACCGAGAACGCTATTAAAGTCTTTCGGCCGCCACTTGCGTGCGAAGACTATATAAGACATTACTATAATATCCTTATGATGACGTGTAACAGGCTAAATTGTAGTCCCAAAAAATAAATTAGTCAATCAATAATTTTGGAGCTCTTCCCTTAAGGCGAAGACGAGGCACCCGGGGACTTTTATCACCTGTTTTGTCGTCGGATGGATGCGGTAATGGTGTGTCGCGCAGTGCGGCATCCTGTCCCAGATGAAATTATACTTATCACAGGCCAAAAGATAATAGAGTTCCACTCTTTTTTCACCGAGCAGCTGTTTTTTTATCTTTTTCGGGTCGAAGCCGCACATAAAGGAGGCCGTGACAGCTTTCCAGAGGAATTTTTTATTCAGGTATTTGAGTAAAATAAGGAAATATTTGGGCAGATAATAGGAATGGTTGGCGAGCCAGCCCGCTTCCTTCATTTTTTCGGAGAGCGCGTCGATCTCCCTTCCGCATTTATATATATTTTTGCGGGGGTCTTTGACGACAAGGTCTATCATCGAATACAATCCGCCGTTTTCCGAGATTATCATACCCATCTGTCCGCACATAGGGCTGAAGATCGAAGTGACCCAGCTTTCCGGACGCAAAAGACCGGCGTATTTCAAAGGTTTAAGTAATATGTAAAAAGCCGCCCAGGGAAATGTCGCCGCCTCTATACCGAGTTCTTTGCGCAGGTGTCCTTCGAGGCAGTCGCCGGTCAACCTTTTATTTACAAGGCCGCTTACGCCGCTCTCTCTTCCGGTAAAGCATTCGGTTGTTATCATCAGCCTCTTTACGACGTCGCAGTTATCCATCGCGAACTTTATCGCTTCGGGGAGGTTCTTGAGGTTCCACTCTTTCGACGCGGTAAAAGAAAGTATCACGCCCGACTTTCCCAATTCCCTTAAATTTTGGATGGCCTTGCGCACAGCCTCATAGGCTTTGAGGCTTCCCCTTAATTTGATGCATGCATCCCGGTCGGTCCCATCGAAAGCGAAATAGAATTTCCTTACGCCGGCATCAAATACTTTCTTGCAGAAATTTTTATCTGCTATTGTAATGCAGTTTGTCGCGATAAAAGTCCTGCGCATGAGGCCAAGCTCATCGACCTTCTTGAGTATCTTAAAAAAATCCGGATGTATAGTCGGCTCTCCGCCGGTCAGGATAAGATGGGTATTCTTGTCCTTCCCCGCCATGACCTCGAGCATCCTGCAAATATCCCCATACGGGACATCCTCGCCTTTCGCGTCGGCGTCCGCATAGCATACCGGACATCTCATGTTGCAGAGGGTGGTTATTTCGAGGAATGACAGAGGGGAATTTCTGTTCTGATGCGCGGCGCATTTGAAGATACCCTCCCTGCACTTTGCGACATTGCATTGATAATCCATAAAATGATCGAAGAGGCTGATCTTATCCTTGAAAAGCCCGGCGTCGGATGAGACGAGGTCGATTATCTCGCCGTGCTCGCCGCAGGCTTTGCGCAAGAGGATCTTTCCGCCTTCTTCGTAATATTTTCCGTCGAGGTCTCTATTGCAGGCGGGGCATATTGTCTTTACCGTTCTTTCAAACATTGTATTTTTCGGCTATCTTCTTCATAATGGGTTTTTTATATCTTTCCCACGTGCAGGTCGGAAGCGTCTTTATCGATCCTGTCTCGGGATCCACATAGGCAAAACAGGACGTGCACATCGACAGCCTCTCCGATTCGGTAGTTTTCTCATCTTCAAACGAAAAGATGATCAACTGCAGCATCCCCCTGAGCTTGGTATCTTTTCTTAACACATCTTTCAGTTTCCTGCCCGTCATTATCTTTCCGGTTATCTTGGCCCATCTCAGAAAAGCGACCAACCCTTTAGCGCCGACAACTGCGCCGAAATTAAGGTGCCGGCCCGCCATTACAAGAGTCCTGCTATATATGCCTAACTTGCTGAACAGGCCTATCTTGTTATCCTTATATCCGGAGGCAACATGTTTTTCAAGTTTTCGCAAGTCGTCGATAAGCCTGTACAGGGAAGTCTTCAGATAATTTGAGGCCGAAACGTATTT
>MHHC01000036.1:0-10561 GCA_001805885.1 Omnitrophica WOR_2 bacterium RIFCSPLOWO2_12_FULL_51_24
AAGAAGTCCGCCCCCGTTCGTTATATTTTGATATATCCTCAAATCTCGAGGGGCAGAAGACTGGCGAACCGCTATTTACACCCGCGGTCCAGACATTTTACGCGTTGGACTGCGCCCTCGACGAGCTTATAAGAGAAGGGGTACGGAGCCGCATCAAGCGGTATAAAAATCTGGTGGTTTTACTGAGGAGAGGTTTTGAGGGCGCCGGACTGAAATATCTTATCGAACCAGAATATCATTCGAACACTATAACCGCGCTCCGGCTGCCGGAAGGTATTACTTACGGCAGATTGCACGACGCCTTGAAAGCGAAGGGGTTTGTGATCTACGCGGGCCAATCAAAGCTCAAGAGGGTGATCTTCAGGATAGCCAATATGGGCCAGATAACCTCCGGTGACGCGCGCAGGCTTTTGGCGGCGCTCAGATCCGCGCTGAAGAGATGAAAGCGATAATCCTCGCCGCCGGGATCGGCAACCGCCTGAAACCGGTGACAGACAAGATGCCGAAGTCCCTGATAAAGATCGGTGAAAAGACGATACTCGAACAAATGATAGATTCGCTTGTCAGTTTCGGCGTCAATGATATATGTTTTGTAGTCGGTCATATGAGACATATGATCACCGATCTTGCAGGCAAAAAATACAAGACAGCGAAGTTCAAGTATGTAGTTAATCCCGATTATGGGCTAGGCAGCGTAGTCTCATTATGGGCCGCGCGAGAGGAGTTTTCCGGAGATGATGCGCTGCTTATGGATGCAGACGTTATATTCGAGCGCGAGGTGCTAGCGAAGCTGGTGAATTCAAAGAACCCGAATTGTTTTTTAATAGATAAGGATTTCAACGATACCGGCGAAGAGATGAAGGTCGCCGCATTAAATAAGAGGGTCGTGCAAATAGCGCGTAAGATCTCCCGGGAACATAATGAGGCGGGGGAGGGAGTAGGTTTCTGCAGGATCTCTTCGGCGTATCACGGCGAGCTTTTAAAGGGGCTTGAAAAAAAGATCTGCCTGAACCGCGCATGCGACTACGAGATGGCCCTCGATGATTTCATAAGGCGAGTGCCCGCGGGGTTCGAGGATATAACCGGGTTGAAATGGACCGAGGTGGATTTCCCTGAAGACATAAAGAAAGCCGAATCGCTGGGATTATGATTCGAGAGGAGGCTGGGGGATGAGAGGCATAAATCGGATACTTACCGCGCCGTTTACCGCATTTTTTATCAGATCGGGACTGCACCCTAATTATATTACCCTGTTAGGAGGGGCGGTCGGGATCCTGGCGTTCTTTTCATTTTCGATAGGTACAAAAGCGGGTTTTATAGTCGGGGCTTTTCTTTTCGAGGCTTTCTATATCCTGGACAATTGCGACGGCGAGGTGGCGCGCGCGCGCGGCCTATCCTCGGAATTCGGAAGCTGGATGGATACGCTGGTCGATTGTTTCATCCATGTGCTGGCCTTTATCGGGATAGGAATAGGCGCGAGCCGGATCGCGGAGAACCCGCTAATGATCTTCGTCGGGATAGCGGCCGGGATGGGGACGTTTTTATCCACCTTTGTGGCCATGCTACAGAAGACGAGAAATTACGGGTTGGCCATCCATGGGATGCCAAAAGCGCCGGCCGGCGCCGAAAAGAAGATAACGGCCATAGACCGGCTGATCGACATCCTCTCAGTTGGGGATTTTTCGCTGGTGCTGCTGCTCTTCGCGATCTTCAATAAGATGGAGCTTCTCCTGTGGCTGGGCGCGATAGGGGCCAATCTCTTTTGCATCATACTTTTAGCCATAAATTTCAAATATTTGACAGGCCGGGAAGAATGAGCCTATTTAAAAAAATAATATTTACCGCCGCGGCCGCGCTTTTCGTCTGGATAATCGCGAGGACCGGGCCGATGCTTATTTGGCGCCAGATACAATCGCTTAATTGGCTGATATTGGTCGTCATATTCGCATACCTTATAGTTTATTATCTGGATACCATGGGTTGGCGCATGGCGTTCAGAAAAGAAGTGAAGCTGCCCAACCTTTGGAGATTTTTCCTGGCGCGTCAGGCCGGCGAAGCGATCAATTACACCACTCCATCTGCGTATATAGGCGGAGAGCCGGTAAAGGCCATGGTCCTGAAGAGACGTTACGGCGTGAATATCGTAGACGGGCTTTCGAGCGTGGTGATCGCGAAGACGACGCTCTTCCTGAGCAAGGTCGTGTTTTTGCTTATGGGCGTAGTGCTGGCCTTGAGATTCTTGAGGCTCTCGAGCCTCATCGCCACGGGGATACTCTGGACGTTTATAGGAGTCCTCGGGCTCTTTGTTGTATTTGTCCTCCTTCAGAGAAAAGGGCTCTTCATGCTGGGCCTCAAGATAGCGCGTAAACTTAAATTAAGCGAAATGTTCGAGGATAAACAAGCCCATCTCGAGGAGATAGACAGGACGATAGGGAATTTTTATCTTAACGACCGGCTGCGGCTTTTAGGCTCTTTCCTCTTCCATCTCTCGGGATGGATAGCGGGTTTGATCGAGGTCTATATAATATTATATTTTATGGGCGTGCGCGTCGATTGGGTCAGGGCATTCGTGATAGAGGTGTTCATGAAGACGGCTAATTCGGCTTTCTTCTTCGTCCCGGCGGCGATTGGCGTGCAGGAAGGCGCGGGTTATGCGGTGCTTGCCGCGCTGGGCATAGGCGGAGAGGTCGGCGTAGCGCTCAGTATAATAAAGAGGATACGCGAGTTATCCTGGGCGGGTTTCGGGTTGCTCGTATACTGGAGAACGCCTAAATAGGCAAAGAGAAGATGATACTGGTGACCGGGGCAAACGGTTTTGTGGGTTCGCACGTCGTGCGGTTATTGGTGAAGCGCGGTGAAGATGTCCGCTGCCTGGTGCGCAGGGATTCTAACCTGGTAAATTTGGAGGAGAAGGGATTAAAAGATGATGTCGAGCTCGCCTACGGCGATGTGCGCGATCCCGATTCAATCAGGAAGGCCGTTTCAGGCGTCAAGACCGTATACCACTTGGCCGCCTATGTCCATCTGTGGTATGTAAAACCCAAGGAAGTCTATGATATCAACTGGACAGGCTCGAAGAACCTCTTTCAGGCTTCTCTTGAGGAAGGGGTGGCTAAGGTCATCTATACCAACACGGCCGCGATCTTAAAAGGAGGGACGAAAGAAAATCCTTCCAATGAGGAATCTGTTTTGAGTTTGGACAGTATGCCGGGGCACTATTCCCGTTCAAAGTGGCTGGCGTACGAAGAAGCGCTCAAATACGTCAAAGCGGGCCTGCCGATAGCCATCGTTAGTTTGACGACCCCGGTGGGAGAAGGCGACTGCAAGCTCACCCCTCCGGGAAAAATGATACTCGATTATCTGAACGGCAGGCTCCCGGGTTATATCGACACCGTCATAAATTACATCGATGTCGGGGATGCCGCGGCCGGGCACCTGCTTGCCGAGGAGAACGCGAGGATAGGGGAGCGTTATATTTTAGGCGCTTATAATTTGACTCTTGACGAGGTATTCGGGATGTTAAGTAAAATAACCGGTAAGCCGAAACCGGGCCTGAAATTTCCTGCGGCCGTCTTTTTACCGCTGGGTTTCGTGTCGCAGAAGATGTGCGAATGGGTCACGCATAAGGAGCCGCTTATCCCATGGGAAGGATTGAAGTTGGGTCGAAGACCCTTCGCGTTCGATTGCTCGAAGGCTGTCAGGGAACTCGGCCTGCCGCAGGGCGATATAGAAAACGCCTTCCGTAAATCGGTGGATTGGTTTTACGCCAAGGGTTATGTTAAAACCGGAGAAAGACGATGAGGATCTTGACACCAAAAAAGATAGGGTGCTGTTTCGGCGTCAACCGCGCCGTGAAACTCACGGAAGAAGCGCTTTCGAAAGGTGTGCCGGCCTACATAACCGGCGAGCTTGTCCATAACGACACTATTACCCGCAAACTCTCCGAAAGGGGTTTAAGGGAGGTAAAGAGTATCAACGACGTAAAGGGCGGCACGCTTATCATACGCGCGCACGGCATCTCTCCTGAAGAAAGGGCTAAAGTCGAAACGAAGAGGATAGAGATAGTCGACGCTACCTGCCCGATCGTAAGGCAGGCGCAGATCGCGGCAAAGAAGCTGGAAGAGGAGGGCTATCAGGTCCTGATAGTGGGGGACAAAGACCATGCCGAGATAAAGGGGATATTGGGCCATCTGAGCGATAAGGCGCTTGTGGTCGCGAACCATAAAGAGGTGGATCAGGCAAAATTGAAATACAAGGTCGGCCTTATCTTCCAGACCACCCATTCCGTCGAACTGTGCAGGGACGTCGTGGCCGAAGTGATGAGGGTCGCGCACGAGATAAAGATAATCAACACTATCTGCGCCGATATAAGAAAACGGCAGGAAGACGCGGTCAAGCTTGCCCAGGAAGTCGACCTCATGATAGTCGTCGGGAGCCATCACAGCTCGAACACCCTGAAGCTCAAGAAACTTTGCCATAAATACAATAAGAATACGATACAGATAGAGAATTCGAAGGACCTGAAACCGGCTGAATTGAAAGGCGTGAAATCTGTGGGCATAATCGGCGGCGCCTCGACCCCGGATATACTGATAGAGGAGGTAAAGAAGAAGCTCAGGAAGATAGGCAGAAAATGAAGAGGACCGCTGTAATTTTCGCGCTTTACTGGGAACTCAGGCCCCTCGCGCGCCGGCTGGGAATCAATTTTTTTAAGTCGCTCTCGCCGGTGGTATTGCTCGGAGACAGAAACATTCTCCTCGCAAGAAGCGGCGTGGGTGCCGAAAGAGCCGAGAGGTTAGCGGAAAATATAATAAAAAATTTCAGGCCCGAACTTGTGATCTCGGCCGGGTTCTGCGGCGCGCTTGTCAAAGACCTTAAAATAGGAGATGTGATCGTCTCGGACCTCAAAGACCGCAAGTTATTCTGCTCGCCGCAGCCGCTCTTCACGTGCGAGGAGAAGACGGCTGCCTTCCAGAGGGAAGGGGCCATTATCGTAGATATGGAATCCGATGCCGTGGCGTCGGCCGCGAAAAAGTATGACATCCCTTTTATCGCGGTAAAGGCGGTAAGTGATACGCTCCTCGACGAACTGCCGAGATCCTTCTTGCAGCTCCTGTCGCCGCCGAGGCTCCTGCGTTTCAAGAGGAACACCGGTCTCGCTTCAAACAACCTTGCGGAATTTCTGTTTGATTATATAAACCCGGATTTTGCTAATGCAAAATCCGGGATAAACAAAGGAGCAGCTTGATGAAGATAGTGCCTGCCGTACTGACAGACAGACCCGATGAACTCAAAAGGATGATCGCCCAATCTGAAGGCTTCTGCGACCTCGTCCAGATAGACATAATGGATGGAAAATTCGTCCCTTCGAGGAGCATTTCAGCCGGGGACCTGGCGGAGATAAAGACAAGTTTAAAATTAGAGATCCACCTGATGGTGGATGAGCCGAGCAAATACCTCGAGCCTTTCAAAAAAGCCGGGGCGAAAAGGATAGTTTTCCACTACGAGTCGAAAGAAGACCCGGCCGATGTCATCCGGAAGATCCGCGCGCTCGGGATGGAGGCCGGGATCGCGATAAATCCGGAAACGCCCGTTTCAAAAGTAGAAAAATACTTTAAGGATATCGATATATTGCTCTTTCTTTCCGTAAACCCGGGTTTCTACGGCAGTAAATTCATCCCGGAGGTGTGCGACAAGGCGCGTGCGGTAAATGAAAAAAAGGATAGGCCGGTCATCGCGATGGACGGGGGGTTGAAGGCCGAGAATATCATGATGATAAAAGAGGCCGGTGTCGATCTCGCCTGCGTCGGGAGCGGGCTCTTCGGCAAAGGCGACCCTAAGGAGAATTACAGGGACCTGGCCGAAAAGCTCAGGTGATTTTTGTAGACATTTTGTTTTTCTGTGATATAATTTAATCAAGAAGGAGGGGTAAAAAAATGCGCATAGTAATTTCGCTCATGGTATTAGTTGTTCTTATGTTTTCAGTCTCAGCGCCGGTCTTTTCTGCCGACGCCGGCGGACTCATAAAGTCAGGTCTGGTCGGCGCAGCGACAGGCGCCGTAGCTTCCGGTGCGTCAGGCGGTAAAGCCGGTAAAGGCGCCCTCATAGGCGCCGGTACCGGTATAGCGGCGGGTGTTATTGCGGATGTTTTGATACCGGATGAGAAATCATCGGCCTCGGCAGCCCCGGCTGCGGCTTCTAGCGGAGACACGGGCGGTTTCGAGAGAGGCTACACCAAAGGCTACGAGGCGGGATATCAGGCCGGCTATCAGGCTGGAGTTAAGAAATAAAAATAGTCCTTTAGAAGTGAAAAGCCCTTTGATGGTTGAATCAGAGGGCTTTTTGTTTTATAATAGCCCTAATCCTAAAGGATAAGATATGACTACTAGAAGGGCAAAAGGCGAAACCGTCGGCTCCATAATGAAGAACGAGTTCCTGGCGGTCTCGGACGAACTTACGGTCGAAGAGACGATAAAGCATTTCCGCACCGCCTCGTTGGAGAAGGTCTCAAAGCCCTCCTATATATATGTGGTTGATCCGCGCGGCTATCTTGTAGGGGTGGTCCAGATGCGCGACCTTTTAAGCCATTCGCCGAACGTGCACGTCAGGGATATCATGCTCAAAAACGTCGTGAAGGTGCATGCCGAGATGGACCAGGAGGAGGCGGTAAGATACTTTATAAGGCACAGGTTCCTTGCGCTTCCCGTGGTGAATAACGAACAGAAATTGGTCGGTATAATAACCGCCGATGAGATGGTCGATATCGCCGAACTCGAGGCGGAAGACGATATAGCGAAGATAATCGGGACCGGCGTAGACGAGATAACGACGCACTCCATACGCCGTATAGTCCGGCTGAGATTGCCGTGGCTGGCGATAAGCATATTGAGCGGGCTCGCGTGCGCGTTCATCCTCGGATGGTTCGAGCGCGATATGAAGTCCGTGATCGCGTTAGCGCTTTTTATACCCATAGTCCTCGGGCTTTCCGAGAGCACCGGGATGCAGTCAGCGACCATAGTCGTAAGGAATATGGCTCTCGGAAGGGCGGCGTTAAAGGATGTAAGGTGGCTGCTGCAGAAGGAGATGGTCGTCGGGGTCATCGTCGGCCTCATATGCGGCATGCTCGTAGGCGGCGCGGCAACCCTATGGCAGGCAAACTCGAATCTCGGGGCGGCGCTGGCAATATCCATGTCGATATCGATAATCCTGTCAGGCGTCGTAGGTTCCTGTCTGCCGTTTTTGTTCCGTTTTGTAAGGATCGACCCGGCCTTATCCTCCGGGCCGATAGTCCTTGCCACATGCGATATCATAACACTTCTTATATATTTTAAGATTTCCGCTTTCTTTCTGTCAGGCTCGTAAATATCCGGGGGGAGATAAATGAAGAGATCATATACGGCTGAACACGCCGGGAAAGGCGTAAAGGACAGGTTGCCGTCCATCGAGGCGTTCCCCAGTTTTCATAAGGGCTATGAGATAAAAATAGAGATACCAGAGTACACTTCGGTCTGCCCAAAGACCGGCCTTCCGGATTTCGGGACGATCACGATAAGTTATATGCCCGACAAGTCATGCATAGAGCTGAAGTCGCTCAAATATTACATACTTGGATTCAGGAATATGGGTATCTTCTACGAGAATGCGGTGAACAGGATACTAAAGGATGTAGTCGCGGCATGCAAACCTAAACGGTGCATCGTGACCGGCGAATTCAACGTGCGCGGCGGGATGAAGACTACCGTGACCGCAAGATACGGGATAAAGTAATAATGAATAGAATACTCGTTTGGATAATAGCGGCCAGGCCCCAATTCTTTACGGCCACAATAGTCCCGATAGCGCTAGGCGCGGCGGTCGCCCGTTACGATACCGGATATTTCGATTGGGGACTCTTCTGGATGACGCTTATAGGCGGGATCTTCATCCATGCGGGCCTGGATTTTACCAACGATTATTACGATTTCAAGACCGGAAACGACGTAGCCAATAAGACTCCCACCCCGTTTAGCGGCGGCAGCAGGGTATTGCCCGAAGGAATATTGAAACCGCGGCAGGTCCAATTGGCGGGACTTATTTGCTTTGCGGCGGGTAGCGCAATCGGGCTTTATCTCAATTATATCTGCGGCGGATATATGATACTCCTGATCGGTGTCGTCGGCGTATTGATCGCGTATTTTTATAACGCCGACCCGCTCAAGATCGGGTATACGCGGCTGTCAGAGCTGTCGACAGGGTTCGGGTTCGGGCCGCTTATGGTCCTCGGCGCGTATTATGTCCAGGCGAGAAAACTTTCGTGGGAAGCATTTTTCGTTTCTATCCCAATCGCGATCCTGATCGCGCTCGTCCAATTCATAAACCAGTTCCCGGACTATGAGGCGGATAAGGCGGCGCATAAGAATAATACTGTTGTTATGGCCGGGAAAGCTAAGGCGGTAGGGTATTACCGGTTCTTTTTGATATCGGTATATGTTATCGTCCTGTCTGGTATGGCCCTCGGGATATTTCCGTTTGCCGCGGTAATTACATTCGTGACGCTGCCTGTGGCTATAAAAGCGATAAGGGTCGCCGGCGCCCATTTCGATAAGATAAAGGAGCTGCTGCCGGCGAACGCGCTTACGATCGCGATACATCTCTCTTTCGGTATCTTGTTTGTTGTGGCGTATCTATGGGGGAAAAAATAAGAGATTATTTCGAAATACCGGATTGCGCATGGAAGAGGGGACTGGGCGATGTGCCTTCGAATGCCGCGAGTTCCTGTCCGGACAGGGGCGTGGCCCTCGGCGGGTTCGGCGCAGGCTCGTTCATGTACAGCATCTCTGGCTCGTTCGGACCTTGGGCTCTGAAATGCGGCGCCTATGACCGGTGGTGGTTGAACAAGTCGGCGTTCCATATCCGCGAGCGGATAGGCTCGAAGAGGGAGAAGACACGCACCCTGTCTGCTTCCCCGGCCGTAGACACAAAGTGGGAGAAACTAAAAAAAGGAGAAGCCTGCTATTACGCGCTGCAGCCCAAAGGGTGGGTAACGTATGATTGTTTCGACCTCGATATCTCGCAGAAATTCTTCTCTCCGATAATACCAAATAACTATAAAGAGACGTCTTATCCCGTCGCTGTCTGGCAGTTCAAGTTTTCCAACCGCACGGGCAAAAGGGCCGAGGCCTCGGTCACGCTTACCTGGCAGCAGGCGCCGTTCTCCGGCATGATCCTGCGTAAGGGCTACAGGAACAGGATCGAGAGGGACGGGGATATCGCGGGCGTCGTCCTGAAGGCCGGCCATCCGCAAAATACCCCCGAGACGCAGAACTCGGAATGGTGCATCGCTTCCAGGGAAGCGGATGGCGTGAAACTCGTATGCGATCCTGACTGGAAGAAAGACAATCCCCATTCGGTCGCCGCGATAACTGCGGGCATCTCTCTGGATCCCGGAGAGGAGAAGGTCGTGCCGCTGGTCATATCCTGGGATTTCCCGGTAGTTAAATTCGGGGACCCGTACGCCTCCGGGACCGAGTGGTGGCGTAAATATACGGAATATTTCGGGAGGGATTCGGACCAGTCATTTAATATCGCTAAAGAGGCCCTCGCAAATTACGCGGAATGGGAGAAGAAGATCGACGAATGGATGGAGCCGGTGATAAAAAGCGATAAGTATCCTAAATGGCTCAAGACCGCGGCCTTTAACGAATTATATTATACGCAGTTCGGCGGGACATTCTACGAATCGGGGCTTAAATCCGGGCGCGACCGCGAATATATGGGCCTGCACGGGGACGACCACAAATTTTTCGTGATGGAATCGATAGGATATCCGTTCTGCGAGACCTTTGATGTGCGCCATTACTGCGCGATCCTCACCTTGAAGTTCTGGCCGGAGATCGAGCGGGATATATTGAGATGCTTCGCCGACGGCATAATGTATTACGATGCCCTGCACCAGACGCCGCACGATTTCGGCGCTCCGGCGAAAGACCCGTTCTTCGAATTTGACGCCTACGGCACGAACAGACTTCACTGGAAGGACCTGCACGCCAAATTCATCCAGCAGGTAGCCAGGTACTACCATGTATATAAGGACAGGGAGTTCCTCGATTATTGCTGGCCGGCGATAAAGATGACCTATGAATACATGAAGTCCCAGGATACCGACGGCGACGGCCTGCCCAATAATAACGGTTCAGATAACACCTATGACGCGTGGGGCCTTTACGGGACGAGCCTTTTGTGCGGCGGGCTATGGGTGGGCGCCCTCGAGGCGATGGAAAGGCTCGCGCGCGCCGAGAAAGACCCCATAATAAATGAAGTCGCCGCCCTATGTGATAAGGCTAGGTCTAATCTGGATAAGCAATTGTGGTCGGAAGAGAAGCAGTACTACCGCATAGACACCGCCGGAAAACATTCTGATGCCATCATGGCCGACGGCCTGAACGGCCAAAGGTTCTGCGAGGCGATGGGGTTAGGTGACATCCTCCCGCGCGACAGGATGATCAAATACCTGAAGAGGGTCTACCGGATGTGCGTCGTTCCCCTAAAGGACTTCAACGGTGACGGAGTCGGGGATTGCGGC
>MHHC01000036.1:10576-11480 GCA_001805885.1 Omnitrophica WOR_2 bacterium RIFCSPLOWO2_12_FULL_51_24
GTCGGGGATTGCGGCGCGATGAACAGCAAGAATGCCGACGGTACGGATATAGATATAAATATGGCCAAGGAGATCTGGCCCGGGTCTACGTATTTTCTCGCTGCGACGATGTACCACCTTGGCCTTAAGGAAGAAGCGTTAAAGGTAGCATACGGTTGTTATTATATCGTTTATGAGCATGAATCGAGCGCCTACTGGTTCAATACTCCCGAGGCATGGCACGACGGCGGGCACACCCCCAGACCTTCCAAGCCGGAACAATACCAGCGCGCACGCGCGGTATGGGAACTCCTTCTGGAAATAGACGATCCCTACAGCATTTCGAGGACGAAACATTTGAGATAGTTCGATTCGGGGAAGTTAAGCAATATCGGGTGGTCGGCCGGCTGGATACGCTTTTCTATGAGGCATGCCCGCCTGCGGGATTCGCATAATGCCTCGTATATTATATCCAGGAATTGCCCTTCCGAAAGGTTGTAGGAGCACGAGCAGGTCATCAGGTATCCGCCCCTTTTCAGCAGCTTCATCGCCCTGAAATTTATATCTATATAACCGCGGGCCGCGGCCTGAAGATCCTTCTTCGATTTCGCGAACGCGGGCGGATCGAGGACGATCAGGTCGAATTGTCTCTCTTCCTTCTGGCAGGATTTCAATATGTCGGAGATCTTACCTTCGACGGTCTTGATATTCGTAAGGCCGTTTAATTTAGCGTTTTCCCTTAACCCCTCGAGTGCCGGTCCCGAGGAATCGGCCGCGGTCACTTCATCCGCGGAAAGCGCCATATGCAGGGAGAAGAGGCCCTGATAAGAAAAGCAATCGAGCGTATTCCCCTTCGCGTATATTTCGGCCGCAATGTGGTTCTCGCGCTGGTCTAGATAGGAACCCGTCTTCTGGCCGTTCATGA
>MHHC01000037.1:0-7152 GCA_001805885.1 Omnitrophica WOR_2 bacterium RIFCSPLOWO2_12_FULL_51_24
CTAACTTTATATACCTAAGGGATCCTATGATTTTTTCGACGTCTAAGGGGGATAGCCCCGCGACGCTCTTGCCATTTACGGAGACGATCTTGTCCCCCAGCCTTATCCCCGCGTATTGCGCCGGCGAGCTGATTATGCTCTTTATGGAACTTGCCTCCGGTTGAACAAACCCGTTTATAACAAGGTTACCATCAACCGTAAAACCAAAATCAGAGAAACTGTAGCTCTTTTTGAGCGGGATATTCATGTTCCTTAAGCTGACGAAATATGGGACCTGTTTTGCCGCGGGGCTTTGGTTTATTGTCGATGTCTCCACTGGCTTTTCTTTTTCCCCGGTCTTCTCTTCCTGCTCGACCAAAGCTTTAAGCCGGGATTCGTATTCTAACTTCCTTTTTTTCGCCACAGAGATAGCGTCTTTCGCGGGCAAATAATCGGGGTTGATCTTTAGCGCTTTATTGTATTCAGCTATAGCGGATCCGAAATTATGGCTCTCGAGAAATTTATTTCCTATATTAAGGCACGCCTCTTCCGCTGGAATACGTTTTATCTCCTTCACGTCCGATTTTCTCAGCGTCACTTCCCCTAAAGGGAGCTTTACCAGATATGAATCGCTTTTTTCTTCTTTTATTATTCCCTGCACGCTGTTGCCATTATTCATGATAATAAGGTCACTATAAACAACGGCATTCGCGCTTGGCGCAGGAGCGGGGATGGAGACTATGAGCAGCGATATAAACAAAACATTTACCGTAAAGGCCCTTGATCTCATTTTACATCCTCTCCCTCTTTAGCTCTCCGCTAGCCCTGATCTCGACTACTTCGCTTATTTTGACCTTAAATACGACCACTTTCTTCGGGAACGCCACTTCGAAATTCTCATGACCCTCTCCCCTAAGCACGCCTTCGACAATGCGTTTAGAGGAGAGATTTATCTCCCTCGCTTGAAACTCGTTAACGAGCTTATCATGGACGGGGCCTTCTGAAAGTATCTCGACCTGCCCGTTGATCTGATAGCCGGTAAGGCTGTCCCTGTCCGTAACGGCGAGCGAAGCCCTTGGATTTACTACGAGATTCTGGAATGTCCTCCCGATAACGTAATCTATGAGATAGATATGGTTATTTTCGACCTTCAGAAAAAATTTCGGAGCGACGTTCGGGTTGCTCTCCAGATCGCAGGTTGCGACAGGGACAAAATCAAAATCCTTTATGATCTCATTTATCTTTTTTGCTATCATCGGCTTTCTTCTTTTCGGCTTCGAGCGCGCGGATGCTTGCTTCTGCGTCTTTTGCTATCTCTTTGTCCTGGGAAGTATCTAACTGCATGGCTTTCCTGTATGCCTCGATAGCTTCTTCCGTGCGCTTGAGATCTTCGAGTACGACCCCTTTATTTATATATGCCTTGGCGTAATTGGGCTTCAACTCGATCGCTTTTTCCAGATCGGGAAGCGCTTTATCGCACTGGTTCTTGTAAACGTGAGCCATCCCTCTATTGAAATACAGGATGTATGATGTGGGATCCGCCGCTATCGCCTTATCAAAATCCACTATCGCCTTATTGAACTGGCCTTTATATTCGTAAAGGACGCCGCGGTTTTGATACGCCTCGGTGAATTCCGGGCTTACATCTATCGATTCTGAGAAATTTGATATCGCCTTATCGAGTTCGCCCTGTGACATATAGGCGATCCCTTTACTTATAAAAGCATAGCCGTAATTCGGGTTTTCTTTTATGGCCTTGTTAAACAGGTCTATGGCCTCCTGCCATTTCTTCTGGCTAGCCAACTCTTTGCCCTGGAAGACAAGAAGCGCCGTCTCCTTTTTTATTTTATGATTTAATACATCATCGATCGCGTGCAATTCCAATCTGGCATAAGGATAGACGGAATCATCGACCAGTGATTTTTGGAATTCCGCTTTTGCTTCCTCTAATTTTCCGCCGGCCGCCAGACCGATACCCTTAAAATATGCATCGCCCGCTTCGGTCCCGGCATGGCAGAAAGAAGGAATAAGTATCAATGCTGCCGCAGAACAAACCAAAAATATTTTTCTTATCATAGTTTAATCTCCGGTCGATTCTTTTATCCAGCGCATGTAATCCGCGCTTCCTTTTGACAGCTGAAAAGCTACGATCTCCGGGCATTCATATGAATGCAATCTCTTCACGGCTTTTTCAACCTTAAGAAAAAGCCTGTCTTCCGTCTTTGCTATCAACAGGCACTCTTTTGAGGCCTGGATCCTGCCCTTCCACGTGTAAACCGATTCGACGGAGGGAAGTATGCTTACGCACGCGGCCAGCCTTTTGCCGACAAGGTCACGCGCAATAACTTCAGCCTCCTTTTTTGAACCGGTAGTGATGAAAATTATTATATTTTTCAACTTGCTTACCTGCGGAGAAAGATCTTGTAGTCCTTATCGCCGTCCAGGATCACATGCCCTTCCCTGGCAAGCCAACCAAGGCTCATGAGTATTACGTCTCTCGGTTTCTCTATACCCGCGCAGAGTTGAGGCAGGGTCACTTCGCCGTGCTCGTCAAGATAATGCCATATCTCGCCGGCCGTAATGCCTATTTCGGTTATCATCCCGTTACCTCCTTTTCCGGATCCGCGATCTGTTTTTTGTTATAGCTGCCACACCTTGGGCAGACAGATATATCCGAATGCCTGCTATCTATATAAAAATAGGTGCAGATAGCGCAGTGCCATACGTTCCTGTCGGAGACCGAACGATTGGGAAGGCTCTTAACCTTTTCAAAAAAAGCCCAATATAATATAAGGACCCCTAAACAGATAGATAAATACAATGCAACTGCCCACGAGAACTCAAGCCTTATCATTTCGCCTCAGCCTTACTGAGAGAAAAATTCAATTTAACGATCCCCCATTGCCTCTCTTTATGCGGCGCGAACTGCCAGCCTTTAAGGTAACGCATGCCAACTAAGTCAACAGTGGGATGGCCTGATGAAGATAGCCGTTCTATAGATTCAACCTTGCCTTCCGGCGATACCCAAAACTTCAATTCGATTGAAAAAATATTCCCCAGCCGGTCGAGGTCGACGCCGAGTCCCTCATCCCACCTAAGGTACGCGGGTAATTCCGGCTTGTATATGACCTCCCTGAACCTTGTGGGCCCCGCGGTCTCGGACGGATAGGTCTTGTACGAAACCATTACCTTATCAAAAGGCTTTTCCGGTATCTGTTTCGCGCCGACCGCCGTATCGGCTGAATATTTAGCATCCATCTCTTTGAGGATGTCAAAATCTGAAACGCTTGCCAGTTTTTCGTTCCCGCTCAGGCCGCTTCCCTCTAGTACAAGGTCCTTTTCGAAGAAAAGGGCAAGGTCCCGTGAAAGCGGGGCAAGGTCCCGTGAAAGCGGGGCAAGGTCCCGTGAAAGCGGGGCAAGATCCTGCAATCGCCTGATCTCGGCGTCGGAAGCGGCCCCGACGGATGCCTTGACCGATAATATCGGCGAATCTTCTAAAATTGAACCGATAAAAGAAACAGTCGATCCCGATCTGTCCGCAACGGCAGGCGCCGAGACGGATATCTTCACTGAAGAAAACCAAAAGATATGCCAAACCAGCGACGCGACAAGCGCCAACGCGAACGCATGCCTTGCTGTTATCTCGCTTGTGTCGTAGCTATGTTGACCTGCTGTATTCCCGCTCTCCTGCATATATCCCAGACCTCCACGACGCGATCCAGCGAAGTGCCTTTGTCGGCCTTTATCAATATCGAATCTTTCTTAGGTAATGCCTCTATCCTGGAGACGAGCTCCTGGGTCGAGACCGCATCGTTGCCCAGGTACAGGGCCTTTTCCCTCGTGATGGTTATCACCGTCGCCCTTGCTCCCAAGGTCTCGGAGGTAACCGCTTTCGGCAGGCTTACCTTAATTCCCGCCTGAGTCTGCGCTGAATAGTTCCATGTCAGAAGAAAAAATACAAGAAGCAACAGCACGCAATTGGCAAGCGGCACCGCCTCAAGAAACCGGCTGTCGATGAACTTTAACCGGGAGAAATTGAACCTCATCTATTCCGCCTTCTTCTCGGACAAGATGTTTACAAGGTCGGTCGCGCTTATCTCCATCTCGCGTATGATATAGTTCACTTTGTTTACGAAATAATTATACGCCGCGACTGTCGGAATAGCAACAAGTAAACCCGCGACCATCGCTATCAGCGCCTGCCATATGCCCCCGGAAATGTCGGCCGGCGTGACCGGGTTTAAGGCGGCGGCCTTAACCTGTATCTTCTGGAATATCCCTACTAATCCTATGGCGGTGCCCAGAAAACCCAGCAGCGGGCTTATCTGGGCGATGGTAGCGAGCACTCCGATATTTTTTTCGAGCTTGGGTATCTCGTGGAGCGCCGCGTCCTCTATCGCTTCCTTTACTTCCTGCCTCGCCCTGTCATACTTGAGGATGCCGGCCCTCAGGACTTTAGGCAGCGGGCCGGGCGACTTGTCGCACATTTCTATCGCCTCATCGGCACGGTTCCTCTTAAGCGAATATGA
This sequence comes from Omnitrophica WOR_2 bacterium RIFCSPLOWO2_12_FULL_51_24, assembly GCA_001805885.1. Taxonomy (GTDB): domain Bacteria; phylum Omnitrophota; class Gorgyraeia; order Pluralincolimonadales; family Pluralincolimonadaceae; genus Pluralincolimonas. The sequence continues at coordinate 4,509 of MHHC01000037.1, forward strand.
GATCTCTCCCATGAATTTTCTCGTGTTTATGCTTATCCTCCGGATATACATAAGCTTCTCTATCATCACGGCAAAAGCAACGACCGAACACAAGAGGATAGGTATCATCATCGGCCCGCCCCTTACTATCCATTCTATCATCTCAATTTACCTCCCCTGCTTTTTCTGAGACATTATCTTTCATCCATTCCAGCTTTTCCTTGGCATATTTTGCCTCTTCGAGATTCGTGCCGGCCAGTTCCTCATATATCTTTCTCGCGTCTTTCCACCGCCCTTTGCTCTCGAAGAGCGCGGCGGCACGCAGTCCCGCCCTCCCCGACCATCTCCTTATCTCCGGGTAAAGATACTTGACCTTAAGGAATTCGGCGACCGCCTGTTCCGCGTCACCATTCTCCTCATAACACTCGCCGATAAGAAATTGCGTCTCGGCATTAAAGTCGCTCTGCGTTTCGGTTATCGCGAGCCGGTATTTTTCTACGGCCGCATTATATAATTTCTTCTGCTTGAGGATATCCCCTATCTTTTTGTCCGCGACTTTCTCGAATTGGGTCCCGGGATATTTTTCGGTTATTACCTTCAATTCCCTTATTGCGTCGTCGGCGCGGCCGCTTTCGGCGAGGATATCGCCTATCTTCATCGTGCTTTCCACCGCTGTCTTTGACGCCGGGTACGCTTCTATTATGTGTTCAAATTTCCTGGTGGCCCCTTCGATGTCTCCGGTCTTATAAAGTATAAAGGCGCTCCAATATTCCGCTTCGTCAGCGATCTTGCTGGGCGGCGACTTACCGGCCAAGGCGTCGAAATACACCTTCGCCTTTGAGAACTGTGCGTTATTGTAATAATATTGGCCCAGCCATAGTCTCACATCATCGGTTATCTCTGAGTTCGGGTATTTCGCTATATACCCGTCGAACTGTGCCAGAGCATCCCTCTCCTTACCCCACTGATAGTAAGACCAGCCGATCTCGTAAAAACTAAGGCGGGCATGGACGGAATCAGGGTATTCCTTTATGAGTTTATTGAATGCGGTTATAGCCTCGCTATATTTTGCCATATTGAAAAGACAGTTAGCCTCCTGAAACACCACCTCGGGGATATGGACGCTCCTAGGATAGGCTGCGATGAACTTCTGAAAAACCTCATTCGCGGATTGAAAATTCCCGGCCCGGAAATACGATAACCCCAGATGCTGAAGGGCATCCTCTCTCAGCCTTGAATTGGGAAAATTGCCCGGAAGGCTCTGGAAAGCGAGTGTGGCGCCGTCATAATTGCCCGTCCTGAACATCGTGATACCCAGCTGATATTGGGCGTAATCGCAAATGATGGAATCCCTGTAATCCTTCAGTATCTCATCGTAAGACTGCCGCGCCTTTTCATAATCCTTGAGCTCCAAGGCTGTGTCTCCTATGAGCGAAATGGCGCTGGCTTTGAGGTTCCTGTCCTGCGACCTTTTTACTACCTCCTCAAAGTTAATGACCGCCTTTTGCGGATCGTTAAGGCGCAAAAGCGTCCAACCCAGATTATAGTAGAACTGCGGAAGAAGCGCCGATGCGGAAAATCTCGATATCGCCTCCTCGTATAGTTCCTTCGCCTGCTTAAACTTTTCAAGGTTATAAAGACAGTCGCCCTTCCACAAATAGGCGTCGCCCAACAGGGCGGAATTCTGGAATTTTAGGATCATCTCATCATAGCTTACCGCAGCATTCGGATAGTCTTTCATGGAAGTATAGCATTGGCCGGCGCCGAAGATGGCGGAATCGGTCACCGGGCTGTCCGGATAAACGCGCCGAAATTCCAAAAAATCATCGAGCGCGGCTTTATAATTGCCTGCCTTGAAATCCGCCCAGCCTTTTCCGTAGAGGGCATAAGCCTCCCATGCGGCTCCCGGGCTTATTTCAATGGCCTTCGCGTAGTCTCCCGCCGAAGCCGCGTAGTCCCGCAGGGCATAGTCGACCTCCCCTAACAGGAAATAAGCCTCAGGTAATTTTTTCGATACTGTGAATTCCTTCAAAAAGTCTTTGAGCTGTTTCTTTGCCTCATCAAATTTTCCGCTCATAAAAACCGATTCGGCTATTTTGTACTTCGCGTCGGCGACCAGGCTGTCGTCCGGAAATTTTTTCACAAAGGCTTCGAAGGAACCGATCGCGGCGTCATATTCCTTCAAATTGTAATAGCCCCAGCCTTTCGAATAATACGCGGCCGGCCCATATTTTGAATCCTGAAAATCTTCTATTACCTTCTGATATCGGTCGAGGGCCTGCTTGAAATCCTTCCCGCGGAAATAGACCTCGGCAGACCAGTATACCGCTTCATCGTAAAGATGTTTGGCGGAAGCGGATGAAAGGACGAGGTCGAATTCGTTAAGCGCCTGGGCATTCTTGCCGAGCATAAGATAAGATCTGCCAAGGATAAGGTGAGCCTCGTCCCTGTGGTCGCTTTGGGGATAAATGGCGAGAAAACGCTCCAATTGCTCCTGAGAGATATCGTAAAACCGGTCCTCGAAAGCCTTTTGGGCCAGGGTAAAATCATCCTTGGCCGGATCGGGGCTCTTGACCTCGGCCGGGAATCCGAAGGATGACATAACCATAAGAAAAATAAGGGAAAAAAGAAAGGCTTTGATCCGCATGGTAACCTTAATATATCA
>MHHC01000037.1:7180-7514 GCA_001805885.1 Omnitrophica WOR_2 bacterium RIFCSPLOWO2_12_FULL_51_24
AATCTGCCCCCGCGGAATTCTGCAAATTGCAGAGGGCCGACTGATTAAATCATCTCACAATGAGATGATTTAATCAAGCTTGCCCTGATGAATTCAAAGAATTCCTCAGGACTAGTCCTGGGCAATCTTTTCAGATTGACCAGGGTCGGGGTGACCCCTTTGGGGTCAATACCTTACTCAGATAACTGCCTGTATAGGAACTTTTATTCCTTACGATATCCTCGGGAGTACCGAATGCGACCACCTCTCCGCCCTCGTCGCCGCCTTCAGGCCCCAGGTCTATTATGTAATCGGCGGTCTTTACCACATCGAGGTTATGCTCTATGACAAGGAC
>MHHC01000038.1 GCA_001805885.1 Omnitrophica WOR_2 bacterium RIFCSPLOWO2_12_FULL_51_24
CCTTTTGCCTGGATGAATCGCAACAGGATCCGCACCAAGGACGGCTGGATCTGGTTGACCGTTCCGGTCCTGACGAAAGGGAAATTCCCGGTATCGCTCTTTGACGCGGAAATAGATAATAATACGGATTGGGGAGAAAGGCATTGGAAGTCCATTTATTACAATTACCATAAGGCGCCTTGTTTTAAATCATACGGTGATTTCTTCGAGGATCTTTATAGGAAAGAGTGGCGCCGGCTGATAGAGATCTGCGAGGAAGTTATCTTCTACTTGATGCGGGAATTAGGCATCAACGTAAAGATCGCGCATGCGTCGGAATTAGGGATTGAAAGCAGGGACTCGGAATTTTTGGCAGAGGCATGCAGGAAATTGGGCGCGGACACATATATATACGGAAAACACGGGGAAGATTACCAGGATATAGCGGTCTTTGAAGAAGATAACATAAGGTTGGTATCGCAGGATTTTAAACATCCGGCGTATAACCAACTATATCAGCCGTTTATTGAATGCATGTCTGCGATCGATCTGCTCTTTAATTACGGCCGGGACAGCCGGGATATATTGATGGGCAAGAAAATCATAGGATAGGAGCGAAAACACGGTATGCCGGAAAGGCCCTGGAATTACGTTATAATTTTTTTAGTATCTCTCCTGGTATCGTATCTCGTCACTCCACTTGTCGGTTTTATCGCAACCGCATTCAAGATCATAGATGAACCCGCGGAGAATAAATTCCATAAAAAGCCCACTCCGCGATTGGGTGGCGTGGCGATATTTATAAGTTACTCGGTCCCCCTTATCATAATGAACGGATTCGATCACGGCGCGAGGACGATACTTTTGGGCGGGTTTTTGGTCTTGATCATAGGTATCTTCGACGATATAAGAAGGGTTTCTGCCGTATATAAGTTGATATTCATATTTATAGTTACCCTGCTGTTAGCAAGGCAGGGTATCGGTTTAAAGCTATTCCATGACCTCCCTGCCGTTAGTTTCCTCTTGACGCTTTTGTGGATTGCCGGAGTGACAAGCGCTTTTAATGCGGTCGATAACATGGACGGTTTAGCCGGCGGGTTGGCGTTTATCTCCGCCGCGGCTTTTTTCATAATTGCCCTAAGGACTTCGCAGTGGGCGTTAGCAGGTTTATCAGCAGCCTTAATCGGCTCAACGCTGGGATTCTTGCGGTATAATTTCCATCCCGCAAAAATTTTTATGGGCGATTCGGGAAGCCTTTTTTTGGGATTTACTTTTGCTTCGCTAGGGATAATGGGCGAGTGGTCGGTGAATCCGGTTAAGGCTTCTATTATCCCTATCTTGGTATTGGGAGTTCCGGTCTTCGATTTGACATACATTGTCATAAGGAGATGGCTTGACGGGGTGACCAAGGGTATAATCGAGGCGATAACATTTTGCGCAAAAGACCACCTTTCTCACAGGTTAATCTTTCTTGGTTTAAACTATAGGATGTCAGTTTTATTCATATACCTGATAAGCATATGTAGTTCCATTGGCGCGGTGGTATTGCAAAATGCCGCAACGACCGATGCGATTTTGCTTTTTATCCAGTTTATTTTAACATTCATGGCGGTATTGATCATAATAAACCTGACCAGAAAATTAAAATGAGGCGTTAAATTCCATGTATTTAGAATACCGGGGATTAATCGTATGTACCTAGAATATTGGGGATTAAAGGAGATGCCTTTTGAAAATACCTCGGACACGCGTTTCTTCTACCGTTCGGCGCAGCATGAAGAGGGGTTATCGAGGCTGCTCTACGTTGTCCAGAATAGAAAGGGCGCGGCCATATTAACAGGCGTCTTCGGCTGCGGCAAGACCATAGTGGGCAGGGCGCTGATAAATAGTTTAAACAAGAATATTTATCAGATAGCGTTCGTTACCAACCCCCATCTGAAAGCCGTCGAGCTCCTGAGGGCCGTAGCAAGGCTGCTGGGGGGAGAAAATCTTCCCGAGAAGCTTAATGAGATGTCATCCGATTATTTCCTGGAAGTTATAGGCAAGATATTGACAAATAACGCAAAGGACGGCAAGGAGACTTTGGTGATCATAGATGAGGCGCATGTCATAACGGATCTGGAGGTCCTGGAAGAATTACGGCTGCTTTTAAATTTTCAGCTGGAGGACAGATTTTTATTGACGCTTATCCTTATGGGACAGCCCGAATTAGACGAGAGGATCCACAAGACCAAGCAGCTGGTCCAGAGGATAGCCCTTGGCCATCACCTGGGGCCGTTATCCGAAGAGGAGATATCAGAGTATATAAAACTTCGCTTGAATGTCGCAGGCTACGGCAAAAAGATCTTCGAAGACAGCGCAATAAAAGTGATCGCTCAGAATTCCGGAGGCATCCCGCGCAGGATAAACCAGATATGCGATATGAGCTTATTAACCGGTTTCGTCAATAAGGGCCCCTCCATAACCGGCGATGTGGTAAGCGAGGCGGTCGAAGGTTTGGGGGTTTAGAGGAGCGTTTAGATGTACGAACAATATTGGGGATTGCGCGAAAAACCATTTCAGAACACGCCGGATCCAAAGTTCTTCTATTATTCACAGGAACATGAAGAAGCGCTTTCGCGCCTTGTATATGCCATAGAAGAACAAATGGGGGCCGTTATGCTGACAGGGGCGTTCGGTTGCGGCAAGACGATGATCGCGCAAGCCCTTATCGAGAAGCTTACCGATCGCGGGGATACCAAAGTGGCGTATCTGTCAAACCCGCAGCTCAGCGACTTAGAACTTTTAAGGATGATCGCGTATTATTTAGGCGCTCAGGATCTGCCCCTGAAGAAGACAGAGATCCTGAAAGATTATGTCCTGGAGAGGATCGAGGAGATCCTGCGCAATAATTACGACGACGGGAAAAATACAGTTTTAATAATAGATGAGGCGCATGTAATAACCGAGAAGGCGATTTTCGAAGAATTGAGGCTGCTCTTAAATTTTCAACTCAAAGATAAATTCTTGCTTACCCTGATCCTTTCCGGGCAGGCGGAATTAAAAAAGAGCGTGGATAGCATAAAACAACTCTCGCAGAGAATAGTGTTAAGGTCCCATATAGATAAATTATCCGAGGAAGATACAAAAAATTATATGATCCACAGGCTGAAGGTGGCGGGGCAGGAGAAGGCGCTTTTCTCTCCGGACGCCGTTAAGCTCATATATGAACGCAGCGGCGGAATACCGCGGAGGATAAATAATATCTGTGAAATTTCTTTGTTCACGGGGTTCGGGAAAGGCGTCGATATGATAAGAGGAGAGATAATCGAGGAAGTGACCAAGGATCTGGAAGCCTAGGGATGACATCGATAGCGCTTGACTAAGGCGGGTTTTTGATGTAGTTTATTGCCAAAGAAGGAGTTGCGAGAAATGTACGAGGAATATTGGGGTTTTTCGGAGAAGCCTTTCGAAAATACGCCGGACCCCAAATTTTTATATTGTTCCGCTCAACATGAAGAAGCGCTCATGCGGATGTTATATGCGTCCAGAGAGCAGAAAGGGGCGGTTTTATTAACGGGGGAAGTGGGAAGCGGAAAAACCCTCCTGAGCAGGGTCCTCATCGGAAAATTAAATGAAGAATCCAGCAAATACAGCGTCTCTTTGGTAGTTAATCCGGCTATCCCGTCCTTGGATTTGTTAAAGGAGATCGTATATCAGTTGGGCTGCGACGTTTCTAAAGACGACAGCAAACTGGATGTTTTACATAAATTGAACGATGTCTTATACAGGAACCTGGTGGAGGATAGGCATTCGATAATAATAATCGATGAGGCCCAGGCGATAAACGATGAGACGACTTTTGAGGAGATGCGCCTGATCCTCAATTTCCATTCAAATGAGAGATTCCCCCTTACCCTTTTATTGTTAGGACAGCCCGAGCTTAAAGAGAAGATAAAAAATATAAGACAGTTGGAGCAGAGGTTTTCGTTGCGGTACCACCTGCAAAATTTGAATTTTGAGGAAACCACCGGATATATAAAACACAGGTGCCGGGTAGCCCAGAGAGAGGGAGACGTTTTTACAGATACATCGTGCAGGTTGATCTACGAATTTACGGACGGTATCCCGAGAAAAATAAACAACATCTGCGACTTGAGTCTTTTGATCGGCTTCGGGAAAAAGGCGGATGCGGTAGACGAGTCCATAACGCAGGCGGTCATTGAGGATATGAGGCAGCAGAGCTAGATAAAAAAATGGTCAGGATCTCCGATATTTTAAAGAAGTTGAAACAGGAGCAGGAGGCGTCGAAAGGGGAAGAATCGAAAGCGCCTCCTTCGCAGCAACCCTCTAAATTAGAAAAGGAAAATCCGGGATCCAAAGAAAAAGGCATGGAGGGAGAGAAGGGCGGAGAGGCTGCTAAGGACCATATAACATTTATCGAGGCAATGAAACATAACGAACCTGAGAAGCCCAGCAAGGCGAACATCCACGAGATCGTAAAAAAGGCGATTCCCGAAAAAGGAGAAGGTCAGAATATCTATAATGAAACGATAGAGTGCTGTAAGAAGATGGCGGCGGGTTATGCCGAAGACCGGGAGACAGAAAAAGATATGATCGTGGATATTGCCGGAAGGATCTCCGACCACATCCTTTTGGGAGGACAGGAACTATTAAGTTTAGCAGCGGAACCCTATCCCGACGAAGAAGATTTTCGCATCCTTGATCTGGTGGACACGGGCATTATTGCAGGTTATATCAGTTCATCGTTAAATTATAATAAGTCAAAATTAATGGAAGTCGTAATGACGGGATTGTTTCACGATGTGGGAATGTTCAAGGATTTTGATTTTGTGAAAGAAGCCAGGAAATTAACGGTTGAGGAATTGCATCAGATGCGGGGGCATCCCGAGAAGGGCGCTTTGTATTTACAGGGTCTGGCAGCCTTCTCCGAAGAGGTGATAGAAGGCGTTTTATACCATCACGAGAGAATAAACGGCGAAGGCTATCCTCAGGGCGTTTCGAATGATGATATCAGCGAATATGCGAAGATAGTAGCCATAGCCGATGTTTACGAGGCGATGACCCATAAACGCCCGCATAAAGATAAGACATCATCACCGTCTGATGCGATAAAAGAACTTATTTCTTTCAACCAGGTTTTATTCAACCCAAGAGTTCTAAAAGCTTTGATCGAAACCGTAGGGATATATCCGATCGGTTCCTGGGTTGAGATCAATAGCGGCGAGATATGCAGGGTTTTAGCTACGAATGAAGGGTTCCCATTACGGCCGGTTTTAAGTGTCGCATTTGATGGTAACAGGAAAAGGTTGGATGAGATGCGGACTATCGATTTAAAATCGAAGCCGTCATTGTATATTAAGCGGCCGGTGGAAGAAAGCGAGCTGAAAAAGCAGTGAATTTAATCCTAAAGGATAGACTTTCCTGTCAATTAAGGAAAGGTCTAATATTTCCTTAATAAAAGAAGGAGGTGAGCAGAAAATGAAAGGACTGGCAAACATCGTTTTAGGAGCAGGTATCGTCAGCTTAGTTATAGCGGTTCTCCTTAGGTTATCCGTGAAGCCCACCGTTCTGGGCTTGGAACCTTCCTCATTTCTCGGGTTTAGCATTGCTTGCTTTGCGCTTGCTATTGCCATGGTGGTCGTCCTTGGCAAGGAAGGGAAATAGAGTAAAAAACTTCTTCAGGATATAATTTGTCTTACGACTGCTATTAATAGCAGATGGCAGAAGAGGCATAATCCGCATGGGTTATGCCTCTTGTCTATTTCCACGGGAAAAAATCTTTTCTTGCATTTTAAGGAAAGTCTGGTATAATAGGGGGCTAAATTAGCGAGGTAAAAATGGACCCAATCCGCTTAGGCATGGCTCAAATGAATCCCACCGTAGGCGACCTTCAGGGCAACAAAGAAAAGGTAATAAAGTTCATAACTGACGCAAGATCATTGGGTTGTGACATTGTTATCCTCCCCGAACTCGCTATAACCGGTTATCCTCCGGAAGACCTCCTCTTAAAGCCCCAATTTGCCGACGACGCCATGAAAACCCTAAATGAGATTGTCCACAAGACCGATAATATCATCGTAATTGCGGGCTGTCTCGACAAGACAAAGGATGGGCTATACAACTCCGCCGCCCTTATCCGCGACAAAGAACTTATCCACATATATCATAAAATACTCCTTCCGAATTACGGCGTATTCGACGAAAAAAGATATTTCAAGGCCGGTAACGAATCCTTTGCGTTCAAGTTCGAGGGCCTTAAGATCGGCCTGAATATCTGCGAGGATATCTGGGAGTGTTGCGGCCCCGCTAGTTTCGAGGCGGTCGATATGGGCGCGCAGGTCATCATAAATATCTCAGCTTCGCCTTATCATGCGGGCAAGCTCCAGGCGCGCGAGAGGATGCTTGTCGAGAGGGCGCAGCAGACAGCCTCGATAATCCTCTACGATAACCTTGTAGGCGGCCAGGACGAACTGGTTTTCGACGGCGGCAGCATGGTGATAGGATGGAAGGGTAGTATTTTAGCGCGCGGAAAACAGTTCGAGGAAGATATAGCGCTCTTCGACCTCAACCCCGAGGAGTACCTCAAATACAGGAAGGCGCCGAAGAGAAAGACGGCCGTCAATAATTACAGGATTAAGGAACTCTCGCTCAAGAGATGCGAAGTCAAGATTAGGCCGCCTTTCCCGCCGCGCCGCCTGGAAAAACTGGGCAGCGTCGAGGAGATATACAAGGCGCTTGTCCTGGGCACTAGAGATTATATGACGAAGAACGGCTTCAAGAAGGCGGTAGTCGGAGTAAGCGGAGGCATAGATTCGGCTTTGACCGCGTGCATAGCCGTCGACGCGCTCGGAAAGGATAATGTCGCCGCGGTTACGATGCCTTCGATGTATACCAAGGAAGAGACGCGCACTGACGCGGTAGCCGTCGCCAGGAATCTGGGTTTGAAGACGATGGCTATACCCATAAATACTATCTATCAGGCATATGCGCGGATGCTGAAGAAGGAGTTCAAAGACGCCAAAGCCGACATAACCGAAGAGAACCTTCAGGCGAGGATACGCGGCAATATCCTGATGGCGCTTTCGAATAAATTCAACTGGCTTGTCCTGACGACGGGGAATAAGAGCGAGATGTCGACGGGTTACTGCACGCTCTACGGCGATATGGCGGGCGGTTTCGCGGTCCTGAAGGATGTATTAAAGACCGTCGTCTATCAGCTGGCCGAATACAGGAACGCCATAGCAGGGAAAGAGGTAATACCGATCACGACGATAAAGAGGGCGCCGAGCGCCGAACTCAAGCCGAACCAGAAAGACCAGGATACGCTTCCGCCTTATCATGTGCTGGATGCGATCCTCAAGCTGTATGTCGAGGAGGATAAGTCAGTAAGCGAGATCGTCGCGCAGCGTTTCGACGCGAAAGTCGTCAAGAAGATCATCGCGATGGTAGACAAAAACGAATATAAGAGACGCCAGAGCCCGCCCGGGGTAAAGATAACCCCGAAGGCTTTCGGCAAGGATCGCAGGATCCCGATAACCAACAGATATTAAGGAAAGGAGAAACAAATGCCGGCTAAATCGATCAAGGACAAAGAATATGTTTTGAAGATGGCGAAGGAGGCCAATGTAAAATTTATCAGATTATGGTTTACCGATATTCTCGGGTTCGTGAAGTCGTTCGCGATAACCGTCGAGGAGCTCGAGGGTGCGCTCGAAGAGGGTATGGGATTTGACGGCTCTTCGATAGAAGGTTTCGCGCGCATCGACGAGTCGGATATGGTGGCGCGGCCGGACCCGAATACTTTCTGTATGTTGCCGTGGAGGCCCAAGGACGAGTTCGCGGTCGCTAGGATGTTCTGCGATATCGTAAGGCCGGACGGCAGCCCGTTCGAAGGAGACCCCAGATATATATTGAAGCAAAACCTGAAGCGCGCGGCGAAATTAGGATTTACTTTTTACGTTGGGCCCGAGCTGGAGTTCTTCTATTTCAAGGATAACAAGGGGACTGAGCCGCTTGATGCGGGCGGGTATTTTGACCTTATTCCGCCTGATCCGGCTTCAGACTTGAGGCGCGATACGGTCCTTATGCTCGAAGCGATGGGAATAGGCGTCGAATATAGCCATCATGAAGTCGCGCCAAGCCAGCACGAGATAGATTTGAGATATACCGATGCTCTTACGATGGCCGACGCGGCCATGACGTACCGTGTCGTCGTAAAAGAAGTCGCGCAACGCTATGGTTTCTACGCGACGTTCATGCCAAAGCCCGTCTACGGGGTAAACGGGTCCGGTATGCACGTCCACCAGTCGCTTTTCAAGGGCGATAAGAACGCGTTCTTCGAGGCGAAGGACAAATACCATCTTTCGAAAATAGCGAAGAGCTATATCGCGGGGCTCTTGAAGCACTCGCGCGAGATAACCGCTGTCACAAGCCAGTGGGTCAACTCTTACAAGAGGTTGGTCCCGGGCTATGAGGCGCCGGTATATATCGCGTGGGCGAAGAGGAATCGTTCGACGCTGGTGAGGATTCCCGAATATAAACCCGGAAAAGAGAAGGCGACGCGCATAGAATATCGTTCACCGGATCCGGCATGCAACCCGTATCTCGCTTTCAGCGTCATGCTTGCCGCCGGCCTTGAAGGTATCGATAAGAATTATGAATTGATGACCCCGACAGAGGAGAACGTCTTCGAGCTGACGACGGAAGAGAGGACGAAGCGCGGGATAAGGCCATTGCCCGGCGACCTCTATGAGGCTATATGCGAGACCGAGAAGAGCTCGGTCGTAAGGAAGGCGCTTGGTGAACACGCGTTCACCTCATTCATCGAAAACAAGAAGATAGAGTGGGATAAATACAGGGCCCGTGTCACCGATTACGAGATCAAGGAATATCTCTCTATACTATGAAGCAGATCGCCGAGGCTATAACTAATGGACGTTAAGATAACAGAAGATAGCTTCAAATTGGGCGGACAGGATTTTTACGTATATTCAGGCGAGGTCCATTATTTCAGGATAAGGCCGGAGAACTGGGCTGTCCATCTTAAGAAAGCCAAGGCCGCTAACCTTAATACCGTAAGCACCTATATCCCCTGGGACTGGCACGAATACGAAGAGGGAAAGTTCGATTTCTCCGGCCACACGAATCCGCAGAGAAACCTCCTCGGCTTCATAGAGTTATGCCGGAAGAACGGGCTTTATCTTATCGTCAAGCCCGGCCCTTATATCCTCGCCGAATACATGGATCACGGCATACCGCAATGGCTGCTCTCGTCGCATCCGGGAATACTCTCGCTCAGCAGGGAAGGCAAGCCTTTCAGCCATGCCCGCGTGACGCTGATGCATCCGACGTACTTGAAGTATGCCAAGCTATGGTACGACAAGGTCCTCGAGATAATAAAAGAGAACTCGATAACAAAGGCCGGCGGGATAATACTCTCGATGCAGCTGTGTAATGAGATAGGGGTATTCACATGGCTCGATAGAGAAGCCGATTATAATCCCGCCGCGCTCGATTATTATAAGAAGTATCTCTCAGGAAAATACAAAAAGATAAACCGCTTAAACGCGCTCTACAAGACAAAATATAAAAGCTTCTCCTCTGTAGTCCCGCCTTCGGGCAGCCACTCTAAACTGACCGAACTTACCGCTTCCCTCGATTGGCATCTCTTCTGGCGTTACTATTACGCAGCGTATGTGGAGTATCTTTTAAAGGAAGTCACGAAGAAGGGCATTCAGATACCGTTCACGCATAACCTCCCGGGATGGGTTTCGGGCCGCGCGATCGAGTATCCGCTTAATATAACCATGTATCAGGACGTCGCCAAGCTCTATCCTAAGGTGATGCTTGCGGTCAACCATATCCCCGAGAACATCTCTTACAGGAATTTCCACGACGCGGCGATAATCCAGCAGTTCACTAGGGCGATACAGGGAAACCGCGGCCCGGTTTTCGTCGCCGAGATGCAGGCCGGGACGAGGGAGCATAGCGTCGTCACTTATCCCGATGAACTGGAACTCTTCTACAAATCCGCTTTGGCATACGGCGCCGCCGGGATGAATTTCTACATGTTCTCGCAGGGGAAGAACCCCAAGGGCAAATCCGCGGCCGGCTCGACGTTCTACTGGCAGACGCCTTTGGATTACGACGGCAAGGAGACCGCTTTATATCCGGTCATAAGGCGTTTCGGGAAACTTGCCTCGACATTCGGGGCGCTCGCCGCAAAGGCTAAGGCCGACTCTAAAGTAGCGCTTCTCTTCTATAAACCCTATTACTACACCGAACTTACCCATTATTATGATCTGGAGAAGATGGGCCTGAGCTATGACCCGAAAACGATAAGAGATAACATCTTTTATGAGGGCATGGCAAAGGTCCTGAAGATGCTAAACTGCGATTACGATATCCTGGACCTCGAGCTTACCAAGCCGAAGGACCTGGCCAAGTACAAACAGGCGTGGGTCGTCTCGCTCGAATATATGGATGCGGATTCGCAGAAACTTCTGGCGAATTACGTAGGAAACGGCGGGCATCTGGTCATCCTGCCGAGGGTCCCGAAGTATGATCTCTCGCTCAAACCATGCGAGGCCTTAAAGCAATTCCTCAAACTTGGAGAGGCGGATGAGGTCGCGCCGCGTGTTCCGACGATAGAATTCTTCGACGTCAAAGAGATAGCGGTCCTTAATCCCGTGCAGGTCTTCAACGAGCCTAATTCGGAACCGATGGCGCTTCTTCCCGACGGGAGCACTTGCGGTTTCGTCAAACATTTCGGAGGCGGATGGGCATTGGTACTTGGGACCGCGTTCGGATATTCTACGCAGGAGAACATAGAGGCATGGGCGCGCATATTGAAGATGGATGATATCCGCGGCAACGCCTCTTCGACGAACGATAAGATGATCGCCCAAGAGTCCTTTACCGAAGGCCGCGCGCTCCTATTTGTCGCGAATTATTACAGGAATTCCGAATCCGGCTATATAACTTTTCTGGACCCGGTCTCGAAAGACGAGAGGAAGATGCCTTATAGCATGCCGCTTACGCTGGCGGGATTGACCGGCCTTATCATACCGGTGAATTTCCCGATACACGGCAGCGCCGCGAGGATAATCTTCTCGACGTCGCAGATATTGAGCGCCTTTGAAAAGGGCGGTTCAATATTCGTAGAATTGCACGGCCATCCCAAGTCGGACGGCGAATTGACGGTAGCCATCAGGAAGAGACCGAAACATGTCTTCTCGGACGGCAAGAAACTGGAATTTTCATATAGATCGGGCGAGGCTATAATACCCTTCAAGCACAGCGACGAAGGTCCTGTCCTTATGAAAATCAATTTAAGTTAGACGCATTATTCCGTCAACATAAAATAAGGGGCTAAGCCATGAGGACCATAAAGGCAAAGAACACATTGGCCGTTGACAGGATCCTGTCGGATAAGCAGAGAAAGAATCTCTCGATCCTCGAACTTGTCGTAAAACATGGTCCGATCTCAAGGACCGAGATCTCACGCCAGACCGGCCTCAATATCGTCACGATCTCCAATTACATAAACGAGTTCATCGAGGGAGAGTTGATCACGGAGAAAGGTTTTGACGTATCCACAGGCGGCAGGCGGCCGACACTGGTCGAACTCAATACGAAATTCGGTTATATAATCGGCGTGGGGCTAACGGCGTTGAACATCGTGGGTATCCTTGTCGATCCCAAGATGCAGGTCATCTGTGAGGTAAAGAAGGAGAGGCCTTCCGATAACAGCGAGGTGATAATCGACAAGCTGGTCGAGACGGTCGAGGAGATACTCGCCAAATCCAAGATCGAGCCCGGGAAGGTAAAGGGACTCGGGATCGGGATACCCGGCGTCATCGATGTAGAAGGCCAGACGATAAGGTGGCTGGGCGCGATGGGCCTTTCGATGGTCTCTATATCGGGCATATCGCTCAAGGATATATTCGAAAAGGAATTCGATATACCGACTCTGGTCGAGCATGACGCGGCGTGCGCCGTCTTCGGCGAGCGCTGGTTCGGTTTCGAGTCGGAGATAAAGGATATGATATATATGTACACCGGTGTCGGATGCGGCCTTATCGTAAACGGGCAGATATACAGGGGATCGAAAGGCTCAGCCGGGGAAGTCGGCATCTTCAACCCCGCCTCGCAAGACTCGGAAACTAGAAGGCAGGAATCTCTCGGTCTCGGCACATGGGAGTTGGACCTCGGCATCGGCCATTACGCTAATGAAGCGATAAATAAGGGAACGAAATCGAGGATATTCGAATTGGCCGGAAATAGTCCCGAGAAGATAAGCCTTAATCTGGTGATCGAGGCGTCCAGGACCGGAGATAAACTAGCCAACGAATTGCTGGAGAATGCCGGCGGTCAGCTCGGCAAGAAAATAGCTTTTTTGGTGAACCTCTTGAACCCTGAAGTCGTCGTTATAGGAGGCGGGATAGAGCAGGCCGGATCGGTGTTTATGGATTCCGTAAAGCGGACCGTACATTCCTGGGCGCGCGAGGAGAATATAAGGAATTTAAGGATAGTGCCTGCCAGGCTGGGCGGAAATGCCGTCGCAATGGGCGCGGCCTGCCTCGTTTTGCAAAGGATATTTATGAATGCTTAAAGGCATTGTACCCCTTGCCTAAACGCTCAAAAATTTCGTTGAAATTTTCTGCGCAGGCTGCGGGGTTAATTCGGCCTTATAAGTTACGTCACTTGCGTTCCGTAACTTATGGCCTCATTAAGGAGAATACGATGAAAAGATCCCGTAGATTTTTGGCGTGTTTTATCATCCTTGTTTTCGCATTACAGGCAGTCGGCTGCGGAACCGGAGAAGGAGCAGGAAAGCCCAGGAGAGTACCGATAAAGGTCGCCTTCTGGGGGAGCCCGGAGGAGATAGAGATAATCTCAAGCACGATAAATAACTGGCAGAAATCTCATCCGGATATCGAGATAAAACTCGAGCATATACCGTTCGGAAGTTACGTCAGCAAGGTGCTGACCGAGATCGCCGGAAGGTCAGCGCCGGATATCATCGCATCCGAAGTAAATATGTTCGTATCTTTCGCCGGCAAAGATGTCTTTGTCGACCTCGAACCTTTCATGGATAAGGACAAGGCGTTCAACCTCGGCGATTTCTTCCCGGAAGTCGTTGACAGATATACGGTTAACGGCAAGATCCTCGGCATCCCGAGGGATACGGCGCCTTTCGCCTGCGTCTATTACAACAAGAAACTCTTCGATGAGGCGGGTGTCCCCTATCCTACCGATGACTGGGACTGGAACGACCTTTTGGACAAGGCGAAGAAACTGACCAAAGTAGACAAGGACGGCAAAGTAATCCAGTACGGTTTTTACAGCGATATGTGGCCCAACTTCATCCTCTCGAACGGCGGAAAACTCGTCGATGATATCAAACATCCCACAAAATGCCTCATGGGTTCGCCGGAATCGATAGAGGGCCTGCAGTTTATGGTGGACTTTTCGTATAAACATAAGGTATCGCCCACCTCGAGCACGATGCGCAACCTCGGCCTCGGTGTCATCCAGCTGTTCATGATGCAAAGGGTTGCGATGTTCCTTTCGGGGATATGGGAGACGCCTATGGTAAGAAAGGTCAAGGATTTCGACTGGGATGTCGCGATGTTCCCCAAGGGCCCAAAGGGAATAAGGAGATTCGGGACAGGCGGGACCGCATACAGCATACTCAAAACGTCCAAGTATCCCGATCAGGCATGGGAGGTATTGAAAGCGTTAAGCGGCGATGACGGCCAGATAATACTTGCGGAATCCGGGCTCGCTCAGCCGGCCAACAAAAAGATAGCCGAAAGCGAGCATTTTGCGGGAAGCAATAAACCGCCGGCCAACAAGAAGATGCTTAATGAGGCGGTAAAGTACGCGGTATACGACCCGTTCAATTCCAAGTGGCGCGAGATCCGCGACCTCTACATAACTCCGGAATTCGACCTTATGTTTAACGGCCTCAAATCGGTAAAGGCGGCGGTCGACACTATAGTGCCGAAAGCTAACGAGCTGTTAAAAGAAGGAAAATAGAAGGGCTGGATGAAAAAATCCATCGTTTTATTGTCCATCGCGGTTTTGGCTTTTCAACTGGCCGGCTGCGCCAGGGAGCAGGATTCGTCGGATATAGTTAAAGTATCTTACTGGGAAAAATGGACCGGCTTCGAGGCTGAGGCGATGCAGGCGGTCATAGATCTTTTTAATTCCAAGAAATTCAGGAATAAAGACGGAAAGGCCATCCAGGTCGAGATGAATGCGGTAAGCGAGATCGACAGGCGGTTACTTATGGCTACGACCGGAGGCAATCCGCCTGATGTCGCGGGCGTCTGGATGTGGCTTGTCACCGCTTACGCGGAAAAGGGCGCCATCCTCTGCATAGATGATTATCTGCGCGAAGCCGGCATAACGGAAGACCGTTACCTGCCGGTCTTCTGGGAGATATGCAAGTATAAGGGAAAGATGTGGTGCCTTCCGTCGACTCCGGCATCTATCACGCTGCATTGGAACAAAAGGCTTTTCAGGGAAGCGGGGCTTGACCCGAACGTGCCTCCCAAGACGATCCAGGAACTTGATGCGATGACGGAAAAACTTACCCTCATCAAGCTGCCCGGCAATAACAAACCGATATCGTTTTACGAATTAAAGAGCAGGACGAATTACAAGAACCTCCTGGCCAAGGGAAAGATCATACAGATGGGTTTTCTCCCGTCAGAGCCGGGTTGGTGGCCATGGTTATGGGGCTATTGGTTCGGCGGAAAGTTATGGGACGGAAAGGATACGGTCACAACCGACGAACCCCGTAACATTAAGGCTTATGAATGGGTGAGATCATATTCCGAGAAGTACGGTGTCGAGAACATAAAAAAATTTTCGAGCAGCTTCGGAGTATTCGCCTCGCCTCAGAATGCTTTCCTCTCTTCAAAAGTCGCGATGACGACGCAGGGCGTGTGGATGTTTAATTTTATAGACAAATATGCCGCAGGAATGGATTGGGCCGTTGGCCCATTCCCGTCCGACGAGGGGAAACTTAGGGACGTCTCTTATATCGAGGCGGACGTACTCGTCATCCCCAGGGGAGCCAAACATCCGGCCGAAGGATTCAAGTTCATCGGTTTCGTAAATACGCAGGAAGCCATGGAACTGTTGTGCGAAGGGCAGAGGAAATTTACGCCCCTTAAGGAAGTGAGCGAAGGTTTTTACGCCAGGCATAAAAACCCGTATATACGGGTTTTCAGGGCATTGGCCGAAAGCCCGGACGCTTTTATCGCGCCGAAGATGATCATATGGCCGGAGTACCAGCGCGAGATGATCTTTGCCTATGAGCTGGTAAGGGACCTTAAGGCCTCTCCGAAAGACGTTCTTTCGGACGTGAGAAAAGCGATGCAGAGGAGGTTGGACAGGGAACTCGAGATATCAAAGAGAGTAGAAAAGAAGAGATGACAAAAGAAGAAAAGAGAGAACTGGTAAAAGGCATCCTATTTACCTCGCCGTGGCTGGTCGGTTTCTCGATATTTGTGATATATCCGATCCTGGCTTCGTTCTATTATAGCTTCTGTAATTATTCCGTGCTGCAACCGCCGCGTTTCATAGGACTCCTCAATTACAAGGACCTCTTTACCGACCCGATCTTCTGGAAATCATTGTGGAATACCGGCTATTTCGTTATCTTCATGATACCACTTGGGTTAGTGACCTCGCTCTCTCTGGCGATGCTCCTCAATACGAAAGTAAGGGGAATGGCCTTTTATAGGATGATATTCTTTATACCCTCCCTGGTACCGATGGTCGCGGGTTCGATACTTTGGATGTGGATCTTTAACGGTGAATACGGGCTCTTCAATAATTTCCTGATGAGAGTCGGCATCCCGCACCCGCCGAACTGGCTTATGGACATCAGGTTCGCCAAACCCGCCATCATAATCATGAGCCTCTGGGGCTTGGGCAATATGATAGTGATATATCTCGCCGGACTGCAGGACGTGCCGGTCTCTCTTATCGAGGCGGCCGATCTCGATGGGGCGAACTGGTTCGACAAACTCTGGAATATAACGATACCGATGATATCGCCCGTAATATATTTTAACGTCATTATGGCGATCATAGGCAGTTTCCAGATCTTTTCCCAGGCTTACATCATGACCGGCGGCGGACCGCAGCGCTCGACGACTTTTTATGCGCTCTATTTATATCAGACGGCGTTCGAGGATTTCCGCATGGGTTACGCGAGCGCAATGGCGTGGATATTATTTGTCATAATACTTATATTGACCCTGCTCATTACGCGCGTCTCCAAAGAAAAAATCTATTACGGAGGTTGATCCTATGCCCGAGAGAAAAGGGATGAGATTGCTGGCGCATTTAGCTTTGACCGCCTGTTCGATCGTCTTCGCGCTGCCTTTTATCTGGGTCATGGTAACATCCCTGAAGCCCGTAGAGCAGACGATGACCCTTCCGCCGACATGGATACCCAAGACTTATTATATCCAACTTTCCGGAAAACGGCTCGAAGTAAAGAAGGGTATCGTGACGCACGAAGCCGGCGTGATCGCTGTCGTCAAGGACGGGCCGAAGAACGGAGAGAGGATATTTATCCCCAACTCCCAGATAAAGGGCGGCAAGGCCCTCCTGCAGGTCCAGATAGCCGACAGGATAGTCGAAGATTATTATCCTATCGATACGGAAAAAGAAGTTCAGCCGGGTTGGGTGCAGGTGATAGAGAAACTTCCGACCCAATACGAGAAGACTGAGCCCTACTGGACTTTTGTCCCGCCGCGGGAGATAACCGAGAGGGTAAAATTCTGGTTCAGGAATTACCTGGATGTTTTCGTCAAGATACCGTTCCTGAACTACGCGAAGAACACGCTTATAGTCTGCATACTCGGCGTCATAGGCACAACATTCACCAGCGCCCTTGTCGCTTACGGTTTCGCGAGGATACGCTGGCCCGGCAGGGATTTCATATTCATGTTGACGTTATCTTCGATGATGATACCGTTCTCGATCGTGATGGTCCCGCTTTACGGGGTATTCAAGGCGTTCGGCTGGATAGGGACATTGCAGCCGCTCTGGTTCCCTTATATATTCGGAGCCGCGTTCAATATATTCCTGCTAAAACAATTTTTCATTACGATCCCGCGCGACCTCACGGATGCGGCGAGAGTGGACGGTTGCAATGAGTTCGAGATCTTCTGGAGGATGATCCTGCCGCTGTCAAAGCCGGTCCTCACCGTAGTTGCGCTTTTTCATTTCCTGTATGCCTGGAATGATTTCATGGGGCCGTTGGTATTTCTTACCGATAAGAAGACCTATACCCTTTCCCTTGGGCTGCAGATATTCCAGAGCCAGCACGGGGGGACAGAGTGGCATCTGTTGATGGCCGCCTCGGCGATGGTCATATTGCCCATATTGGTAATGTTCTTCTTCGCGCAGAAGACGTTCATACAGGGGATCGCGCTTACCGGGCTGAAAGAGTAGCTTAATTACGCTTGTAACGTAAGAGATGGAGTGATGGGGCTCCTTGTCGGTCTGACATTCGATGTTAAATCTCATAAACTCTCCCCGGGAAGTCCATGCGATCTATGGGCCGAACATGACAGCGAGGAGACTATCTCCGCCGTCGAAGAGGCCCTGAATTCGGGCGGAAACAGGGTCATACCTATCGGTTCATCCGAACAACTCCTCGCCAAGCTGAATTCCCTCAAATGTGACATAGTTTTTAATATAGCGGAAAGCCTTTCAGGAAGGAACCGCGAATCCGAGGTCCCGGTCCTATTGGATATCCTCGGTATCCCTTATAGCGGTTCGGATGCGCTTACGCTCTCTATCGCGCTCGATAAGATAATCTCAAAAAAAATATTCATGTATCATAACATACCAACCCCTAAATACTTCGAATGCGCCGAATATGGCAGAGTCGCCTTTCCTAAAGGTTTTAATTTCCCCCTTATCGTAAAACCAAGATACGAAGGCTCGGCTAAAGGGATAGGCCCCGATTCGGTAGTCAGGGACACGGCTTCTCTCGGGAAGCAAGTGAATAAGATAATTAAAAGATACAGGCAGCCGGCCCTCGTAGAAAAATTTATAGACGGATGGGAATTTACCGTAGGCATAATAGGGAACAGGGATCCGGTTATCCTGCCGGTGGTGCAGCGGCATGTGGAGAAAAAGACGGGCTTAAGCAGCCATATCTTCAATAAAAGCTGCATGGCTAAGCGAGGCCTGAAGTACAGGGACCTTTTGGATATCGATGCAGAACTCGAGGGGAGGATAAAAAAACTCGCGCTTGAAGCGTTCGGGGGGCTGGAATGCAGGGACTTCGCAAGGATCGATTTCCGCGTTAACCTGAAAAAACAAATCTACGCTCTGGAGATAAACCCGCTCCCATCTTTAGCCCGGGATGATTATTTCGCCATGGTCGCGGAACTTATGGGAATCTCATACGAGAGGATGATAAATATGATGTTTGAAGCCGCCTTGGACAGGTACGGCCTTCATTGAGCCCAAATTTTGCTAAATCAAAATTTGGATTGGAAGACGCATATTCATACCCCGAATACTGCGACGTCGCCTACGATTGGGACAGGAAGCCGGAGTGCGACTTCATAGAGAGTTGCATCGAGAGGTATTCTGAAGTAAAGGCGCGCTCCATACTTGATATCGCCTGCGGGACAGGCATACATCTGAGGGAATTCGCCCGCCGCGGATATGAGGTTGTCGGCATCGACGGGAAGAAGGAGATGGTTGATTTTGTCCTAAGACAGGCAGCGGCCGAGGGTTTGGGTGTGAAATGCCTGCGGTCGGATATTAAGGCTTTCGATCCGGGTCGCAAGTTCGGATGCGCGATCTGTATGCTCGATTCGTTTAGATACCTATTGACCGATGAAGATATACTGTCGCACCTGAAGTCTGTTGCCGCATCGCTCGAGGACGGCGGACTTTATATCATAGACCTCTGGACGCCATCGGGAATCAATGACTTCGTATGGGAGGATGTCTCATGGTCCGAAAGGCGGGGGGATATCCAAGTTGATGCGAGATATATTCAGCATGCTGAGACTTTTGACCCGAAACGCAGGACTTTCGATGACGAACTGATATTTAAAGTTACAAGCCCTTCCTTTAACTCAACGATAACCTCGCGGGCCAGGACAAGGGCCCTTCTTTTCGACGAATTCTGCGGGCTTGCGGACAGAAACGGTTCATTCGGACGGAAGGGGAAATTTTATAATTTTGACTTTAAATCCAAAGGGGACTATAATATTAAATCGTTAAGGACGAATCTGGTCCTCAAAAAACGGAGGTAAGAAGATGCCAAAGAGCTTCCTCAGATATTCTGCGTTTGCTGTCTTATCTGTCATATTGATCTATATCAACGGTTGCGCCGGCATCGAGCCTCCGACTCCCAAAGAGATAATGGAACATCCCTTCGGCACATCATTCCTCAGGGCCGGCCTGACTAAGGAGCAGGTCATCGCCCAGTGGGGCGAGCCGGACCTGAAGGAATACGACAATAACGGCAAATGGGGCAACGCCAAAGAGAAGTGGACATATTACGGCAGATACAGCGGCCTTCCGGTAGACGCCGGCTATCTTAGCAAGACCCAGTATCTATATTTTGACGGGAAAAATCTGGTCAGATTCAATGAGTAATGGGTCGAAGAAGTTCAATTGCTGCCTACTTCCAATAAATTATGCATAATAAACGGTGACGTTGTATTACCCGGCAGGGTCGAGAGGGACAAGGCACTTTTCATAAATAACGGAAAGATCTCGTCGGTCGGCAGAGCGTCTCTCAGGGGTTACGAGATCTTAAATGCCAAAGGCCTTTTCGTTTCGCCGGGTTTCATAGATATCCATGTCCATGGCCTCTTCGCTGACAGGGCCGGCGATCTCAATAGTTCAGATCTAAAAGAGATGTGCGGCCGGCTGGCGAGGCACGGCGTTACGGGTTTTCTCGCGACGACAGTCTCATCTCCTCCCTCGATGCTTTTGAAGACGGCAAAAGCAGTCAAAAATTTCATCAAGGATAATCCCGATACAAATCTTTTAGGCATCCATTTCGAAGGACCGTTCGTGAACCCGCGGGTAAGCGGCGCCCAGAACCGTAAATACATATGTCCGTTCAGCCACTCCGCGATGAAGGATGTCTTCTCCGAGGGCAAGGGCATCATCAAGGCAATGACATTCGCGCCCGAGGTAAAAAACGGAATGCGTTTATTGAAGGCCTTGACCGGCCGCGGCATCAAACCGTTTATCGGCCACTCGACCGCCGGTTATAGAGAAGTCGAGGCTGCCGCCGGAAAAGGCGCGACGCATGTAACCCATCTTTTTAACGCGATGCCCGCTTTCCATCACCGCGAGCCCGGCCTCATAGGCGCAGCGCTTACTATCGATAATATGACGGCAGATATCATCGCTGACGGGATCCACGTCGATCCCGCTACGATAAAATTAGCGGTCGAGGCGAAAGGGGCCGATAAGGTCATCCTGATATCCGACGGAATAGGCGACGGACGAAAGGTCTTTATGCTCGGCGGCCTAAAAGTGCGCGTGAGGAGCAAAAAGGCGCGGCTTGAGAACGGAAAGTTAGCCGGGAGCGTCATAGGCCTTGACGACGCGGTTAAGAATATGATAAAGTTCGCCGGGGTAAGCCTTCCCGAGGCGGTCAGGATGGCAAGCCTGAATCCTGCGCGCGTCCTGGGTATCGAAAAGGAAAAAGGTTCTCTGGAGGCGGGAAAAGACGCGGATATCGTCATCTTCGATAAGGACCTAAAAGTAAAACATACGATCGTAAAAGGGAATATGGTATAATTCTAGCCATGACCTTTTTTATAATCCTTATCGCGGTCTTCCTCGCGATGAACGTCGGCGCGAACAACACGGCCGCCGAGATGGAGGCGGCCTACCGGACCGGCGTCCGCACTAAGAAAGAAGCGCTCACCCTGATCGCGATCTTCGTGATCCTCGGCGCTATAATATTCGGCCTTCCCGTCCTAAAGACTTTAAGCGAAGGCATAGTCCCGATCCGGACCTTCAAATCCTGCTTTTATATCGTCTTTGTCGTGATGGCAGTCTCCGCCGCCTATGATTTCGTATCCAGCATCTTCAAGGTATCGATCCCAACGACTTACGCTATCGTCTCGTCGATCGCGGCGGTAGGGATCTATTATGACACGATGGCCGCAGAGAGGTACGTCGACATCCTCGTCTGGTGGTTCCTTTCGCCCATAATCGCCTTCGGCATCGCGTTTATTATCGGTAAAACCCTCAACCTAAAAGCCGTAACAGACTTTCACCGCCTTAAGGAAGAGGGGAAGGTGAAAGCTATTCTCGGTGCGATGCTTTCCTTTTCGGGTTGTTATGTAGCCTTCGCCGGCGGAGCGAACGGCGTCGGCAAGGCGATGGCCCCCGTGGTCGCGGTGGGTTTTATCGATACCAGATGGGGCATACTTATAGCAGGCGTGGGTATCGCGGCGGGCGCTTTGATCTTCGGCAAGGCGGCGCTCGAGACCGACGAGAGGGAGATGGGAGAGATAGGTTTTGTGAGAGCGATATTTATCGAATTGATCTGTGCCACCGCGCTCCTGGTAGCGTCCATAAAAGGGATCCCGCTCTCCGTATCGGTGACAGTGACCGCGAGCCTGACCGGCCTCGGCTGCGCCGATCTGGGGATAAAACAAAGCCTGAAAAAGCATCACATAATAAGGAACCTCGTGATGTGGCTTATAGTTCCTTTCACGTCGGCATGGCTTACCTATTTTCTTTTGCATTTCCTCAAAGTCATATTAAAATGAACGCTTCGTTACGGGAGATGATCTCATATGACAGCCAGGTTTGAGCTATGGATAATATTCGGCATCGCGATAGCCGCGATGCTCTATTATGACCTTTTTATCCAGAACAAAAAGGCCCACACGGTATCCATGAGGGAGGCCCTGGGATGGGCCGCTGTATGGGTCGGCGCCGCGTTATTGTTCTGCATCGGGATATATTTTATGCTCGGCAATGTAAAGGCGCTGGAATTTCTTACAGGGTACGTTATAGAAAAATCCTTAAGCGTCGACAACATCTTTGTCTTCATAATGATATTCGAATATTTCAGAATACCGCCTTCCTATCAGCCTCGCGTATTGAAATGGGGCATCCTCGGCGCGATAATCATGAGGGGCATCTTTATAGGCGCGGGCGTGGGGCTCTTCAAGGCTTTTGATTGGATAATATACGTCTTTGGCGCGTTCCTTATATTTACGGCCGTAAAGCTCGCGATGCGCAAGGAGGAGAAATTCGATCCGGAGAAGAACCCGGTACTGCGTCTTTTCAGGAGGTTCTTCCGCGTCAACCCCGAGTATCACGGAGACAGGTTCTTTGTTTCTCATAGCGGTTTATGGTCCGCGACGCCCCTGTTCATAGCCCTTCTCATGATCGAATCCAGCGACGTCATATTCGCCATGGATTCGATCCCCGCAGTGCTCGCGATCACCACAGATCCTTTTATAGTCTATACGTCGAACATATTCGCGATACTCGGCCTGCGTTCTCTATTCTTCGTCATTTCCGGGATGATGGGCGCTTTCCGTTACCTCAAACTCGGAATATCGATTATACTGTGTTTTGTAGGAGTGAAGATGCTTATATCGAAAGTTTATGAAATACCCATAACTGTTTCGCTGGGGATCATATTCGGCATTATAGCGTCATCCATATTATTATCAATTATACACAGGGATAAAAGAAATATCCCGCACTAACCCCTCGTTAAGTTCCCATTGACATAATCGATGTTTATCGTTATAATTATATATTGAGTGAGCACTCACTCAATAAGGGTTTTGATCAGGAGAAGAAATGGCAAACGGCGTAGCCGTACATACAGACACAAGGCAGAAGATAATAGACGCGACCATTCTCGTGGCAGCCAAACACGGTTTTGAGAGGGCGACCACGGGAGAGATATCGCGCACCGCCGGCGTCTCCGAAGGCATAATATACCATTATTTCAGGAGCAAGCAGGATCTCTACATAAACATGATCAAGGAGAGGGCGGCTAATTACAGGCAGGCCCTCGAAGGTGAGATCGGCATAATACACGGCCCAAAGCGGAAGCTAGAGCGGCTCATAGATTTTCACTTCGGAAGTTTCACCGGGAAGAAGAGCATATTCCACGGCGTACTTGACAGGGGGGGCGATACCCCGATAATGAAAGAACAATTGATAAAGATAGCGATACTGCCGTATTCCAAATTGATCGCCGGGATAATAAAAGAAGGCATCGAGGCCGGGGAGTTCAAGGGCATCGATCCTTCGGTTGCCGCCCTTAATCTTTTGGGTATGATGCAAGTTCCGGCGCTTGTGATGCACTTTAGTCAAGCCGGTTTTTCGGCCCAGCGCGCCGCTGACACGGTAAAACGGATATTTTTTGGAGGCCTGTTAAAATGAAAAAATATTTAAAAAAAGTGGCGTTCCTTCTGATAGTTTTGAGCATATTGGTTTCGGCGGTCGCTTATCTTATGCCGAGGAGACTGCCGAAGGAGATAATCCAGACGACCGGTATGATCGAGGGGACCGAACTGAACATCGCCCCGAAGATCACAGAGCGGATTAAAGAGGTCAGGTTTGAGGAAGGCGATTACGTTAAGGACGGCGAGATTGCCGTTGTATTGGACAGCGGGAAGGAAAAAGCCCAGTTCGATCAGGCACAGGCGAACCTCGAGGTGGTAAAGGCGAGTGTGCTCACAGCGGCAGCGGACATCGAAAAGGCCAAGGTCGATTTAGAGGATACCAAACGCGACCTCGGCAGATACAGCGCACTCCTTGATAGAAAACTCGTCTCGCAAAACGACAAGGACAAGGCGCAGACCGCTTACGATACGGCGGTCGCCGGCTTAAACAGGGCTGAAGCGCAGAAGTCCTATGCCGAGGCGAACGTAAAACAAGCCGAGGCGGCGCTGCAAGTCGCGAAAGTGAATCTCGATGATACGGTGATAAGTTCGGCGTTATCGGGAAACGTAACGCTAAAGGCTTATGAGCCGGGAGAATATGTCTCTGCGGGTTCGACCATCCTTACGATAGTAAACCTCAAGGATGTATGGGTGCGCGTCGATGTGGACGAGACGCAGGTCTCCAAGATAAAGCTCGGCGATCTCGTAAAGGTAAAAGTAGATTCACTCCCCAGCCAGGAATTCACAGGGCGGGTCTCTGAGATAAACAGCGAGGGCGGGTTCGCGACACAGCGTGACGTAAGGCGCGGGCGGCAGGATATAACGACATTCAAAGTAAAGGTTAAGATAGGCGAGCCCGGAGGCGTTTTAAAACAGGGAATGACCGCCACGGTTTCGTTTATCACAAGGTAAAATTTTATGGCATATGCGGTTGAAGTGCAAAATATAATCAAGAAATTTCCGCCGGCCACAGTCGCGGTAAACGACGTAAGCTTTACCGTCGAAGAGGGGGAGATCTTCGGCCTTCTTGGCCCTAACGGCGCCGGCAAAACGACCCTTATAAGGATGCTTACATGTTTGATGAGGCCGACACAAGGGGGCGCGAAAATAAAAGGTTACGATATCAGGAAGAACCCTGATTTAGTAAGAAGGGCGATCGGAGTCGTCTCCCAGGCGATGACAAGCGATCTGGATCTGACTGGGTGGGAGAATCTGGATATCTACGGTAAATATTACGAGGTCCCAAAGAAAGAAAGACGCGAAAGAGTAAGATATCTCCTGGATATCGTAGGTTTGAAGGAGAGGGCCGATGATTTAGTCGCGACATATTCCGGCGGAATGAGGCGGCGTCTCGAGATTGCGCGCGGGCTCATACATAAGCCGTACATGCTCTTTCTCGACGAGCCGACTATCGGCCTTGACCCGCAGTCGAGGCGCGTGATCTGGGATTTATTACAGAAGATACGCTCAGAGGCGAAGTTGACCATATTTATAACTACACATTATATGGAAGAGGCCGATCTATTATGCGATAGAGTGGCGATTATAGATTACGGCAAGATTATGGCTTTGGATTCCCCCTCAAATTTAAAGAGAAACATAGGCGGTTACGATATCATCGAGGTCTCTTTAAGCGAGATAACCTCCGCGGCATTGGAAAGGTTAAAATCTGTGGAATTCGTTAAGAATGTAGCCCAGAAGGATTCAACTTTAATAATTTACGTGGAAGATGTAGCGAAGGCGATGCCTATGCTGATAGACGAATTCAAGAAATCGAATGTCTCTATCCTGTATCTCGCGGTTCATGAGCAATCCCTAGAAGATGTATTTATACATTATACAGGCAAATCGATCAGGGAAGGAGAGCCGCAGAAGGTGAATTTCCTGATAGGCGCCGGCGTTCCGAGAAAATTATTTTAGAGGCTGGAATGAGAATAGCCGCTGTTGTAGAAAGAGATTTAAGGAGATTTACGAGAAATCCATTTATGATGGTCGCGAGCATCTTATTGCCGCTGCTGTATCTCGTGATAATCGGAAACTCTTTTCAGGGTCAGCTCAAAGGCCTCCCGCTCGCGGTTGTCGACCTAGATAATGGTCCTTATTCCAGGCGGATTATCGAGCTTCTTCAGGCGATGCAGGAAGGGCCCAGGGCAATAGAGGTCATCCGGTTAAGCGACCAGAAAGAGGCGCTCGATTTGGCGAAGAATGGTTTTTGCAAGGCGGCGCTGATAATCCCGGCCGGATTCAGCGAGGATCTGATAAAGAACACCAAGCCGCAGATCGGGCTATTCCTCGATAACGCCGATCCTATCTCCGCGAACGGGGTTTCGAGTATTGTATCCCAGTCGCTGGCCTACCTGAAATCAGAATATCTTTCAGTGCGCGGGGACCCGACAAAAGCGCATCTCAGGACAGTAGAGTTATTCAAGAAGATAGATTACGATGCCTCACTGGTCCCCGGGGTAGTGGTTATGGCGATATTTATGGGGACCATGATCACAGGCGCGTTTAATCTGGCCATGGATAAGTTTCTCGGCATTCATGAAAGCTACCTCTCGACCCCGTTGACTAAACGGGATATCACCGTGGGTATCATAATAAGCGGCGTCTTTATCACTACGGTTATGTCGTTTATCGTCTTAGTAGGCAGTATGATTTTGACCGGCATAAAATTGGAAGGCGGCCTCGAATCATTTGCGATGTTATTTTTTATAATCATCTTATCCGCCCTCGGACTCCTTAGCATGATGTTCATCATTTTGGGCAGGGCGAATCATCCGAGGATCGTCGGGCTGGTAGGAGGTTTTCTAAACGTGATATTCTTTTTCCCGAGCGGAGCGGTCTATCCCATTGAGAGTTTTCCCGATTGGCTCAAGGCGTTTGCGAAGGTGAATCCCGAGGCCTATGCGGTTCACGCGCTTAAGGCCCTGATATTTAAAGGCGCGGATATAGTCGCGATAAAAGGCGATCTTGTCTTCCTGGTAATCTTTACGGCGATTATGCTGACGATAGCGACCTTTACATTCAAGAGGACGATGTGATGTCATATGTAAGGAAGGTAATAATATTGTCTTTTGTCCTTGCTGCGCTCGTTCCAGCGGCATCGTATGCCGAGGAGGCCAGGACGCTCCTCCTCGATGACTGCGTTAAAGCCGCGCTCGCCAATAACCCAAAACTCCAGCAAATGGCAAGCAAGGTAGAGTTGAACAGGGCGAAGGCCGGGATCTCGAAATCCGGTTATCTTCCCCGGGTCTCGACGACAGGCGGATACACGCATTACGACACTTCGAAGGTTACCTTCGGTTCTTTTGCCGTATCAGGCGCTACGGCAAGCTCCCTTCCTGGTTTCGACAAGAGATATAACGTAATCTCCGAGAACACCGGCATAAGCCAGCTTATCTGGGATTTCGGCAAGACCCTTAATCAGATCAGGGCGGCGAACGAGACGCTCTCAGCGGCGCAATATGAGTTTCTCGAGACACAGGAGAACACGATACTTAACGCCGAGAAGGCGTACTTTAGCGTGATGCGCGCGCAACTGCTTCTTGAAACGGCGAAAGATAAACTCGATATGACGAAGGTCCATCTGGAGCGCGCGGAAGGTTTTTACGAAGTGGGGTTCCAGCAGCCATATGACGTCACAAAAGCGGAACTTTCCGTCGCAAACGCGAATCTCGATCTCGTCACAGCTAATAAGGATTTTGAACTCGCAAAGGCCTCGCTCAACAGCATAATGGGTAACTCCGGCGGTACGGACTACGAAGTGGCCGAGATAAAAGATTTCAAACCGGCCGAAGCGAATCTCGAGGAGGCACTGAAGCAGGCCGCAGCGAACCGCGTCGAGTTGCAGAAAATGCAGGCGCAGGCGCGCGCCGCTCAGGCGGACCTCGAAGCCAAGAAGAAAGGCAACTGGCCGGCGGTCTCCCTCGGTGGTAACCATCAGGTAAGCGATACCGATACCCCGGGTGTCGGAAATGTCAGGAACTGGAACGCGGGCGCCCAGGTCAGCTGGCCGTGGTTCGACGGTTTTAGGACCAAATCCGAGATAGAGGCCGCGCAGGCGAGCCTGAAGATGGCGCAACTCGGCATCCAGGATGAGACTTTGAGTGTAGGTCTAGAGGTCCAAAAAGCGATCCTCTCGCTCGATGAGGCGAAAGAGCGCGTCGCCGCCACCCAAAAACTCCTTCAGCAGGCCACCGAAAACCTTGAGATATTACAGGCGCGCTATGAAGAAGGCCTCAGCTCTATTATAGAAGTCACCGACGCCGAGACCTCACTCGTCTCGGCCAAACAAAGTCACGCCTCCTCGATCGCGGACTATCTTTCCTCGCTAGCCGACTACCAAAAATCCATCGGCGTAATTTCTCAGGGTATGGTTAAATAATTATAATGCGCTTGACATAATGTACATAATCATGTATAGTATATCCGGAGGTAGAAGATGAGTACAGTTACGATCTCACTGACCGAACTTCGGCCGAAACTGCCGGAGATACTTAATGAGCTTAAAAAAAGTTTCGACCGCTGCGTCATAACAAGGCGCGGCAAGCCTGAGGCCATTGTCCTTTCAGAAGAAGATTACGAAAGCCTTCTTGAGACTTTAGACATTCTTTCCGACAGAAAACTCTTAAGGGAAATCAGAAAAGCTCAGGATGAGCTACGGGCGGGGAAGGGCATTTCCTGGAATAAGGCTAAGACAAAATTAGGTTATGTATAACCTTGAGATCTCGCCATCAGCCTTTAAATATCTCGAACAACTCACAAAAAAACATAAAAACGTCGCCGACCGTATAGCCTATTCCTTAGACAGGCTCCGGACAGAACCTTTAATGGGCAAAAAACTTATGGGTGAGCTTAAGGGGTTAAGGTCTTTGCGGGTAGGCGATTATCGAGTAATTTACTGCGTGGTCGCGAGGAAGATATTGATACAGGTGATAAAAATAGGCCACCGGCGCGAAATATACACTTAAATCGTCCCCTTAAGAGGGGCGGCCGCGCCTTCGGCCGCGTAAAGCTTATCCAACGGGCTCTGCGGGACGTTAGTAATATCGCGTATTACGTGAGTATATATCATAGTTGTTTCCACATGGTTATGCCCGAGCAGCTCCTGCACGTGCCTTATATTGACCCCGTCTATCAGAAGGTGCGTCGCGAAGCTGTGCCTTAAAGTATGAACGGTGGCATGTTTGATTATGCCGGCTTTCTCTACCGCTTTCGCCATAGCGTTCTGTATTGCCTTCGGGGTCATATAAAAACGCCTGATCTTGCCATCCAGGAGATCCGGCGAGAGTCTTGCCGACGGGAAAACGAATTGCCATCCGAATTCTTTCGCGGCATTTGGATATTTTCGCTCGAGTGAATCAGGCATTTGCACCTCTCCGTAACCGGCGGTGAGGTCCTTCTCGTGCAGTTTTTTTACCTCTTCCAGATGCGCCCGCAATTCATTCTTAAGATATTCCGGTAAGATGGTGCTCCTGTCCTTGTCACCCTTGCCGCTCCTTATGAAGATCAGGCCTGTCCCGAAATCTATGTCTTTTACCCGCAGGCACGTTAATTCCGAAATACGCATCCCGGTTCCGTAAAGCAACTGCAATATTAATTTATCCTTTCCCGACACATGTTTGAATATCTCAAGGACCTCGTCTTTGGTCAGGACGACGGGAAGCTTGGGGCCGCGTTTCGCGCGAACCGACTCACCGATAGAATCCAGTTCGATTTTTAACACATCCCTGAAGAGGAATAGCAGGGCGTTAAATGCCTGATTTTGCGTCGAAGAAGAAACCCTTTTTCTTAAGGCGAGGAAGCTTAGGTAGTCGCGTACGTCCACGCTTGTGAGGCCCGCTTTTTGTACGTCCTTCTTTTTAACATCAGTTAAATATTCAAAGAAAATCTTTACCCAGTTGATATACGCGCGCTCGGTCTTGTATGAATAGTGTTTAATCCTGATCGCCTCACTCAGCATTTTGATGATAGAAGGAGGGTCGATCTTATCATTTGCCGGCGGGAGGACCGAATCTGAATAAAGCTTCGCGGCGTTTTTATCGAACTGCTCAAAGTAAAGCTTTAAGGCCGTTTTCGCCTGTTCTTTCTGCCAGTCCGTAACCCCGGAAGAACGGGATAACTGTTCAAGAAACTTCTGCTTTTTTTCCGAAAAATAGGGACTCACCTCATTATTTGAAAAGGCGATGAATTTGCTCACCCAGTGCGCGTAGAACGGGGCGTGCTTCTTATCCGCGAATCCACGTGAAATAAGGAAATTCTGGAAATCAGACAAGATATCTTCGATCATAAAAGGCCTCTTGTACAAAATGTCGGAAAAAACGAACTTCGCTTTTCACGCTATTATAGGCAAAGTACGAAATATGTCAATAAAATTGTGTTGAAAAATCAAATCAGCATGCTATACTTAACTTCAAGGTAGTGGAAAGTGCCACAAAAAGCGAATTCGTATATTATATGTTCTCGGGTAACCGATCAAATAAAATAAACATAACTGCAATAAATCCAATACAATAAGACAAAAATTATATTAAGGCCTTGACACATATGATATAATCGAA
The DNA here is from genome assembly GCA_001805885.1 of Omnitrophica WOR_2 bacterium RIFCSPLOWO2_12_FULL_51_24. Lineage (GTDB taxonomy): Bacteria > Omnitrophota > Gorgyraeia > Pluralincolimonadales > Pluralincolimonadaceae > Pluralincolimonas. The sequence goes on from MHHC01000038.1 coordinate 29,990, forward strand.
CAAGCGAAACGACGAGTCAACGAGATTCGACTCGATCGTTAACGCAATTCGATTATATCAGAAGGAAAAGCAATAATATAGGCGCTCTTTTTATGGAACCGTGGATCGGTTCCGAGAACAAGTAAATCCAGCGGATGCTGACGCACCGCTGATTACTATTCGTTAGGTGTCGATAAATAAAATAAAAAGGAAATAAAACAATGGCCAATCTTAAACCAAAAGAACCCTTAATAGCAGTCATGCTATCTGTAATATTGAGCGGGCTAGGCCAGATATATGTGGGAAGAATTAAAAGGGGAATTGTATTATTTTGTATACCCCTCATCGTTGTAATTCCGGGTTTCTTGTATATGGTAAACCCCGCCACTAAGATAAGCAATTCCTTAGCTGGTTATGCGATTATTTTAGCCATTGTCGGATTTGCTTATAGCATATATGTTATTGTCGACGCTTATATATGCGCAAAAAACTTTAACGTAAAAAATAATCTCACTAGGAATATAAGTATTGGGAAAAGAATCCTGCTCATACTTGGCATATTATTCTTTTTATTTGTCATAAGCCCATCACAGCTCATCGGCTCATATGTCAAATCAAATGTTATAGAAGCATATAAGATCCCATCGGGTACAATGATGCCTACTTTAATGATAGGAGATAGGATCTTTGTGAACAAAACAATATATAAGCAATCCGAGCCAAAAAGAGGGGACGTAGCTGTTTTTATAGCCCCTGATAAATTCGACAAGAATTATATCAAAAGAGTAGTAGGTCTTCCGGGAGAAACGATTGAAATAAAGGACGGAAAAGCCCTAATAAATGGAGTTGTAATAACAGAGCCCGCAGTATTCAGAAAGAATCATTATTATAATGCAGGCGAATATGCCAAAGCTGGCCAACCAGTAAAAATACCAGAAGATAGCTATTTTGTCCTCGGGGACAATAGCGGCGCTAGCAAAGATAGCAGATATCTTGGCTTCATCCCAAGAAAATCGTTTATAGGTAAAGCAACAAAAATATTTTATCCATTTAATAGATCGAGTCCTATAAACTAGGAAAATAGACACCTAACAATTCACTCCAGCGGACCGCGCCAGGGTGTTTATGAAGGGCTTGGCCGCTGAGTTCAAACGTTAGGCGTCTTTGACGTATATCCTGGAGTTTGAAATGAGAATACTTTACTTATTTGCAATGCTCGTCTTCTTGGCACTGTTTTCCTATAGCTGCTCTCCAAAATCTGGTTCCGTAAATACTATGGCATCAGACTCTACCCAAACGTTGACCCGCATTAACACAGAATACTTGTTTCAGCACTGGGTCCATTCGCGCGAAGAAGAACTGCAAACTGATACGGATCAAATATACCGCCCGAAAGATTTCAAAGAATTTCCGGCAAGCCGATTCAGAATGCAATATATCTTCTACAAAAATGGTGATTGTGAATGGCACTATTTGGCTCCAAATGATGGTCACCATTTCAAGCCTGGACAGTGGAGAGTTGATCCGAACGACAAAAGTATTCTTCAGATAATTAAAGACGGTGCAACGGAGTCATATAGAATAACTGAGCTAACAAAGGATATGCTGCGAATTGCTCTCATCAGACCGAACCGTTGAAGTAGGAGGCGCAAGGGTGTATTCAGGTTGGTTTTTCCGGTGGCGACTTTTGAAATCTCGCGGTTGAAGGCCGCCTAACAACCGCTTGCAGCCGACGTTGCTACCGCGCCGCGCCAGCGAAGGCTCTGGTTATGCTGGCGAGTCTTGCCCGCGTAGGAGTCTTCGATACCCGCAACGCGGCTGAAG
>MHHC01000039.1 GCA_001805885.1 Omnitrophica WOR_2 bacterium RIFCSPLOWO2_12_FULL_51_24
CCTACAGGCGTAATAACCTTGAGGCGCGACCGGATCTCTGTCATGTCTACCCCCTCGGAAGAGGAGATAGCCGGACTCGCGAGAGAACGCATTCGCGTGGAACAGCGGGTAGCGGAGACGAAGAAACAACAGGAAGCCGAAAAACAGAAGGCGGTTGAGAGGGAAAAGGCAAATCAAATAGTGGTCGAGAAAGAAGCCGGAGAGCCGGAAGTCGTCATATTAAGGAAGATAGCGGAGCAGGGCATTGTCGTCAAGGATAACAGGATATATGCGGACGGCTCATTGTTTTTCATAAAAGGGATAGCTTACGGCATAAGCGCGCCCGGGTTGCCGCCCGGAGCCGAAGCTTGCTTCTCTAAGATACCGCTCTCGGTCTTCGAGAACGATTTCAAGATGATGAAGGAGGCGGGGATAAACACAATAAGGACGTACGAGCCTCTTCCAGATGCGCTCCTCGACCTGGCCGATAAGTACGGCCTTAAGGTAATAGAGCAGATAGTTTACCCTTCGGCTTATACCGATTATTCGTCTGACGTTGAGCTGAAAGCGCTTAAGAAGACGGCCGTCGACATCGTGAAGAAACACAAGAACAGGCGTTGTATCCTGATGTGGCTCATCTGGAATGACGCGCCGTTCAATTACGAGGAACTCGGCAATCCGGTGCCGCGCTACGGCTTTGACAAGGTTAACGATTTCCTGAAAGAGATATATCTCGAGGTAAAGGCCGCTGATAATGGCCATCCGATAACGGCGGCGAATATGATCAAGGTGAAAAATTTCGATCTCGGGTTCGATTTTCTCGATGTTATCGGCTGCAATGCCTATATCGGCGGACACGGTCCCAGTTGGCGCGGCAAAGAGGATGCGCTCAATACCGTCAAGGAGATGAAGGAGATAGCCAATAAGTACAATAAGCCTGTTTTTATAACCGAGACAGGCTACAGTACGTTCATCAAGAAGGAAGCTCAGGATAAAGCCCTGGAAGTCCAGATAGGGAGCGTCGGCGAAGACCTGTCTGGAATAGTCATATTTGAATGGATGGATGAATGGTGGAAGGCAGGAAATACGTCGGTCCAGGACCAGAGCATCGAAGAATATTGGGGGATCCTGACGTGGGATAGAAAGCCCAAACCCGGATTTGAGGCCGTTTCCAGATTGTTCAATTACATACAGACCGATTCCCTGGGATATTCTCAGCCGGCACCCCATTAGATGCAAAATCTGGGTTAGAATTAGCCCTTGACAACAAGGTAGTCACGTGCTATGATTTACGGTTAGCGACCTTTTAATCTGGCCCAGCGAGGCCGGAAAAGGAGAAAAGATGTGGTGCGATTATAAGAAGAATATCATAGTGCCTGTTTTCGGCAAAGAGCCGGGAGCGGGCATTTTTATTGCCAATTCACGGATAGGAGAGTAGATGCGCTTCCGCGAAAAGGCGAAGGTAATGGATGCCGGGCAAATAGACAAGGCGCTGGTAAGGATTGCCCATGAGATAGCCGAGAATAACAAGGATATCGGCGGCCTCGCCATAGTCGGCATAAGGACGAGAGGCGCTTTACTTGCGCAGCGTCTCGCCGAAAAGATGAGGACGATCGTAAAAAAAGACCTGCCCGTTGGCGCACTCGACATAACACTTTATAGAGACGACCTTACGGCCGTCGCCGAACAGCCGGTCGTGCATAAGACAGAGATAGATTTTGATATACACGACAAGGTGATAATCCTCGTCGACGACGTCCTCTACACCGGCAGGACAGTAAGGTGCGCGCTCGATGCCCTGATAGATTTCGGCAGGCCGAAGTACATACAGCTGGCCGTCCTTGTAGACAGGGGACACAGGGAACTTCCGATAAGGGCGGATTACGCGGGAAAGAATATCCCCACCTCGCAGAAAGAGACGGTCCAGGTCAAGATCAAGGAGACCGACGGAACAGATGAAGTGGTGATAGCGGAAAAGGAGGAGTAAATTGGCCGTATCGTGGAAGAGAAAAGACCTTTTGGATCTTGAAAGTCTCTCAACAGAAGAGATAGAGCTGATCCTCCAGACGGCTGATTCCTTCAAGGAGATATCGCAAAGGCCTATAAAGAAAGTCCCGACGCTCCGGGGCCAGACGGTAGTCCTCTTCTTCTTCGAGCCGTCGACCAGAACACGCACCTCATTCGAGCTTGCGGCAAAACGCATGAGCGCCGATATAGTGAATATCCAGACAAACGCCTCGAGCCTGACAAAGGGCGAGACGCTTAAAGACACCGCAAAGAACATAGAAGCGATGAAGGTGGATATAATCATAATACGCCATTCGTCTTCCGGGGCGCCCTATCTTTTGGCTGAATCGATCTCGCCGTCGATAATAAATGCCGGGGACGGCTCGCACGAACACCCCACGCAGGGTCTCCTCGATATCTTCACGATAAAAGAGCATAAAAAGAAGATATCCGGACTCAATGTCTCGATAATAGGGGATATAGCACACTCGAGGGTGGCGCGGTCAAATATCTGGGGCCTGACTAAATTGGGCGCGAAGGTCACAGTCTGCGGTCCGGCGACTCTTATGCCTCCGGAGATAGAAAGGCTCGGCGTCAAAGTGACATACGATGTTAAAGAGGCGATAGAGGGCGCCGATGTCATAAATATGCTTCGGATACAGATCGAACGCCAAGGGCAGAGCCTATTCCCGCCTATAAGGGATTATTCGATGAAGTTCGGATTGGATGCCGAGAAGATGAGATACGCCAAGAAAGACGTCCTTATAATGCACCCAGGACCGATCAACCGCGGCATCGAGTTGACACCCGAGGTGGCTGACGGCCCCTATTCCGTGATCCTCGAGCAGGTGACTAACGGCATCGCCGTAAGGATGGCGGTCCTGTATCTGGTATCCGGCGTAAAAAAGAGGATCGAGTGATATGGATATCCTCCTGAAGGGCGGACATGTTGTCGATCCGGCGAACAATATCGATTCGGAAATGGACGTCCTGATAAAGGACGATAAGATCGAGCAGGTGGCCAAGAATATAAAGGCAAGCGGCATACCGCAAGAGGCGAAAACAATAGATTGCAAGGGTAAAATGGTTTTCCCCGGACTTATAGATATGCATACGCACTTAAGGCAGCCCGGGAGGGAAGACGAAGAGACGTTCCTTACCGGCTCAAGGGCGGCGCTCAAGGGCGGCTTTACCTCGGTGCTGTGTATGGCGAACACAAATCCGGTCATAGATAATAAAGGCATGGTCGAATATGTCTATTCCGAGTCCGCGAAGGCCGGGCTTATAAATATCTATCCGGTTGCCGCGGTCACGAAGGGCCTCGAGGGGAAAGAACTTACCGAGATAGGTCAGATCGCCGAAGCCGGGGCTAAGGCCCTGTCGGATGACGGCAAGCCGGTGATGAACGCCGAGATATTGAGGCGGGCGCTCGAGTATTCGAAGATGTTCGGGCTTCCGGTGATATCGCATTGCGAGGATATGAACCTGTCTATGAACGGCGTCATGAATGAGGGGTTCGTTTCGACGAAGCTCGGGCTCAAGGGGATCCCGCGCACTTCTGAGATCGTAATGGTGATGAGGGATATAGAGTTAATGCGGCTCAGCGGGGCAAGATTGCATATCGCGCATGTATCTGCTAAAGAGAGCGTGGAAGCGGTCAGGGAGGCGAAGAAGAGAGGCATTAAAGTGACCTGCGAGACCTGCCCGCATTATTTTATGCTGACGGAAGACGCGGTCATCGGTTTTAATACAAATGCGAAAGTGAATCCGCCGCTGAGGACGAAGGAGGACGTTGAGGCGATAAAGAAGGGATTGGCCGACGGCGTTATAGATGTCATAGCTACCGACCATGCGCCCCATTCCCTCGAGGAGAAAGATGTCGAATTCGATTTTGCCGCGGCAGGGATGATAGGACTGGAATTCGCGTTGTCGCTGGCGAATCCGGAATTGATAAAAAGCAAAGTCCTTGGCTGGAGCGATCTGATAAGGAGGATGGCGGTCAATCCGGCAAAGATAATAGACCTGCAGGGGAAGGGTTCTCTTGCGGCAGGCAGCGACGCTGATGTTGCGGTATTTGACGCTGGCGCAGAATGGGTCGTAGAAGGGAAAAGGATAGAGTCTAGGTCTAAGAACACGCCCCTGATCGGCAGGAAGATGTGCGGAGCGGTTGTTCTTACTATAGTAGGCGGAAAGATAAAGTATGAGAACGGGAAGTTCAATTAAAAAGGAGGGAGTTATGGGCCGCGGTATGTTAAAGATATTCGCTTCCGTGATAGTCCTGACATTCGTTTTAGGCTGTGCCGGGTCAGCGCAATATTTGAGCGGGAAAGAGCATCTGGAAGCAAAAGATTGGCTCCATGCCGGAGACCTTTCCTACCAGGTCAAGGATTGGGATAACGCCCAGTATTATTACGACCTGCTGGTAAAGAAATATCCGGATAGCTATTATGGCAAGAAAGCGAAAGAGAACCTCGTCTACGTCAACCACCAGCGCTCTCTGATAGGCAAAGCCGTAAGGAAAGGGACGGAGGCCTTAGAACCCGTCTTTTAATGCATGAAGTTTTTAGCGACGGCAGAGCTGGGACGGCTGTGCAAATGGCTCAGGATCTTAGGCTACGATTGCGAGTATTGCGCCGCACCCGTAGAAGAGAGCCTGACTTCCCTCAAGATCAGAAGCCTCCAGGAAGACCGGGTGGTCCTTACAAGAAACGTGCGCTTCGGCAAGAGGTCCGGATACAAGGTGGTGCGGGTCGAAAGCGACTTTGTAGAAGACCAATTAAGGGGCGTCCTGGAAGACCTCAAGCTTAAGATCGATGAAGATGCCATGTTCACGCGCTGCACCCTTTGCAATCTGGTACTCGAGCATATAGACAAGGAAGACGCCGAAGGCAAGGTCCCGCAGTTTGTCTATGAGACGAGCGCGGATTTCGTAAAATGCGCAAAATGCGGCAGGATATACTGGCATGGGAGCCATTGGGGGAACGTAAAGGAATACATAGATGGAATTCGCAGCTGATTTTCACATACATTCGAAATACAGCCGTGCGACGTCAGAGTCCATGAAGATCAAGGAACTCTCCCGCTGGGCGAAGATAAAGGGCATCTCGGTCCTCGGGACAGGCGATTTTACCCATCCGCTCTGGCACTCGGAATTGAAGAGCGAGCTCAAAGAGACCGAGGGCGGGCTTTACGAGCATAACGGCGTGAGCTTTATATTGACGGTTGAGGTATTCAATAATTTCTACGTGGAGGGTAAATCAAAAAGGATACATAATATAATCTTCGCTCCGGATATGGCGACCGCGGAAAAGTTGAACGTTAAACTAGGGGAGTATGGCGATCTCTTCTCGGACGGACGCCCCATATTAAATTTGAGCGCGAGGGATCTCGTGAGGATATGTCTCGATATCTCGCCCGATTGTCTTATAGTCCCGGCGCATGCATGGACCCCGCATTTTTCGATATTCGGTTCGAATTCGGGTTTTAACAGCGTAGAGGAATGCTTCAAGGATGAAGCGAAGAACATATACTGTCTCGAGACAGGCCTTTCATCAGATCCGGCGATGAACTGGCGCCTGGATAAGCTCGACAGATTTTCGCTTATATCAAATTCGGATTCACACTCGCCGCAGAGGATAGGCAGAGAGGCCAACGTATTCGATTGCGCGCTTGATTATAAGGAGATGATAACCGCGCTTAAGATGAAGGACAAAAAGAAGTTTTTATATACGGTGGAATTTTTCCCTCAAGAGGGCAAATACCATTACGATGGACATCGTAACTGCCACGCGCGGGTCTCTCCGAAGGAAGCGATAAAGAACCACAATCTCTGCCCGGTATGCGGGAAGAAGATAACAGTCGGCGTCATGCACCGCGTCGAGGAGCTTGCCGATAGGCCTGAGGGGTTTGTGCCGGATAACGCGATACCCTTCAAAAGCATGATACCGCTCAGTCAGATAATCGCCGACGCGCGCGGGGTCGGAGAACAATCAGTTGCGGTCGAAAGGGAATATATGTCTCTTGTGACTAAATGCGTGAGCGAGTTCAATATCCTGCTGGGGATGAGCGAGGGCGACTTGAGGGCGCAGCTTCCCGAAAAGATAGCAGAGGGAGTGATCAGGGTCAGGAATGGAAAGGTAAACATCCTCGCCGGATACGACGGGGAATACGGGAAGATAAAGATATTCAACGAGGAAGAGGCGGGAGAGAAGCAGCTTACTTTATTCTGAGGCGATAGTATTCTTCTATTGTCATCCCCGCGAATGCGGGGATCCAGCAGAATTATGGATTCCCGTTTTCACGGGAATGACATATGAATGACTGCGAGGGAACGTGAAAGCGCATCTTGTTTTGGAAGACGGAAGCACGTTTAAGGGCGAGTCGTTCGGGGCCACGGGCGAGTCGTTCGGGGAATTGGTATTTAATACCTCGATGACCGGGTACCAGGAGATATTGACAGACCCGTCCTACAAAGGCCAGATAGTGACAATGACCTACCCGTTGATAGGTAATTACGGCGTCAACGATGAAGATGTCGAATCCCTTAAGCCGCGGGTAGAAGGTTTTGTGATCAAGGAATTAAGCGGCATCGCCTCGAATTACCGGAAGAAAACGACGCTCGATGATTATATGAAAAAATATAAGATAGTCGGCATCCAGGGCGTAGACACGAGGGCCATTACGAGGAAATTAAGGACGAAAGGCGCGATGAGATGCGTCATCTCGACCGAGGATGCGGACGGGAAGAGACTCCTCGATAAAGCCAAAGCCTCACCCGGCTTATTGGGGATAGACCTCGTCAAAGAAGTGACGTGCGGCAAACCATTTGACTGGATAGATGGGCAAGTTGGGAAAGCGCGTTTCACTGTAGTAGCGATAGATTGCGGGATGA
>MHHC01000040.1:0-8378 GCA_001805885.1 Omnitrophica WOR_2 bacterium RIFCSPLOWO2_12_FULL_51_24
TGTTGGTCCCCCGTAGTTGTGCGCCTTTGGCTGCGCCGCGGTCGGATACCACACGGCCACGGTGAGCGTTTGCTCCTGCCCGTCCTTTTGGTACTTGAGATCGAGGACTTGATAGCCGACATTGAAGAGGGGCTGGGACAACTCTTCTTTTGCGTCCGAGCCAATGGCCGCGCAACTCAGACTGCCCAAAATAAGGAAACCGCTGAGCAGACGTCTCATATTCATTGTTAAGCGATCTTGTACAGTTCGGAAACGTCTACGTAAATCAGGTATTCTTTGATTAGGTCTGCATCCAGTTTGAGGATATTCGCGAATGGCACGCTGAGGACGCTTGAGTCCTGTCTGGTGTATGTCACAACGCCGTGACAGATCACGACACCCTGTTGCTCCCATGTTTCGGTCACATTGTGACGAAGCGCCTTTATGCTTCCGAAAAAGCCGCGCACAACATCGCCCACTGCCGCTTTTCCGCTCACGGGTTCCGCGTTCCCGAACCGGAACAATACCTTGTCAGACAGAAACGCCAGGAATGCTTCCGCATTCTGATCGTCTATACTCTGAAACAGCTGTTTGACCCAATCACCCCTCTTCATCGTTAGGACCCTTTCTATATTAGGAATAGCAAGGTCCATCCTTTAGGATAGGACCCTTTCTTTTGAGACAACTTCTCATCTAACGAGATCTTGCCTGGACCAATGAATAGAAGACTGAAGAACAAGATGGCCGCCTCGAGAGCATGAGAATACTTCACGAATGGATCGCCATTCTTCACATGCATCATGGTTGCTACAACCATTGTGCTGAACAGGAAGAAACATGCGGGTCGCGTAAATAGGCCCAGCGCCAGCAACAAGCCCCCGCCAAATTCAGAGATAGCTGCCAAAAGCCCCATAAAGGTGGGAGCAAAGTGCACGCCGATAGCCGATAATGCGCCGCCAAGCTTTGTCCATGCTTCCGGTCCTGCTGTCAGTTTAGGAAAACCATGGCACATGAACATTATACCAATGCCAACCCTCAAAATGAGCAGGCCTTCATCGCGATGTTTGTCAAGGTTATGAAAAATCATTAAAAGATTATCTCAACTATTCGCTAAACATCTCCTGGAAAGTATCTTTCCAGGTAAATGTATTTAATATCCAGCCTTCGGGAGTCTTGTAAAAATAAAAAACCCACGGAAGCGCATGTCTATTAGTTTTCTCTAAATAGCGCAATCTCAAAAGGGAGGTTCCTACTTTTTTTGAATCGACAAATTCATAGCCCACCGCGGCCCCATATCGCGTTCCATATTGTTCTCTCTGCGCTTTTGATTGTAAAGCTGCTGAATCAAATTCAGATTCAGATATAACAACGTAGGGTTTCATCTCTTTAAAGGCGGCGCCTAGATTACCAGCGGCCACTTGCTGCATTACTTTATTTGCTAATTCTTTCGCTGTAGATTCATCAGGAATAGTTGCGGCATTTACAAAGGATACCTGACAAATAATAAGCGTAATGGCGATAACTAATTTTTTGAGCATTTGCTCTCTCCTTTCTGGTTTTAATTATTTATACACTCGCGGCACGTGCGCCGAGATCCAGCAGACGACCTCGTACGGGATGGTCTCGAGAAGCTCGGCCACCTCCTCGACCGTGATCGCCTCGCCCTTCTGGCTGCCTATCACCGTGACTTCATCCCCGACCTTGACACCCCTGATGCCGCCGACGTCTATCATCGTGTGGTCCATGCAGATGCGCCCGACTATCGGCGCGCGCCGGCCGCGGACGAGCATCTCAGCCCTGTTCGAGAGACGGCGATTGAGCCCGTCGGCATATCCTATGGGAAGTGTCGCGATGACCGTCTCCGTCTCGGTCATGTGCGTCCTGCCGTAACTGATGAATCTTCCCGGCGGCGTTTTCTTGAGATATATTATCCTCGTCTTGAGAGATAGCGCGGGCTTGAGCTTGACTACGCTTGCCAGCTTTCGGTTCGGGTAGAGTCCGTAAAGCATAAGCCCGGGCCGCACCATATTAAAGTGGGAATCTTTGTACAGCATAGCGCCGGCCGAGTTCGCCGCGTGCACGTATTGGATCTCGATGCCGCTTATCTCCATCTCGGCCGCGAGCCTCTTGAAATTCTCTATCTGCCGGCCCGTATAACGGATATCCTCCTCGTCCGCGCTCGCGAAATGAGTGAATATCCCTTCTATCACTATATTTTTGAAACCGAGCAGATCCTTTATAAGGCGGCCGGCCTCATCATGCCATACGCCCAGCCTGCCCATGCCTGTGTCGATTTTTACGTGGACAAGCGCCTGCTTCTTGAGTTTGCGTGCCGTTCTATCGATCGCCGCGGCAAGATCCCTGTCGCAGACGGTCAGCGTCAGGTCGTAGTACAGCGCATACTCCACTTCCTTCGGGAGGACCGAAGAGAGGACTAATATCGGCGTCTTTATCCCGGCCCGACGGAGAGTAATCCCCTCGTCGACGCTCGCTACCCCGAGATACGGGACCTTCTCCTTCTGCAGGCGGCGCGCGACCTCGACCATCCCGTAGCCGTAGGCGTTCGCCTTGACTACGGCGAGAACGCTCGTCTTCTTAGAAAGGCGCGCTTTTATCGCATGGTAGTTATGAACGATCGCATCAAGGTCTATCTCGGTCCATGTCGGCCTGCTTGTCCCGGCTTTGCACGTATGTGCGGAGCTCATTTGACTGAATTCCTTACTTGGACGTCCTTAGGATATAGGTACATGGGGATGAATTTGTCCGCTTCTTCGAATTTTTTATTTTTTATCAGACCGTAACCGAGATGAGCGACTGTCGTCGCCCGGGGATACCAGTATCTCTCGGGAGCGAATTCGGCGTTATGCCTGAAATTACCCTCGATTGTTTTTTTATAAGCAACCAGCCCATCGCCCAAAAAGATCGTATCGCCTTTGATCGATTTCAGCAATTCGGCGACGGGGATGACCGAATATTTTAAATGCCGGCGCAACTTCCCGTTTTTGAGGGAATACACCGACGTATAAACATTACCGCGCCGCGCGTCGACGATCGGCACGACGAAACCGTGGGGACACTCTGCCTGCGGCAGGGTGTCCCCTTTGCAAATATTATATGCGAGAACGTCCAGCGTCGGCACGCTTACTATTTTAATTTTTAGGACAAGGGCAAAACCCTTGACCGTCGCCGCGCCGATGCGCAGCGCCGTAAGCGACCCCGGCCCTTTCGAGAACGCGATGCAGCCGATATCTTTCAACTTCAGTTTTGCCTTTTTGAGGATCTTATCTATCTCCGGGATGATCCTCTCGCACTGCCGCTGATCCATCACCCGATGGAAACTCGCGATAACCTTCTCCCCTTCAGCTAAAGCCAGCGAAAGATATTTTGAAGTGGTATCTACAGCTAATATCCTCATATTCCCTTTACACTGATAATCCGTTCGTTAGAATTTTTTATTTTCAATGCGATGTCTAAATGTCTTTTCGGTAATATGCGTGTCATTTTAGATGACCATTCGATGACGACCACGCCGCGGCGGGCGAGGTAGTCCTCGTAGCCGATATCTTCGATCTCCTTTAAATTATTGAGGCGGTAGATGTCGAAATGAAAAAGCGGTATCTTTCCCCTGTATTCCTTGACGAGGACGAACGACGGGCTGTTGACATATCTGTAATTTTTTACGCCCAGGCCTTTGGCTATGCCCTTGACGAGGGTGGTCTTGCCCGCGCCTAAATCGCCTGACAAGGCGACTATGTCGCCGGACTTGAGCCGCTTGGCGATCTTCTCACCCAATTTTATCGTATCCTCCGCGCTGGTCGTTGTAATGATCATTTAAAAATGCGAAAATCCCTTTGACTTCAGGTCTTTTACTCTTCCGTCCGACGTTATTATCTTTACGCCTATTTTTTTATCCAATATCTCGCCTATCTGCGTTATCTTTACACCGTTTGATCCCGGGCCCTTCCGCGCCAGCCTGCGCGCTTCGCGGAGCGGCATCGTAAATAAAAGTTCGAAATCCTCGCCTTCGTTCAACGCCGCGCTCACGCTTTTCGCGTCTTTTGACAAAGGTATAAGCTCTTCATACACGCACGCGCCTACCCCGCTTTCTTTGGCGATGTGATTGAGGTCGGTCGAAAGCCCGTCCGAGATATCGATCATCGAAGTTATCCTGAAATTTTTCACTAAACTGCGGGCTTCGTTAAGGCGGGGGACAAAAGTAAGGTGCCTCTTGCTCTTGTAAGAGCCGCCGAGCACGCCTGTCACGCAAATGATATCTCCGGGCTTTGCGCCGCTGCGCAGCGTGAGCCTATCCGGCTGGATGAACCCGAGCACCGCGACATCTATGACAAGTTTCTTCGATGCGTTCGTGTCGCCGCCGACTATCTCGACATCAAACCTCTTTGCGAGCGCCTTTATCCCGCGATAAAGCCCGTCCACGAATTCGACGCTGAGTTTACCCGGAAGGCCCAAAGATACGACGGCGTATTTCGCGGCGCCGCCCATGGAAGCGATATCGCTCAAACCGCAGGCAAGCGACTTCCATCCGATCTGATACGGCGTTGCCTCCTTCAATTTGAAATCGACATCTTCCAGAAGCATGTCTATCGTAATAAGAAGATATCTCTTCTTTGATATCCTTATCACGGCGCAGTCGTCGCCTATGCCCTTGACGTATTTCGCGAGCCGCTCTATAAGCCCTGTTTCACCTAATTTTTTTAATTTCATCCGGCTTAAATACTCCCTTTTCAGTGACTATCGCGGTAATAAGTTTCGCCGGCGTGACGTCGAATGCCGGGCAATATGTCTTTACGCCCCTGGGCGCGAGCATCTTTCCGTGGATAGTCGTGATCTCCTCTCCACGCCTCTCTTCGATCGGGATATGCCTTCCGTGTGAGAGATTAAAATCTATCGTCGAGACCGGCGCCACGACATAAAAAGGTATCTTGTGGTATTTCGCGAGGACCGCTACGCCGTAAGTACCGATCTTGTTCGCCGCGTCTCCGTTGCGCGTTATCCTGTCCGCGCCGACTACGACTTTCGTGACCTTGCCCTGGCTCATAATATGGGCAGCCATGTTATCGCAGATCAGCGTGACATCGATCCCTTCCCGCATCAACTCCCAGGTGGTAAGGCGCGCGCCCTGCAAAAGAGGCCGCGTCTCGTCGGCATATACTTTTATGCGCTTGCCCTGCTCCTTCGCCCTGTAAATGACGCCCAAGGCGGTGCCGTAATCCGCAGTAGCAAGCGCGCCGGCGTTGCAATGGGTCAATATCACATCGCCGTTTTTTATGAGCCGGGCGCCATAGTCCGCCATCTTCCTGCATATCGCCCTGTCCTCTTCATATACCTTATGCGCTTCGGCAAGGAGCTCTTTCTTTATTGCCGAGACCGGTTTCTTTTTATTATTTACGGCGGCAGCGCGCATCCTGGCGAGCCCCCAAAACAGGTTCACGGCTGTGGGGCGGGCAGAGCCGATGAATTTTATGACACGGTCAAGCTCGCGGATGAATTCGGTGTAATTTTTCGCGTGTGAGTGTTGTATCCCTAAATAAGCCCCGTACGCTGACGCGACACCCAAAGCCGGCGCGCCGCGTACCTGCAGTTTCTTTATCGCGTGCCAGAAATCCTTCACGTCTCTGAACTTCAGGTAGACGAACTTGTTCGGCAGCAACGTCTGATCTATTATTTTGACAGCGCCTTTATCCCATTTTATCGTCTGGATCGCCATGGTCTCACCTTATAATTTTCGCCAGGAGGCTGCGCCTTATGGATATAGCGTCATACGGGCAGAGCTCATGGCAGCAGAAACACTTGATGCATCTTCGATAATCGATCCTCGAGCCTTCCTCTTCTATTGTGATGCACTGAGCCGGGCAGCTCTTCTCGCATATCCGGCACTTCTTGCATATTTTATCATTAATCCTGGGAAAAAACTTGATAGCTTTTGCGAGCAATTTGAAGACCGGTCTGGGGATCTTCCTCACGACCGACATCTCCGGCAGCTTGAAATCATGGAGCTTCGCATCTTTCAAGCTTTCGCCCAGGACCTCTATCTTGGAGAGGTCGGCCTCGCCCAACTTCCGCCTGTACGCCTCTGCCGTCATCTCTATCCGGAGCGGTTCGAGACCGACCAAGTCGGCGAATACCGCGTCGCAGGCGACGCAATCGTTGCTCGCTATTACCAGGCCGGCGTTTCTCAGCTGGCCTGCGGCCGGGCCATTGCCTTCCATCGCCGTTATCCCGTCCATCACGACAAGCCGCGGTATCGCCGTCTCAAATACATCGACCACGAGTTTCGCGAATTCATCGGGCCTCGGCGCTTTAAGGTGGCAGTCGGCCTTGAAATGACCGACCGCAAGCCCGTATGAGTTCTTTATCGCGCCGGTAAGCGTCATCAGGTCGTGCGTCTTCATCTTCGGGATAGAGATTATGCCGTCAACTTCCCCCACACAGGCCGAAATAGGCATGCCCTTAATATTCTGCGCCTTGTCGAAATCGACAAGCCTGATGCCTTCTTCTTCACATACCCTCTTTATTCCCGACTCCCCGTAAGTCGAGCCCGCGGTCTTAAAGCCGAGGCCGCCGGGAGAATCCCCGACGATGACTTCAGCCCCTGTCTCCCTGACTAACCGCGCGACAGCGCGCAGCACTTCCGGATGCGTATCGACACCTGACTCAGGCGGCCTCGCGGAAAGGAGATTCGGTTTGAGTAATATCTTCTCACCTTTCTCGACAAAATCCGAGATACCGCCAAGCAGGCCTACCGCCTTCTTTACGGCCGCATAGACCCTGTCGAAATCGTATGAACCCGCTTTTACTATCGAGACTCTTGAACTCATGATTTATTTTGGTAGCGCGATCATCTTATAGAGGTATACGAAAAATATAACGGCCGAGTTATGGATTATATGGACCGTTATCGACGGTATTATCGAGCCGGTCTTCTCGTAAAGATAAGCAAGGAGGACGCCCAGCGCGAGTATCGGGAAGAATGAGACGATATTCATATGCAGCATCGCGAATACCGCCGAGATGAGCAATATGGCGTTCCTGACGCCGATCCTCTTCCTGAACACCGGATAAGCGAAACCCCTGAAAAATAATTCTTCTGCGATGGGCCCGATGATAGTGACAAGCGCCGTAAGGACAAAGAGGATCTTCGGCCCTTTCGCCTTATACAGTATCTCAAACGCTTTCGTCTCCGGCGGCTCGTAACTGGACACTTTTAGGCCGATAAAGACGACGATCATTATGATGGCCAGGACCGGGATGATAGTAAGATAGCCGCCGATGGCGATCCTCATATCCCTCTTTATATTCTTAAAGGTCAGTCCCAGTCCGGCAAGGCCGCTTTTGAATTTAATTACCGTGAAATACAGGACTATCGCCATGCCCATAATATCCGTCAGCGTCGCGTTGAGGACGCCAAAAAGGTTTCCGTCTATATCCTTTATTTTCATCAGGTATAATATATTCGCCTCTATCCACTGAAACGTGTAGGCAAAGAAATAGAACGTGACTATTATCCTTAAGATATCTATGAATTGCCAACGCACGTCGGGGGGAGAGCCGTAAGCGGCCATGATATCATGGCCGTTAAGCTTGCGCGCGATGCAGCTTATTCCGAAGAAGAGACCGGCCATAAGGGCGAGGGCGCCGGCGAAAGTGCTTACCGTCACTGTGACGGCAAGAGGCTTATTGCTCGAGAGCAACTCTTTTATTCTATTCTCCTGCCCGATCACCTCTTCCGGCGTCAATATCCTGTGCGACTTTTTCTTTTCGGCAAGATGCTCTTCCTTCTTGGGTATAGGTGAGGTCGCAAAAAATATCTCGGTCGCCACTATGAAAGAGAGCATGACCAGATAGAGCCGGTTTTCGGTCCCGAATCTTCTTACTTTATCCCACGACATTAAATCTCCTCAGTCTGAACTTGACCTTTAGTTCATCTGCCGCGACCCTCTCGCATTCTTTTATATCCACACCCTCATAATCGACGCAGGTCACCTCTACCTCGGGAAGTTTCTCCCGGCATTCGACGATGAACTCCTTTACCTTCTCGAACGTATCCGGCCCGAAGACCGGCCTGCATATTTTATTATAGGTCTCTTTATCGGGGGCGTTAAGGCTTACGCTCACGCGGTCTATGAGGCCGACCAGGTCGCCGACGATAGGCCTTTTATTTATAAGATCTCCGTGGCCGTTCGTCGTAAGGCGGATCCTGGCGCCCTTCGCCTTGAGCGCTTTCGCGGCTTCGATTACGCAGTCGAGCCGCAGCGTGGGTTCGCCGTAGCCGCAGAATACTATCTCGTCATATCTCCTGGGATCGCCTACCGCCTCGATTATCTCTTTTGCCATGGGTTCGCTTTCAAGCCGGAGGTTATGGCCCATTACGAAATCGG
>MHHC01000040.1:8385-8891 GCA_001805885.1 Omnitrophica WOR_2 bacterium RIFCSPLOWO2_12_FULL_51_24
TTATGGCCCATTACGAAATCGGTCGTCTTGGTAACACAGAAGGCGCAGTCATCGGTGCACCTGTTGGTGAGATTTACATATAACGAATCCCTTATGGGATATACGATGGCCGGCCCGGCTTCCTCTTTGCCTATGCCGAACAGCCGCACGCAGTTGAGGGTAGTGACCCTGGCCACATCTTCAGGGGTGAGTCCTTTCAATTTCGCTATCTCCTCGACGACTTTTATCATGTATGCGGGCTCATTTCTTTTTCCCCGCCTTCCTTCAGGGGCCAGATACGGCGCGTCGGTCTCTACCAATATCCTGTCCATCGGCACAAGGCCTTTCACCATTTCGCGCAGCTTAGCCGCATTCTTGAAAGTAAGGTTGCAGGTAAGCGAGACATACATCCCAAGGTCGAGTATGCTATTAAGAAGTTCTTCATCGGCGGGAAAACAATGGACGACGCCCTTTACCGGCGCGGCCATCTCTTTTTTGAGGATTTTCAAAAGATCCTCGCGCGCGTC
>MHHC01000041.1 GCA_001805885.1 Omnitrophica WOR_2 bacterium RIFCSPLOWO2_12_FULL_51_24
CCTTTCGGGGAGAGCCGTGATTCCCCTGGTACTCGGGTTGGGATGCAGCACGATGGCGACCATGGTCACCAGGACGCTTCCCACCAAGCGTGAACGTATAATCGCGACCTTGCTTCTGGCGTTGGCGATACCGTGTTCGGCGCAGATGGGCGTAATATTCGCCCTGTTGGAAAACAAACCCTTAGGGCTCTTCGTATGGTTGTCGGTGATAATAGGCGTATTTCTTTTTGTCGGTTATTTGGCGGCAAAGATAATGCCGGGGGAGCTGCCGAGTTTTTACATGGAGATACCGCCACTGAGGCTGCCGCAGATGTCTAATATATTGCGCAAGACCTGGAGCAGGCTTAAATGGTATTTCCTTGAGGTGCTGCCTCTGTTTATTTTCGCCAGTATCTTGATCTGGGTCGGACAGATAACCGGCGTCTTCAATTTGCTGGTCAGGGTATTGGAATACCCGGTCCGTTGGATCGGCCTGCCTTCCGAAGCTTCTGTCGCATTCCTCTTCGGCTTCTTTCGAAGGGATTACGGCGCCGCCGGTCTATACGATCTGAAGAGCGCCGGATTATTAAACGGGAATCAATTGGTCATCGCCTGCGTGACCCTTACCCTGTTCCTGCCTTGCATTGCGCAGCTGTTAATGAATATCAAGGAACGCGGGATGAGCGTGGGTATCGCGATGTCGGTTTTTATCCTGTTCTTTTCTTTCAGCATCGGATATCTCGTTAATTTTATATTGATTCTATCCGGCGTTAGCCTATAATGGAGAAAACAATGAAATCAGTAGTCGCCTTATCCAACCTGCAACCCAATGCCAGGGGGAACATAGCTTACCTCCAGACGAAGAACAAAGAACAGATGCAGAAACTGTTAAGTATCGGCGCCATCCCCGGCGTCCATATTACTCTTATCCAGAAATTCCCGTCTTATGTATTTAAAATAGGGCATAGCCAGTTCGCGGTTGATAAGGAACTGGCGCAGAAGATCTACGTCATGTTGTCTAAGTAGCATCGTCTTTATTTTTTTACTTGACATAGGGTAGGGGGGTATGGTATACTTCCTTTCAGGATAAAACAAGGGAGAGAGATGATGAAAGAACAAGCCACTACCCATCTGGAGCAGATCGAATTCCTGAAGAAGATCGAGGGGCAGATAAGGGGTATCCAAAGAATGGTAGGGGAAGGCAGATATTGTGTCGACATCCTTACCCAGATCCGCTCCATAATGGGAGCCTTAACCAGGGTTGAGAGTGAGATATTTAAGAAACATGTCAATGGCTGTGTCTTTGGCGCCCTTAAAGGCAAGTCGGAGATAGAAAAACAAAAGAAGATAGAAGAGACCCTTCAGCTTATTTCAAGATTCGGAAGGGCGACCTAACATGGTTAAAAGAGGTCTTATCTTATTTTTGACGGCCATATTTTTACTGAACAGCGCCGTGATATATCCCGGCGAGGCGCTTTCATTGGATTCTCTTATTAAGGAAGCGAAGGAGAAGAATCCGGAAATATTATCGGCCAAGAAGAGCTGGGAGAGCGCGTTAGCGAAAGTGCCGCAGGCGAAATCTCTTGAAGATCCCACCATAGGCCTCAAATTCGAAAAGATGAAAGGCGGACCGTTGAGATTCGATAAGGCGATGCCCGAAGACCGCATGTTATCCTTTTCTCAGTTTTTTCCTTTCTTCGGAAAATTGCCCCTAAAGGAAAAGATCGCCGTCGTAGAGGCGCAGATGATCGCTGCCCAATATAAAGATAAAGAGCTGGAGGTCATAAACGCGGTAAAGGGCGCCTATTATGACCTCTTCATGAATCATAAGGAGATAGAGCTTAACGAACAGAACCTGAAGTTTCTGGAATCGATATCGAAGATCGCGGAAGCCCGATATATCGTCGGGAAACTTCAGCAGGAAGACCTCTTTAAGATAAACCTCGAGATAGCCAGCCTAAGCAATAAGGTTGCCAATCTAAGGCAGGAGCGATCAGCAAAAGAAACGCGCATCAACACCCTTTTAAGCCGCGACCCTGAGGGCGGGCTCGGAGTGCCGGAGTTAGACGAAGGCGCGCCTTTCGATAACGATATCGGCAGGCTGTATAAACTTACCTTACAAAACCAGCCGGAACTTCTTGTATTTTCTTACGCGATAGAGAAGAACAAATACGCCAAATCGCTCGCGCAAAAAAGTTATTTCCCCGATCTTTTCGGCGAATTGGTCATGAGGGGAATAACCTCCGGAAGCATAGGGCCGTGGGACCTTATGCTGGCGTTTACCGTTCCCATCTGGTTCTGGACGAAACAGCGCTATCAGGTCAAGGAGGCGATCGCGGATCTCGAAGGGGCTGAGGCCGCTTATACGGCGATGAAGAACAGGGCTTTCTCCGGGACAAAAGATATCGCTGTAAAGACGGAGATCGCGAGAGGCAAGATCGAACTTTATAGAAAAAGCATGATCCCTCTTTTAGAGGGTTCCATCAATTCTTCGGTAGCGGCCTTTAGTTCCGGAAAAGGCGAACTTATGACGCTGCTGGATAGCGAAAGGATGCTCATAGAGACCCGGATGGATTATTACAGGTTCCTGGTGGAGTATAATATGGGTCTGGCGGATTTGGAACGGACCGTAGGCTCGGAATTGACGGAGACGCTAAAATGAAAAAGAAAAAGATCATCGTTGTTATCCTGCTTGCCATATTAGCATTATTTTTAATAGGATCTACGATTTTTACCCGGGGTCATCATCTTGCAAAAGAGATATACTCTTGCCCCATGCACCCTGATTTCACCTCTGACAAGCCGGGCAGTTGCGCGATTTGCGGGATGGATCTGGTGAAGAAAGAATCCCAGGACCGCAAACCTAAAGCAGGCAAAAATAAAATACTCTATTATCGAAATCCCATGGATCCAGGGGTGACCTCTCCTGTGCCGATGAAAGATTCTATGGGTATGGATTATGTACCGGTGTATGAAGAAGAGGCGGGCGGTGAAGCGGCAGGTGTTTATATCACTCCGGAAAAGCAGCAACTTATCGGCGTAACCAAAGAGAAAGTCGAAAAAAGGCGATTGACCCATCAAATCGTTACCGTGGGTGAGATCGCGTATGATCCGGATTTATATGTGGCACAAGAAGAGTATCTACAGGCGCTGAAAATAGCGACTGCGACAAAAAACAGCGTTTTAAATCCTGTCGCGGAACAATCTGATTCGCTTCTTAAGGCCTCAGGAAAGAAATTATCGCTTCTGGGAATGAGCAAGGCGCAAATTGAGGACTTGTCCGAACGCGGGACCGCTCAGGAAAATCTCTATCTTCCGTCCGATTCGGATTCGATCTGGGCCTATATGACTATATATGAATACGAGATCGGCTTGATCGGCGAAGGCATACCGGTTGAAATTGATGTTGTCGCGTTTCCCGGAGAGGTGTTTAAAGGTAATATCGCCGCGATAACGCCGGTATTGAACGCCCAAACACGCGCCATACGGGTAAGAGCGGAAATCGAGAATCCGGAGCATAAGCTTAAGCCGCAGATGTTTGTCAACGCAAGAATAAATATTGATTTGGGAGAAAAATTGGCGGTTCCCGAGACCGCGGTTATAGACACGGGGATGCGTAAGATCGTGTATGTGGTAAAGCAAGACGATACCTTTGAACAGCGCGATGTGACCTTGGGACAGAAGGCGCTGGGTTATTTTGAAGCGCTGGAGGGATTAAAAGAGGGCGATATCGTGGTAACCAGCGGAAACTTTCTGGTCGATTCCGAGAGCAAGTTAAAAGGCAATAAATAACAAATATGATAGAAAAAATCATAGAGTTCTCGGCAAAAAATAAATACATCGTGATCATTCTTACCTTCGTGGCTATTGTCGCCGCGGTCTACTCTATTAGGAACATCCCCCTGGATGCCATCCCGGATCTATCCGATACGCAAGTAATTATTTACTCCCGATGGGACAGGTCTCCTGATATTATCGAGGACCAGGTAACCTATCCTATAGTTTCCGCTATGCTCGGCGCCCCGAAAGTAAAAGCGATACGCGGTTTCTCCGATTTCGGATTTTCTTACGTCTATATTATATTTCAGGACGGCACAGATATATACTGGGCGCGCAGCCGCACTTTGGAATATTTAAGCAAGATCATACCAAAACTTCCGGAAGGCGTGCGCACAGAAATGGGTCCTGATGCGACAGGCGTAGGGTGGGTCTATCAATATGCGCTGGTGGATAAAACAGGCAAGAATAACTTAGCGCAATTACGCACTTTCCAGGACTGGTACCTGCGTTATTGGCTGCAAGGCGTTCCGGGCGTGGCTGAGGTCGCCTCGATCGGAGGATTTCAGAAGCAGTATCAGGTCAATATCAACCCTAATGCGTTGTTAGCGTATAACATCCCTTTAATGAAGGTGTTAGAGGCGATCAGGGATGGCAACAATGATGTGGGGGGGAGACTGGTTGAATTTTCCGGGACCGAATATATGGTCAGGGGCAGGGGCTATGCAAAATCAATAAAAGATATTGAGAATATTACTTTAGGCAACGATATGTCCGGCACGCCGATCCTGATAAAAAATATCGGTAACGTCGTTTTAGGCCCGGAGATACGCCGGGGTGTTGCGGATCTAGACGGCCAAGGCGATACCGTAGGCGGCATTGTAGTTATGCGTCAAGGCGAAAATGCCTTAAATGTCATCAACCGGGTAAAAGAAAAGATCGAAGAGATCAAGCCATCGCTGCCCAAAGGGGTAGAGATTGTCACTACCTATGACCGTTCAGAGCTGATCAAGCGTTCCATTGAGACTTTAAATCACCAGTTAATAGAAGAAATGATCATCGTCAGTTTAGTGATCCTTCTGTTCTTATGGCATTTTCCGTCGGCGATAATCCCCATTGTAACCATTCCTATCGCAGTAATATTATCGTTCATTCCTCTGTTTGGGATGAAATTGACCTCTAATATCATGTCTTTATCCGGCATCGCGATCTCCATAGGCGTGCTTGTGGATGGCGCCATTGTCGAGGTCGAGAACGCCTATAAAAAACTGCAACTCTGGGAGGCCGGCGGGCGGCAAGGCGACTATCATGTAGTAAGATTGAATGCCTTAAAAGAAGTCGGCCCATCAGTCTTTTTTTCGCTATTAGTCATCGCGGTCGCGTTCTTACCCGTGTTTACATTGGTAGATCAGGAAGGAAGATTATTTAAGCCCTTGGCGTTCAGCAAGAACTTTGCTATGGCGATTGCCGCCGTACTAGCTATAACTTTAGATCCCGCGATGCGTATGCTCTTCACCAGGATGGATTACAAACATTTCAGGCCAAGATGGTTATCAAATATTTTTAATGGTATCACCGTCGGTAAATATTATCCCGAAGAGAGGCATCCGGTAAGCAAGCTGTTATTCAGGATTTACGAACCGGCGTGCAATTTCGTGCTTAAGTACCGTAAAACCACGATAATCGGCGCGGTAGTATTGATGTTGTCCACTATCCCGGTTTATCTTCAGTTGGGATCAGAGTTTATGCCGCCTTTAAATGAGGGAACGATCCTATATATGCCTACGACATTGCCCGGGATTTCCGTCACCGAAGCGAGTAAATTATTGCAGACGCAGGACGCGATCATAAAAACTGTCCCTGAAGTTGAGCGTGTTTTCGGTAAGGCAGGAAGGGCGGAAAGTTCGACAGACCCCGCGCCTTTTTCCATGATGGAAACTACCGTTGTCTTAAAGCCTGAAAGCGAATGGCGAAAAGTGCACCGCTGGTATTCGTGGATGCCCGGATTTTTACAGGCGCCATTCAGGCCGATTTGGCGGGATCGTGTTACCTGGGAGGATATAGTCAGCGAACTGGACCGGAAATTGAAAATTCCCGGGGTCACCAATGCCTGGACGATGCCTATTAAGAACAGGATAGATATGTTATCCACGGGAATACGTACTCCCGTAGGAATAAAAATATACGGCGCGGACTTAAAAAAAATAGAAACTCTCGGGACGCGTTTGGAAACGATCCTAAAAGATGTAAAGGGCACGCGCTCTGTTTTTGCCGAACGGGTTACCGGCGGATATTTTGTGGATTTTGACATAAAGCGCGAGCAGATCGCGCGCTACGGCCTAAGTATTAAAGAAGTGGAGATGGTTATAATGTCCGCGATCGGCGGCGAGCCGATCACTACCACCGTTGAGGGCAGGGAAAGATACACGGTAAATGTGCGCTACGCCCGCGAACTGCGGGATGATCTGCCGAAACTGCGCAGGGTACTGGTGCCCACAATGTCCGGCGCGCAGATCCCACTTGAACAGCTTGCCGATATTAAGCTTGTATTGGGCCCCGCGATGATCAGGGATGAAAACGGTATGCTTGCCGGGTATGTGTATGTGGATATCGCGGGACGGGATGTTGGCCGCTATGTAAGTGACGCAAAAAAAGCGGTACAAAAAGAACTGCAAGTGCCTACGGGATATTCTATAGTATGGAGCGGCCAGTATGAAAATATGATGAGGGTAAGAGAAAGGCTAAAGCTCGTAATACCCGTTACCATATTCATCATATTCATATTGCTTTATATGAATACTAGATCTCCGGTAAAGGCCGGGATCGTCATGCTGGCAGTGCCGTTTTCGTTGGTAGGCGCCATCTGGTTCCTGTGGTTGCTGAACTACAACGTTTCTATCGCGGTATGGGTCGGGATGATCGCTTTGATGGGATTGGACGCCGAGACCGGAGTGTTTATGTTGTTATTTTTGGACCTCGCATATTATGACGCGGTCAGACGGGGAAAAATGAAGACTTACGAGGACCTGAAAGAGGCGATCATCCACGGAGCGGTAAAACGCATCAGGCCTAAAATGATGACTGTAATGGCGATGTTCATGGGCCTGATCCCTATTATGTATTCCATGGGGACAGGCGCAGATATGATGAAGCGTATCGCGGCGCCGATGATCGGCGGCATATTTACCAGTTTCATTCTGGAATTGCTCGTATATCCGCCCATATATTCGATCTGGAAGTGGCGGTATGAGATGAAACACGGAACAGTGGATGTGGGTAAGTTGCCCATACCCGAATAACAAAGAGGAGGAAGAGATGAAAAGGGTCGTTTGTTTAAGCGCATTGAGTTTTTTTGTTTTCGGCGTAATTGGTTCTCCATTGGCAATGGATGCGTGCTGCGCAGCCGAACATAAGGATGCCTCTCATGCCGCGCACGATAAAAGCGAAGCGGTCGATGTCGGCAATAAGATCTGCCCGGTAACCGGCGAGAAGATCGGTGAAGAGACAAAGGCGACTTATGAGCATGAGGGTAAGATCTACAATTTTTGCTGCCCGATGTGCATAGGTAATTTCAAGAAAAATCCGGAAAAATATATCAAGAAGATAGAAGAGGAAAAAGCAAAAGAGAAAAAATAGGGAGAATCCGATTATATGGCCAAGCTTCCGGAAGACGTAGTGAAATTCTTCCATAGCCAGCATTTTGTGATAGTTTCGACGTTAGACGAGAAAGGGGTGCCGCATATTTCCTGCAAGGGGATCGTCAAGATAGACGACGACGGCACGATATATCTTCTCGACCTCTATACCGGCAAGACGCGCAGTAATCTCGAGAGGAATCCCATAATCAGCATAAGCGCCGTAGACGAGCACAAGTTCAAAGGCTACAATTTGAAAGGTAAAGCGAAGATAATAAGCGAGCAGGAATTGAAATCCCATATCATAAAGGCATGGGAAGATAAGATAGCGACGAGGATAACCCATAGGCTGATCAAAAACCTGAAAGGTGAGCCGGGCCACGGGAGGCATCCCGAGGCGCAGTTTCCTAATCCGAAATACCTGATAGCTATGACCGTAACCGAAATAGTCGACCTTACGCCGCCTCCGCTCAGATAAGTGGACAAATCCCCCCGGACAGGTTAAAATATAGCGCATGCATGTCTTCAAAAAGCTTTATGACTGGACGCTCCTCCGGGCCAGGACGAAAAACGCTTCTTACGCTCTATTCGGAATAGCGTTTATAGAGAGTTCTTTTTTTCCGGTGCCTCCGGATGTGCTTCTTATTGCCATGGTAGTGGCCGATAGGATTAAGTGGCTGCGCTACGCGTTGATATGCACGGCCGGTTCTGTTCTGGGCGCTCTTCTCGGCTATTTTATAGGTTGGGGGCTTTACGAGACGGTGGGGAAATTAATAGTAGATACCTATAATCTGCACGCGGTGGTGGAACTTATTGGACGTAAGTATTCCGAGAACGCATTTATGACTGTCTTCACGGCCGCTTTCACCCCGATACCTTATAAGGCGATAACAATAACGGCAGGCCTTTTCAAGATATCTCTGCCTGTGCTGATAGCGGCCTCGATCATAGGCCGCGCAGGAAGGTTCTTTATCGTAGCGGGGGTTTTGAGGATTTTCGGGAAAACGATAGCCGACTCAATAGAGAAGTATTTTAATATTTTATCAATAGCATTTGTGCTGTTAGGTATAATAGGTTTTATCCTCCTCAAGTATGCTTTCAGGTAAATCGACCAAAAATTTTTACGACGGAAGGAAGATGCAATGACGGCGCGAGGGTCATCCGTTGATTTTTATGATGTCGTCGTCGTGGGAGGCGGTCCGGCCGGAATCATGGCCGCGATCCGGGCTGCGTCGTTAGGCGACGCTAAGCTCAAAAAAAATGTCATTTTGATAGAAAGGAACAGCTCTATAGGAAGGAAGATCCTCATAACCGGCAAGGGCAGATGCAACCTGACCAACAGCGCGGATATCGACGGGTTTATCGGAAAATTCGGAAAATCCGGCCAGTTTTTGAGATCTGCTTTTTACAAATTCTCTAGTGATGACCTGAGGGAATTTTTCAAAAAGAACAGCCTCGGGATTAAAGTAGAACGGCAGGGAAGGGTTTTCCCGTCGGACGACAGGTCCCTTTCGGTCGTAAAAGCGCTCGAGAAGGCGCTAGCCGATAACAACGTCAAAGTCCTTACCGGCTCGCGCGTAATGGGGATCAGGGAGGAGGGCGGGATATTCAGCCTGAAGATCGAAGGCGCAACCGAGATCTGGACGAAGAGGCTGATACTCGCCACAGGCGGCGCCTCATATAAAGTCACGGGTTCTACGGGTGATGGTTTTCATTTCGCGAAACTCCTCGGCCACACGTTCAATCCGTTGAGGCCGGGGCTCGTTCCGTTAAAGACTAAAGAGCGCTGGGCAGGGGAGATGCAGGGGCTGACGTTGAAAAATATAAGCATCGCTTTTGAATACGGCAGCAAAAAGATAACATCGGAGGTAGGCGAACTTCTCTTTACGCATTTCGGGGTCTCAGGCCCGCTGGTCCTCGACCTGAGCGCTCAGGTCGTCGATCTTATTCAGGAGAAGAAAGAGGTGATACTTTCCATCGACCTCAAGCCCGGCCTGACCGGAGAGCAGCTCGATAACAGGTTGCTGCGCGAAACAGGATCTCACGGGAGCATAAACATCAAGACGCTTCTTAAGGACCTCCTGCCTCTTAAAATGATCCCGGTATTCGCTTCAACCCTTAACATCGATCCTGCAAAAAGGATAAACCAGCTCAAACATGATGAAAGGCACGCGATAGTAAAACTCCTTAAGGCTTTCAGATTGACGATAACAGGCTCTTTGCCTCTTGAAGAGGCGATGGTCACCTGCGGCGGAATACCCGTTAAGGACATAAATCCCCGCACGATGGAGTCGCGGATCAAGCCGGGATTATATTTCGCCGGAGAGATAATCGACGCTACGGCTCCGAGCGGCGGATATAATCTGCAGCAGGCATTTTCCACGGGCTATCTGGCCGGGGAGAGCGCGGCGAACCCCGATTTTTCCAGAAAGGGCGGGGCAGGTGCGTAAGATAATACTCGCGTCCCAATCGAAGCAGAGGCAGAGGCTCCTTAAACAGATCGGCCTTCATTTCGTTTCGGCGAGATCGGATGTGAAAGAGGAGGCTTCGCTCAAGCTGAAGGCCGGCTGCGCCGACTTGGTTATGCGGAATGCCCTGAGAAAAGCGAAGGATGCAGCAAATAGGTTCGATTCGGGCGTTGTGATCGCGGCGGATACGGTCGTCCTGTCCGGCAGGAAGATAATCGGCAAGCCCAAAAATCTCAGCGACGCTTTTAGGACCTTAAAGCTTATTTCCCGCAAGCCGCAATGGGTCTATACGGGAATGGCGGTCATAGATATCGACAATAAAAAGATCCTGACGGATTACGAGAAGACCAAGATATATATGTATCGCCTGAGCGACAGGCAGATAAGGAATTATTTCAGGAAGGTCTCGCCGCTGGACAAAGCGGGAAGTTTTGATATCCAGGGATTGGGCAGTATATTCATTAACAGGATAGAGGGGTGTTTCAACAATGTCATCGGCCTGCCACTCGCGAAGCTGGCCAAGATGCTTAAGGAGATAAATGTCGATCTATTCGCCTAAACAAATGGCAAAGAACATCGTTTTAATATCCATAGCGGCCACCTTGATATGCGGCCGCGCCTCCGCCGCCAGTATAGGGATAAGCGGAAACCGCCTGTGCGTCGATGGCAAGCCGTATATTATACGCGGGGTCACGTGGTCACCAGCCACGCGGGCGCCGGAAAAAGGTCCTAATCCGAAAGATCCCAGTGAAGAGGTTGACTACGGTTTCTTCTTCGACTGGCCGGGCCGCGATCCGCTAGGGCACGATATTTTCAACTATTGGCTTCGCACCCAGTTTCTGGAATATTATAAGACCGATATCCCTTTAATGAAGGATATGAATGTCAATACGGTCCGGGTTTATGCGGACTTCGGCGACGATCCCGCAGCCTATAAAAAGATACTGGACGAATTCCGGGATAACGGGATAATGGTGATAATGACGGTCGTCTCTTCGAAAGAGGAACTGGATAACGAAAGGTATCTAAAGGTAGTTGGTTACTGCAAGGACCATCCGGCGATACTCATGTGGTCGCTCGGCAACGAGTGGAACATGGATTTCAATAAATATTACGGTTTCGATAAGATTAGCGACGCCGCGGCGGCGACCAATGTAGCTGCGCGGAAGATAAAAAAGATCGATCCAAATCATCCCGTGAGCACATGCCTGGGGGACAGGTTCGAAGACAAAGACCCTGAAAACACCATCGCGAATATACTGAAAGTCTGCCCCGATATAGACATATGGGGTATGAATATCTACCGCGGAGCGAGCTTCTACGATCTCTTTAAACAGTGGCAGGGGTTGACCTCGAAGCCCGTTTATATAAGCGAATTCGGGACAGATTCTTTCCGCACCACAAAATGCACGGAGATAGACGAATTCCAGGCCAAGAACTGCGAGGGTTCGACAGATGAAGAGATGCAGGCGAGTTTCGAAATAAAACTGTGGAAAGAATTGACCGGTTATCTCTCGGCGCTTAATCCGGCAAAACCCTGCCTCGGCGGTCTCGTCCACGAATTCAACGATGAACTATGGAAGGTAGGGTCGTACCATATGAGTTTGGGCGACCTTGTCGACTATGAAGGAAAGGGGACGAAGGACTATATGGAATACAACATAGACGGTTTTATCCTTAAGGGCGGCCATCCGGACGGCGTTGCGAATGAGGAATATTTCGGCGTCGTAACGGCCGACCGCAAACCGAAGAAGGCTTATGAACGGCTCAGGGATTACTATAAGATATTGAAAGAGAAAGGCGAGCTGATCGGAAAACCGAGGATCTTATAGCTTATGGCGGTTTTTCTGCGCTACATCAAGGAAATGGGGAGATTGCGGAGTACGGGGATAGCTTCTTTGACGATGCGCGGGTCAAACTGGCTGCCGGCGCATCTTTCGATCTCTTCGCACGCCGCCTCTTTTGACATCGCCTTGCGGTAGGTCCTCTTCGATGTCATCGCGTCGAAGGAATCAGCCACAGATATTATCCTCGTGGCGATAGGTATCTTGTCGCCCTTGAGCCCCATCGGGTAACCCTTGCCGTCATAGCGCTCGTGGTCGGAGCTCGCTATTATCGAGATCTCCCTGAAATCGGTTATAGTCTCGAGCAGTTCGCGCGTATAAATAGCATGTATCTTCACCGTGTCAAATTCCTGCGGTGTGAGTTTTCCGGGTTTGTTTATGAGGCTCCTTGCGATGCCGAGTTTTCCGACATCGTGGAGCAAGGCCGCCCATTTAGCCCTGGTTATTTCGTCGTGGGATAAATTCATCGCTAGCGCTATAAGCATTGCATAGACCGAGACCCTCTTCGAATGTCCGATCATGGAGGGGTGTTTCGTGTCTATCAGCTGAGAGAATACCTCGCAGGCGATACCTACCGCGTCGGCGCTTGACGGTATATCCACCTGCCCGGTCTCTGCCCTTACCCTGTTAAATACCACGGGTATCTTCTCTTTATCGGATACCTCATCGAACAATCCCTCGTCCCTGAGGACCTTAATGGCCGCATCGATCAAGTCGGCCGAGGCGCGCTCATTCGACCACGCGGATATTTCCTTCTCGACCGCCTTTATCCCGCGCACGGATTCGTTCCTCAGGAGCATGTCTATCTGGTCGGCGAGCAATATGACCTGAGAACCCAGCGGGATCTCGTTGCGCTGCTTGCCGAGGGGATAGCCTTTGCCGTTATACCATTCATGATGGTTTAAAATAAGCTTGGCTATCATCGAGAGATTCGGTATCTGGCTGGTCAATTCCGCGCCGATGATCGGGTGCGATAGGACGATCGGATTTTGCGAAGGATCTTCGAGCGTGAAGAGATAATGCGTTATATGTTCCGGGAGCGCGAGATAGCCGATATCATGAAGAAGGGAAGCATAGAAGATGGTCTTTCTTTCGTCGGGTGCGATCGCCTTCGCGAATTGGGAGGCGAATATGCTCACGCGCCATGAGTGATAAAGGTTCGTACCTTCGCTCATGACGTCAAGCACATAAGCGATGGTGGATACGAGCTCGTTCATGGTACGGGTTGTATTTATTTCCATGCCTTTGAATAAATTATCATAGAAGTTTTACATTGTCAATCTATCTCTGTTAGATGTATAATCACGCCGATGAGCGGTTTTAAGATACTCTACGAAGACGATCACATAATAGCCGTTGATAAACCGGCCGGGATGCTGGTAATACCCACCCCCAAAGGCGAAGCGAATACGCTCACGGGCCTTTTAAACCGCGAGCTCGACGCCCGCGGAATAGAAGCGAACGCGCACCCGTGCCACCGCATTGACAGGGAGACTTCCGGACTGATAATATATGCAAAGGGAAAGAAGACCCAGCAGGCCATGATGGAGGAGTTCAGGCACCATAGGGTCAAGAAATCGTACCTCGCTTTTGTCCACGGAAGGCTCGGCAGAAAGGCCGGTGTCATCGACCGTCCGGTAGAGGGCAAAAAGTCCGTGACGAAATTCAGGGTGATTAAGGAACGAAGGGATTTTTCGGCCATAGAAGTCGAGCCGGAGACAGGCAGGACTAACCAGATAAGGATACATTTCAAGGCGGTCGGCCATCCGCTGGTCGGGGAAAGAAAGTTCGCGTTCGCCAAGGATTATAAACTTAAGTTCAGGCGGGCGGCGCTTCATTCCTGCAGGATCGGGTTCGAACATCCGGTGACGAAAAAGCCGCTTATCTTCACGACCCCGATCCCGGAAGATATGGCGAGGTTCCTTGAGGAGAACAGGTAACCGACCCCTACAGCTATACGCTGCGCATATTTCTCCCGAAATATGCTTGCAGCTGCGGGGTCAATTCATCCCGCAGTCGCGGGATTCATTGAGGAGGTGCAGCATGAGGAAGATGTTTGCTTTACTCTTGATCGGTGCGTTAACGGCATCGATATCGGCCGTAGGCGCGAAGGCGCACGCCGACAAATGGGAAGATATGATCACCGAGGCCGGCAAGGTCCTCAAAGAGGTAAATTCGATGCCGGATACCGCGATTCCCAGCGACCTGTTCAAGAAATGCAAGGCCATAGCGATATTCCCTTCGACGGTGGGCGGAGGTTTCATATTCGGCGCGAAATACGGCCAGGGCGTGGTCCTCTACAAGGACGATAGGGGGAATTGGAGCGCTCCGGCGGTCTTTAATATCGGAGGCGGAAGTTTCGGCTGGCAGATAGGCGGGCAGGCGACGGATCTCATACTCGTAATAATGACCGACCGCGGAGTGGACGGGTTTCTTGCCAGTAAATTCACGCTCGGCGGCGGTGCTTCGGTAGCCGCCGGTCCGGTCGGACGCGACGCTCAGGCGTCGACCGACCTGCAGATGAAGGGCGGGATATTTTCATATTCCAGGTCGAGAGGCGTTTTCGCGGGCCTGAAATTGGAAGGGACGGGAATCTCCCAGAATAAAGAAGGCGATAAGGCGCTCTATAAGAGCGACGTGACGGCGAAAGAGATACTTAAAGAGGGCAAGGTAAGACCGACACCGGCAGGCGCGGCGCTCATCAAGGACCTGCTGGGTTACGCGAAGTAAACCCGGATTTTTCAATAGAAAAATCCGCCCCGAGCGTTAGCGAGGGGGCGCTGGGCCAGATTCGACGAGAATCTGGCCTGAGTAGCGAGGTATCCCAAATTTTGCTATTGCAAAATTTGGGTTCATTGTATATGCGGGGTTAACCCTTATTGGATATGGGGGGTTAAGATTATTTCGAGGTTGTCCTGCGATGAAGTACTGAAG
>MHHC01000042.1 GCA_001805885.1 Omnitrophica WOR_2 bacterium RIFCSPLOWO2_12_FULL_51_24
GTCTGATAGCAATTCTCCCCTTAGGCTAAATGACGTCGAATTCAATACGGCCTGAAATTCTGTTACACATAATTTCATGGCCTGAATTCGACATGGCCCTACCTCATTTATTAGGTGAGGGCCTATGGTGGAGGCGCGGGGATTCGAACCCCGGTCCTTAAGTCACTTGATAAGAGCTCCTACATGCGTTTCCTGCAATTTGTCATTCATCCTTTACGGCCGCGTAAGCAGGCCCGCTGCCGAAAGGACTAGCCTTTAACTCTCTTACCCCGTCCCTTAAAGGCGAAAGAAACGGGGCCAGCCTGCTGCGGCGTCACATCCGGCTTCGCAGGCAAAACCGGAGGACGTGCTGCTTAATTAAGCAGCTAGCGCGAGTTCATTCGCGTTTAACTTTGTTGTCAGGTTTTATCGAGGCCACCTGACACCCTCGGCATGCAACCCTTAACTTGCTTCTTAAGTCGAAGCCTTTCGCCCCCATAAACGAACCTGTCTCCTTCCTCACTTATCATGTAACTGGCGGCGCAGGTCCCTGTCTGCGTCGTGGCGCTTTATGTCTTCGCGTTTGTCATAGAGCTTTTTGCCCTTCACCAGGGCTATCTCGACCTTCGCCATCCCCCTCTTAAAATACATCTTGAGCGGGACAAGCGTAAGGCCTTTCTGAGTCAGTCCCCCGAAGAGCTTCTTTATCTCGGGTTTGTGCATCAATAGCTTACGCCGCCTCTTAGGATCGGGAGCGAACCTCCCGGCCTGCGGATACGGCGATATGTGCATATTATAGAGAAAAAGCTCGTTATCCTCTATCCTGGCAAAGCTGTCCTTCAGGTTTGCCTTCTTGTCCCGCAGGGACTTAACCTCGGCTCCCTGAAGGACTATACCCGCTTCGAATGTCTCAAGGATGTGGTAATTGTGACGGGCTTCCCTATTTGAGGCAACTGTCTCATCTGCCATTTTGTGTTAATAATATAACATATCAAAATCGATAAATCAATCCTTGAAAAACGCTTCGATAATCGGTATAATCTAAACGATTTCCAAAAAACCAACATGGAAGACTACCTTAAAGAATTCCTAGATCTTGTTAAGGTCCACCGGTTTGAAGAACTTTATTCGAAAGATATAACCGCCGAAAAGTTCTTCGGCTTCCCTATTAAGAGTATCGTGGATGCGGAGAAGAGGCTCCTCTCCCCTGAAGAACCCTCTGTGGCATATCTCTCGATGGAATACGGCCTCGGTACCAGTATCTACAACAGTTTCCTGTCCACAAAACCCGTCTCCGAATCCAATATCCTTCCCAAACAAAACATATTCTCGAACATGAGAATAAAAGATTACTATTTCACATTCAAGGTCGACCATAGGATAATGGAACTGCCGATATATAGCGGCGGGTTGGGTGTCCTCGCCGGAGATACCCTCAAATCGTCGGCTGACCTGAATATATCACTTGCGGCGGTCGGGATACTTTGGCGTAAGGGCTATTTCAAGCAGAACTTCTGGTTCAAGGACGGCCAAGTACCCGAAGAGCTCAACTGGGATCCCTATTCGTACCCCGGCCTTATTCCCCTCGATACGGTCATAAAGATACCCCTGAAGGACAATGATCTTTCTCTCCGTCTGTGGAAATATTATGTCTACAGTTTCGACAAGAAGCACGTCATCCCGCTTATACTTCTGGATTCGGATGTCGACGGAAATAAGCCCGAATTCAGAAGATTAACGGACCAGCTCTACAGGAGCGATAACTCCTACATAAAGATAATGCAGCGCGCGATACTCGGGATAGGCGGGATAAAAGCTCTGGAAGCCCTCGGCTGCTCTATCAGGAAATATCATCTCAATGAGGGGCACGCGGCCCTGGCGCTCGTCCAGAAGGCCGATGCGCTCAAGAAGGACGACCTCACCGCCCTCGAGAAGGATTTCATCTACACGTGCCACACTCCGGTCGCGGCGGGCCACGACCGTTTCCCGCTAAAGGAACTCGAGAAGATACTTCCCGAAGAGAATATCGATTTCATAAAGAAAAACGGCCTCGAAGGGGAAAATACTGTGAACTTCACTATGCTGCTTATGAATTGCTGCGACCATGTCAATGCCGTCGCGAAAAAGCACGGTGAGGTGACACGGCTTCTCTTTCCGCAGCACGCCGATAAGATACAATCGATAACGAACGGCGTACATATCCCTACGTGGATCTCGGATGAATTCGCCGGTTTGCTTAAGAAACACGGCAATGATATCGGAGACTGCGCCGCCTGCCGTCCGGAATTCCTCAACCTCGGGAAACTAAGGGAGAACCAGGAGTTCCGGTTGGATCTCTGGAAGGCGCACCAGGCAAATAAACGCCGCCTTCAGTCAATATTCGAAAATTGGAACATAAAGGAAAACGTCTTTACCATATGTTGGGCAAGGAGGATAGCCGCGTATAAGAGACCCAGCTTGATATTCCAGGATCCGAGACGTCTGGTCGATATCTCCAAAAAGACCGGCCCGATCCAGATAATAATCACCGGAAAGGCGCACCCCAACGACAACCTCGTCGGGACATTCATAAACAACATAATGAACACCATAGATTCGCTGGGACCGCAGAATTCGATATTGAGGATCATCATGCTTGAGAATTACGACATATTTTTCGGCAAGATCCTCAGTAATTCCGTCGATGTATGGCTTAACAATCCGCTTCCGCCGTTCGAGGCCTCAGGCACGAGCGGGATGAAAGCGATACTAAACGGTGTGGTCCAGCTTTCCACCCTTGACGGTTGGGTTGTCGAGGCTGCGGTCGGGGATATAGGCGAAATATTCGGTTACCAACACAAGTCCGGAGAGCCTGTCGGCAGCGAACTCGACCTTCGCCTTGATAGCGACTCAGTCGAACTCTATAATGCGCTGGAGAGGCTCGTGAAACTCTATTACGAGACGAACCAAAACGGCACTGTCAATGCCGGTTCTAAATGGATCGACATTATGATAAACTGTATTATGCAAAGTCACTATTTCAATACCTGCAGGATGGTTAAGGAATACCACGACAAGATGTGGTTTGACAAAAAATAAGTAAGCCGAAGTGGCGGAACTGGCAGACGCGCTACGTTCAGGGCGTAGTGATCGTAAGGTCTTGAGAGTTCAAATCTCTCCTTCGGCACCATCTCCCTGATAAAACCGAAAGGAGGCACAAAGATGGCAATATCGGCGAAGTTAAAGAAGTATCTGGACTCGAACAAGGTGAAATACAAGGCCCTAAAACACAAGCTCGCTTACACGGCCCAGGAGATCGCGGCCGCGCAGGAAGTACCGGGTAAACAGGTCGTAAAATCCGTCCTTGTCAAAATCGATAAGGCCTTTGTATTAGCGGTCCTTTCCGCCATACAACTCATCGACCTGAAGAAGCTCAAATCCGTGCTGAAGTGCAAATCGATCAAGATAGCGACCGAGAAGGATATCGAAAAGGTAATCCCTGATTATAAGCCCGGAGCGATGCCGCCCTTCGGGAACCTCTTCGGCCTCGATACCTACGTCGATAAGATACTCAAGGAAGATATCGAGATCGTCTTTAACGGCGGGACGCACAAAGACACGGTGAAGATGAAATACGCGGATTTCGAGAAACTCGTAAAGCCGAAGGTCTCCGATTTCGGGAAGCACGTATAACGGCTGATGCTCATCGATAAAGTCCTTAAGTGCCCTTCCTGCAATGCGGACAACCCAACCATTGCATTAGAAGAGAAAGATAATAGCAGGTTTTTGCATTGCATCTCGTGCAACGCAACATTTCCCTTCGATAAGAGAGATTCCTTTTTTCTTTTTTTCAAGGAAAGGGGCGGTGCAACAGGCCACCTTTTAAGTGAATACGAAAAAGATCTTTACGCAAATAAAAATTTTAGGGACTTCCACCTTAGTAACACGATCTCTGATCTGAAACTGGCTTTGAAAGATCTCCGGGTAAAAGTCATAATCGATATAGGTTGCGGCAACGGAGGATACACAAACGCCCTTAAAGGTTTATATCAGGATTATTACGGTTTAGAACCATCCGAGATTCCCAATAAAGAGACCATTAATGAGCCTTACCTGCAAAAGGGGGTAACATTAATACATTATGACCCAGCAAAGAATCTGCCTATCCATAACGGATCTGCGGATGCGGCGGTGTTGATCGCTTCTTACGACCATATACCTGATGTTGAAAATGTCGTGAAAGATATCTATAACAAATTGAACGATAACGGTTATTTAATTATTGTAATGCAAAATTATCATTTTTGGATAAAAAATATAATAAATCGAGTATCCGGAAAACGGCTATTTAGGGGCGAAAGCGACCATTATCGCATTCATTCTCCCGATACTTTAATAAAGGAAACACGATCCTTTGTTGATTTGGAAGTCAAGTCTATCAGGGCAGATTCCATTTTTCTGCCAAACCTGCCGAAACGATTCGGATTTATCTATTTTAGTAAAAATATGATGATTTTTGTGAACTCGTTGATAAAACATCTCTTTTTATTGTTTCCCAAAAAAAATCTGGGATCTGTAATGACGGTGGTTTTTAAAAAATCTGACCGTGGCTTCTAGAACCCAAGATTCCTGTCCAGGCTCCTGTAATTTATCGCCTCGGATATGTGTTCCGCCGATATTGTCTCCGTTCCCGCCAGATCGGCTATGGTCCGCGCGATCTTCAAGACCTTGTCATATCCCCTCGCGCTTAAGCCCAGTTCCAGAATAGCGAGTTTCAAAAGCTCGCTCCCTTCTTTGTCCATACGGCAAAACTGCTCGAGGTCCTTTGAGGAGAGATGGGCATTACAGAATGCGTTTAAACCCTTGTATCTATCCTTTTGGATCTCCCTCGCCCTGTTGACTCTCTCTTTTATAACCTCGGAACTCTCCCCTCTGCTCTTGCCGGAAAGCTCCTTATACCGAAGCGAGGGAACCTCAAGATGTATATCAATCCTGTCTAATAACGGCCCGGATATCTTCGAAAGGTAACGTTGGATCGCCGGTGGAATGCAGTGGCATTCTTTCTTGGGATCGGTAAAATATCCGCACGGACAGGGATTCATCGCGGCAACGAGCATGAATTTGGCCGGATAAATAAAATTAGACGCGGCCCTCGAGACGGTTATGTTTCCGCCTTCCAGCGGTTGCCGCAATGCTTCCAGCGCGTCCCGGTGGAATTCCGGAAGCTCGTCCAAAAATAAGACGCCATTATGCGCCAGGCTTATCTCGCCGGGCCTTAATATCTTTCCTCCCCCTACCAGGCCGGCGTACGAGACCGTATGGTGCGGCATACGGAAGGGTCTTCGCAATACGAGATAATTACGGCTGTTCAGGAGACCACAAATACTGTGTATCTTCGTCGTCTCGAGCATCTCCTCGAATGAGAGTTCGGGCAATATGGTAACCAACCGCTGCGCAAGCATAGTCTTTCCCGCTCCCGGCGGACCTATCATAAGGACGTTATGCCCGCCGGCGGCCGCAACCTCGAGGCCGCGCTTCACGTGCCACTGCCCTTTGACATCGCTGAAATCTATATCGAAACTATCGGTTGGTTTCGGGATGTCGCAGAAACTGATTTTCAGCGGTTCAATCTTAGCGTTGCCCTTCAAGAAGTTCACGACTTCGTTCAGATCCTTTGCGGGAAATACTGAAATGCCGTTGACGATAGCCGCTTCCCTCGCGTTTTCGGCCGGCAGGATAAAGTCATTCCTCCCATTCCTGGAAAGTCCTATCGCGATGGGAAGCGCGCCGTTTATCGGCCTTAGCCCGCCGTCCAAAGACAACTCTCCGCAAAATACCTTCCCGTCTACATGACTCTGTTCCAAATCTCCGTTAGAGACCAGTATGCCCATAGCTATCGCGAGGTCGAAAGAGGCTCCCTCTTTCCTCAGGTCCGCCGGCGCCAGGTTTATCGTTATCTTCTTTGGCGGGAACTTGAAACCGCAGTTCTTTATCGCCGAGATAACCCTATCCCTGCTCTCCTTTACCGCGGTATCCGGGAGGCCGACTATTGTAAAACACGGCAAACCCCCGCTCATATCAACCTCTACCTCCACTTTCTTCGCTTCGATCCCAAGCACAGTCCTGCTCTCTATTTTTGCCAACATTTTTTAGCTCCAGAATGCGTCTTTTATAAGTTCCATATCTTTTAGGTTGCCGTTTTTATCAAAAATCACCGAAACACAATCAAACCTCGAGTCATGGTCCAAGAGGCCGTATTTCATTTGAAAGGCGGTCGCGACCCTCCGTATATGCTGCCTCTTCCTATGGTTTATCGTCTCATACGGAAGCCCGTATTCCTCGTCGGACCTCGAACGGACCTCTATAAAGACGAGCGTCCCCTTATCCA
Source organism: Omnitrophica WOR_2 bacterium RIFCSPLOWO2_12_FULL_51_24 (assembly GCA_001805885.1). GTDB lineage: Bacteria > Omnitrophota > Gorgyraeia > Pluralincolimonadales > Pluralincolimonadaceae > Pluralincolimonas. Next base: position 6,347 of record MHHC01000042.1, read on the forward strand.
GCGCAATTATGTCTATCTCCCCGAACCTGCAGCGGAACTTGCGAGCGAGTAGGCTATAACCCTTCAGGACGAGGGACCTCGCCGCGTGCTTTTCGCCGAGGTCCCCCAGTTCCTTATTCCCCATTTCCGAAAGCTTCCATTACTACCTTTTCAAGCTCTTTCTTGATCTCGTCGTTTAAGGGGTAGGCCGTCGGGTACCACTTGCCGTCATTTCCCGCCTGCTGCGGTCCGGAGACGAATATCCCTTTCTTCCCCTCCACGACGCGGAAGCCCTTTACTAGGAACTCCTCTCCGATGGCTACGTCCGCGATCGCCTTGAGCGATCCTTCGCCGTCGAACCTGTACAACCTCTTTACAGTGAAATTGAGCATCTAAATGCCCTCCTTTCACCCTAATAGACGAAGGTAGCGGCAAAAAACTTTCAACTATTTTTTTATTTGTTGGGGTATTACTTGAAGGCTATTTCAGAATCTGCAGTAAAGCCCGAGGGAGGTGATAGTGCCCGAATATTTCTGGACCGGGTTATTCGAGAGGTTTTGCCTGTAGGAGTAGTTAAGGCCTAACGTAGTGCTCTTGGAGATATCATAAAAAAGTGACGCGGTCGTGACCCACGTCCTGTCTTTCTCTCCGTAGGTGGTATCTCCGGGTATCGTCCTGTCGGAATAATCCTTAAATTGCCGGTAATAGGAAAGATAGGTGCTCATCTTGTCGGTGATGAGGTATATCATCGAGGAGCCGAGCCTTACCGAATCGTAATCATAATAATCCAGATAAATGTCGTTTGAATTATTGAGATAATATTCGCCGAATACCTTGAACATCGACTTTTTGAGATATGCGCCCAATTCATAATCGATCGTATTCCTATTGTCGGCCCTGTCCTCATCCGACAGCCCGCCCCAGCCGTTTCGGGCTTTCCTGTCGGAATAATTCTTATAGAAAAACTCGTAGCCGAATGAGTGGAAGAAATTATTCGGCAATTTCTGTTTCAGGACGATGCCCGCCTTATCGCCCAGGTATTCGCCGTCGTCATTCGCCTGATATTCGACCATCTCTATATCATTGTAAGCGGTGAGCGTCATCCCAGCCAAAAGTTTCCCTTCGAAACCGAGCTTCAGGTCCGTATCGATGAGATTGGCGTCGGTCGCTTTCCAGTAAGTGATGTCATGCACCGATACGCCGCCGATCACATCCCATCTGCCGTTTAATGGGTAGATAACGTTGGCGTCGAGGATGCCTTCGGAGAATGTATCATGCTCCCTGCGCGAATCGAGGAAGACGTTATTGTCGTAGCCCTGTATGGCGGCGACAAATAATTTTGTCTTGTATCTCTGCCCTTGCTTGACGACTTCAACCTTCTTGTAGGCCTTCTCCTCTGACTTGCCGAGATATTTCTCGGTCGTCTGTTCCTCGCTAATATCTGCCGCGTCTGCTATGACAGGCGGCAGCAATATCAAAAATAATGCAAGTATAAACAGGAAAAATTTATTCATCGTCTCCCTCTATGGCATTAAGGATATTCCGGCTCGCTGCTGCCCCCGCTACTACCCGCGGGCTTGTCCTGTGTATTATTCTGCTCGATCCTATCCTCGACCTTCTTTGTATCCTCTGTTTCTAAGATCTGTTCCTTGAAATCTCCCTGTTTTTCGGTGGCCTGCTGTATCGTCTCGACATTATTAAATCCGCCGGACCTGTTATCCTCGCTTGGGCCGCCGGTCTGGACGCGGTCATTTAAGTCCTCGCGCCATGAATTCCAGTCGTTCCTGTCATTGCTTGTCAGCTCGATGAGTTCTCCGGGCGCCTGGAACCTTTCTATCGCGACCTCCCAGCCTTCCCTTACGTATATCTCTTTTATCAGTTTACCCTGCTGATCATAAGACCGCACAAATATCTCATCCTCAAAGGCTTTGACGTTATCCTTTTTTTCGGAAGTGTCAACATCCCAACCGCTTCCCCTTGCGCCGGCGACGACAGTGGGCGTCTTTATCTCAAAAGAGGATTCTTTCCTGAGGCTCTTTACCAACGAACGTATCCTGCCCTGCGGCAGTTCGATCTGTTTCAGCATCTTACCGCGCAGGATCGCGGTGGAGTTCTCCTCCAACCGGACGACGTTCT
>MHHC01000043.1 GCA_001805885.1 Omnitrophica WOR_2 bacterium RIFCSPLOWO2_12_FULL_51_24
GATTTCATCCGCATAAATGACTTTTCCGTTTACTTCGTAAGAATTACCTATAAAAGTCACATCTCCCGCCGAATAGATTGCGTTATCCCAGAATAAATCCGCCAACTCTTTCTTCTCCAGGAATGCCTCTATCCTCTTCTGCGTGCGGGCATTCGGAGGCATATCCGGGACATAGCCTGTCCCGACCGCCTTCCATTTTTTGTTAGCCTCGAGGACTTCAATCGTAAGAGAATATTTTCCGGCGCCCAGAGGGATACCGGTCTCGGCCGCCGTATCAGAAGGAAGTTTGGAAATAGCTTTGTCGATCGCCGCCTCAGCAAGATAAAAAGCCTCTGCTGTTTCCTTATGGCGCTCTGTCGCCCTTGTCTCGGAAAGCATCCTCATGAACATCCCTATGCTTATGATGACCAGGACAGTAATGGCCAAAAAGGTTATGATAAGTATCGCGCCGCGATTTTTCCCCGGTAACTTTGTCTTATCCATATCGCCTCCTACTTATTCCTCATGACTACCGAATCGGTTAAAGTTACGGTCAACCTTCTCGTTCCCCCCTTGGTCGGTAGTTCCAATTTTGACAGAAAAAATTTTATCTTCATGAGCGAGCCGCTGATCGTGAAATCAGCCCCATTATCGATGACACCATCATTGTTATTGGCCGGACCGGTGACTTCGCTCGTTATATAATTGGCCCTGACTGAGCCGGAATCCCTCGGAATTACAAGGCCCGCGAGGTTTATCGCATTGGCGGCCACGCTGACAAACGTAAACGGGAAGCTGTAAGAATCATTGTAATAGACGTATTTGCGCAGCTGCTGTATCCCTTCGGGCGGGACATAGGTACAATATACGATGACCGAACGCCAAACGGGCTTGTAGTCGGCGTCAAGATGGACATAATCGTTATTGGCGTGCGTGCCGTCTTCGGCGGCCGCGGCAGGATCCCCTCTCGCGGAAGCGAATATGAGAATCTGGTGGGTCTCGCTGTTCAAGGGGTCAACAAAACTTGTGACCGCTCCGGTGCCGTCGACCGTCACTGTACTCCTGTTAGTCTCAGAAAGGTCTCTTACCATCTCGGCCATCGCGACACGAGCCCCGCCGCTAAGCTGGGCGCGGACATCGACCGATTCTGCGGCGTCCCTGCCGGATGAGACGATAAAGTAGATAGCTCCGCTTAATACCGCCAACACCGCAAGGACTATCATTATCTCCGTGAGGGTATAACCTATCCTCTTCATGTCACCTCTGCGTCATCATAGTCGTTGCGCTAAACGATCTGTTCCTGATCTTTACCTCATCCTGCCAGCTTACCGTCATCGTTATCACTAACGGATCTGCGGCGGGATTCTGATATGAAACCACGACGGTCTCGTTCCTCAACTTCCGGGGACCGATCCTGTCGGCAAGGTCAACTCCGGCCGGATACGCGGCCACGACATTATTTGTCGTAAAGGGATCCGTACTCCTCATGCTCTCAAGCACGAAAGACGCGTCGTTCACCGCTATCGTCGTGTTCCTGGATATCTCCATCACTACGAGATAATTGTAAAATAGGACGAGGACGGGCAGAAGCGCCGCGATTAATATCGCCGCTGAGACCATAAGTTCGATCAGTGAAAAACCTTTTTTCGAGATCTTTTTTGATCTCATCTTATAAACCGCCTATTCCACCGGCGCTCCGGCCGCGTTATCTACCTTTATTACGCCGGACTCGTCCAAAAAAAAGATCCTTATGCCTGTGACGTTCGGCGTTACCGGCGAAGCCGTGACGGTATACTGGTCCGGACTTACCAATGTGTAAGTGAAATTATACCCTTCCTTGGCGCCTGAACCTAAAATTTGGTCTATGTAAGGGGGGGTCGTGATGCTTAACTCGTTCAAACTGTTGGGGTAGGTCAGAGGGCTCTGGATACTGCGGTAACCTACGCATGCGGTGCTGATCGTCCTCAGCGATGCGATGGCTGAGGTCTCGTCAGCCTGGATACGCGCCCTCAAAAATACCGGGATAGAAACGGCCGCGAGCAGCGCAATGACCGCTATCACGATCATTATCTCTACCAGGGTAAAACCCGGCCTGTGATATCTTATTCCCACCATAGTGACCTAGTTTAGTTGCTTTATCCATAAAAGTCAAGGGACGAGAATAAATATTCTCGCCCCTTTTTACACTTTTACGCTCTGAGCATTATTCGATCGGGTTGCCCGCAGCGTTATTCAATCTTATTACGCCAGCCTCGTCAACGAAGAATATCCTCGTACCGGTAACGTTCGGCGTTACCGGCGAAGCCGTGACGGTATACTGGTTTGCGCCTACCAAAGCATAGACAAAGGTGTATCCCTGCTTCGTGCCAGTACCCAATGTCGCATCAATGTAAGGGGGATTAGCACCGCTTAGGGCAGCCAAGTTCGCCGGATATGTCACCGGGCTCTGCGCAGCGCGGAAACTCTCACACGCTGTGCTGATCGTGCGCACTGAAGCGATCGCCGCAGCCTCGTTCGCGTTGTGTCTTGCACGTAGTAAGTTGGGTATCGCTATCGCTGCTAAAAGAGCTATAATGGCAACTACGATCATGATCTCAACGAGCGTAAAACCCTTTCTTCCCATGAGTTTTATCATCTTCTTTCCCCTCCTTTCTTCCTAGATTGGGACTTTCATCACCTTCTAATTAGAGTATAACATAAATGCGACCTCTGTCAAGCACTCTATTTACCGACGACCTGAACCAGCTTGACTATCGGCAGGAACATCGATACTACGATGCCGCCGACGACGATACCGAGAAAAGCGATTATCAAGGGTTCTATCAAACTCGTCAATCCCGAGACGGCCGCGTCCACTTCGCTCTCGTAGAAGTCGGCGACCTTTCCCAGCATCTCCTCTAATTTACCCGTCTGTTCCCCGACCGAGATCATCCTTGTGACCATAGGCGGGAAGACCTTGCTTGCGGTCAGCGGCTGCGCTATCGACTCGCCCTCCTTGATGCTCATCTTGGTGTGCACGACGGCGGCTTCTATGACTTTGTTCCCGGATGTCTTTCCGACTATCTCAAGGGCCGTCAGGATCGAAACGCCGCTCTTCTGCAGCGTCGAAAGCGTGCGCGCAAACCTCGCGATCGCCACCTTCCTCAAAAGCTTACCTATAACGGGTATATTCAGTAAGAATGTATCGAAGGCGAGCCTTCCTTTCTCCGTCTTTATCGCCTGCGAAACTGCGAAAATCCCGAGTCCTAACGCTATAATTACAAAAAGCAGATAACTCCTCACGATATGCGAGATCTTTATCAGTATCAGTGTCGGCAGCGGCAACGTGACGCCGATAGTCGCGAATATGCTTTCGAATGTCGGGACGACTTTGACTATCAAAAAAGTCGTTATCGCTATTGCCATGAATACGACTACCGCCGGATATATGAGGCTCGATTTCACCTTCCTTATCAGGGCGATCGTCTTTTCCATATATATGGCGACCCTGTCGAGTATCTCGTCAAGGTTGCCGCTCGACTCACCCGCCTTGACCATATTTATGAAGAAGGGAGAAAAGACGTTCGGCTGTTTGCCCAGGGCCTCGGAAAGGCTCTGTCCTCCCTCGACGTTATCGCGGACCCTCTTGACTATGGTCTTGAAACCCTTGCTCTCCATCTGTTCCTGAAGGGCATCCAAAGCCCCGACAAGCGGGATGCCGGCGTCTACCATTGTGGCTAGCTGTCTCGAGAAGACAACCAGCTCGTCGAGCTTTATCCTCTCTCCCCCGCCGAAGGGGCTGGACCTGGTCTTATACTTCGCCTCCTCCAACGATATTATTATGTATTCTTTCTGCCTCAGAGCATCTACTATGGCGATGTTGTTCGCCGCTTCCATGGAACCGGTCACGGTCCTGCCGTCTTTATCTTTCGCGCTATATTTGAATTGTGGCACCTATTCCTCCGCGGTTACCCTTAATACCTCTTCTACCGTCGTGTTGCCCAGCGCGAGGTTCTCAAGCGCCGCGGCACGCAGCGTAAGCATCCCCTTTTCCTTTACAGCATATTCCTTTATCTTATCGCTATCTGCCCTGTCAAGTATCATCTCTTTTATCCTGTCGTCGATGATAAAATTTTCGAGAATGGCAAACCTGCCGTAATAACCGGTATTATTGCACTTGGCGCAGCCCTTCCCCTTATAAAAAGTCACCTTGTCCCCTGCGAGGACCCTGCCCCCTTCGGGGACCTTGCCCCTTTCCTTATATCCTAACTTATCGAGCGTCTCTTTCGGGATATCGATCTTTTCTCTGCAGCTGGTGCATACTCTTTTCATTAATCTTTGCGCGCAGATGAATACGACGCTGGACGCGACCAGGAACGGCTCTACGCCCATATCTATAAGCCTCGTGACGGCGCTCGGCGCGTCGTTTGTGTGCAGCGTTGAAAGGAGCAGCTGTCCGGTGAGCGACGCTTTGATCGCGATGTCGGCGGTCTCAAAATCGCGGATCTCGCCGACCATTACGATATCAGGCGCCTGGCGCAGAAAAGCGCGGAGGCCGTTGGCGAAGGTCAGCCCTATCTCCGGCCTGACCTGCACCTGCGTTATTCCCATGAGCTCATATTCGATCGGGTCCTCTATCGTGACGATGTTCTTCTCCGGCGTATTCAGTATATTAAGGAGGGAGTAAAGGGTCGTGGACTTTCCGCTTCCGGTGGGACCCGTCACAAGGAACATGCCGTATGGCTTCGAGATGGCTTCCTTTAATTCCTCCAAAGTCTTCGGAAGGAAGCCTAGTTTTTCCGGAGAGACTTTTATGCTGGATTTGTCAAGGACTCTCATGACGACTTTCTCGCCGTGGACCAACGGCAATGTCGAGACCCTGAAATCTATCTCCCTTTCGTCCATCCTCACCTTGAACCTGCCGTCCTGCGGAAGCCGCCATTCGGTTATATCCATATCCGACATTATCTTCAGCCTCGTAAGCACTGCGTTCTGGTTTGACTTCGGCAGGTGCAAAAACTCGGTAAGTGCGCCGTCAATGCGATACCGGATGCGCATATCGGTCTCAGTCGGTTCTACATGAATATCCGATGCGCGGCGTTTGAGCGCTTCGCTTATTGTGACATCGACTATCTTGAGTATCGGCGCCTTTTGGCTCTCTATGGCCAAAGTGGAAACATCAAATCTTTCCGCATCTTCAGACGAGATTAGCTCCAGCCCTTCACCCTCGACATCTTTTACTATCTTATCTATGGAAAGAGTTTCTGCGCCGTAATAGCTCGCGATCGCAACGCTTATATCCTTGTCGGTGGCGATGACAGGGTCTATCTCGTATTTGGTAAGGATCTTCAGGTCATCGAGCGCGAATATGTCGAGGGGGTCGGACATTGCCACAGTCATGCGGTTGCCGATCTTCGAGACGGGAATAACATGATAAAGGCGCACGATCTTCTCCGGCACAAGGGAGATGATATCTTTGTCTATTTTATATTTTGCAAGATTTATCGGCGTTATGTTCAACTCCTGGCCGAATATCGCGAGAAGCTCGTTTTCATTGACGAGCCCTTTTTCTATGAGGATCTTGCTGAGGTTGCCGCCCTGCGCCTTCTGGGCCCTTATTGCTTCGTCCAGTTTTTCTTTCGATATGGAGCCCTTTTTCAAAAGGACTTCCGCTAATTTATCTCTTATGCTTTTAGCCATAGATCAATCCTGTTCGCCGAGCGTCACGCGCAGGACCTCCTCAAGGGTCGTGGTGCCTTCAAAGACTTTCCTCAACCCGCTTTCCCTTAAAGTAACAAGACCCGCCCTGCGCGCCGCCTCATAGATATTGCTTTCGTGCGCCCTTTTGGCGATCAGCTCTCTTAGTTCCGCGTTTACAGTCACCGCCTCGATAAGGCCCACCCTTCCCCTGAAGCCTGTCTTAAAACAATAATCACAGCCTTTCCCTTTATAGAACTTCACATTTTCCGGCGCCTTTATCTTAAGTTTCTCAAGCATGGTTTTGGGAACTTCGTGAGCCTCCTTACAGCGCGGACATACCTTCCTGACAAGCCTCTGGGCCGCAACAAGGGCTACAGAGGAACTGATAAGGAACGGTTCGACGCCCATATTCATCAATCTCATGATGACGCCGGGCGCGGTATTGGTATGCAGAGTGCTGAGCACCAGGTGGCCGGTCAATGCGGCTTTTATCGCGATGTCAACGGTCTCGAGGTCCCTTATCTCACCGACCATTATGACATTCGGGTCCTGGCGCAGTATCGAGCGGAGCGTAGCCGCGTATGTCAGGCCTATATTGGTATTGATATTTACCTGGTTTATCCCCGGAAGCAGGTATTCTACGGGGTCCTCTACCGTCACGAAGTTCTTCTCCGGGGCGTCTATATGTTTAAGGACCGAGTAGAGCGTGGTCGTCTTCCCTGAACCTGCAGGCCCGCAGACGAGTATCATGCCATGAGGCCTCCTCGAGGCCTTCTTGAGCTCATCGAGAGGTTCTTTCTCAAAACCGAGCTTATCGACATCGAGCATCGCCTGGGATTTATCGAGGACCCTGAGCGCGACTTTCTCGCCGAAGGCGGTGGGCACGGTCGAGACCCTGAAGTCGACCTCCCTCTCCTGTATTTTTATCTTGAACCTTCCGTCCTGAGGCAGGCGGCGCTCGGCAATATTGAGGTTAGACATGACTTTGATCCTGGATATTATGCCCGATTGTATAGTCCTCGGGAGCGACTGCGTTTCCCTGAAGATGCCGTCTATCTTGTATCTTACCCGCAGGTGGTCCTCCATCGGCTCTATCAGTATGTCGCTCGCCCTTGCTTTTGTGGCGTCAAGGACTATAGCGCTCGTAAGTTTTACCACCGGCGTATCGGCGACCGTGCTCGCCGCTTCGAT
>MHHC01000044.1 GCA_001805885.1 Omnitrophica WOR_2 bacterium RIFCSPLOWO2_12_FULL_51_24
CATTCCGTGCAACTGCCCGGCGGGATGGGCAAGGCGTCCGGCGGCGAGAGCAGGTTCGTCCCTGTCCTTGCCCGCGCGGCCGTCGCCGCGGGATGCGACGGGTTATTCCTCGAGGTCCACGAGGACCCGAAATGCGCCCTATGCGACGGGCCGAATTCGCTGGCGCTTAAGGATTTGGAGGAGCTGCTTATTATTGTAAAGGAAGTTCACTCCATAGTAAATCCCCTCACCCTTCCCTCTCCCCATAGGGGAGAGGACTAAGGTGAGGGGCGTCTATAAAAAGGAAGTAGAGATGATAAGACGCGCGAAAGAAGTCCTGATGATCGAGGCGGATGCGGTCTCCTCGCTCATTAAGCGAGTGGACGCTAATTTCGAAAAGGCGGGCAATCTTATACTTGCCTGCAAGGGAAAAGTCGTCGTGACCGGTATGGGTAAACCCGGGTTCATCGGCGCGAAGATATCCGCGACATTGTCATCGACCGGGACGCCGAGCCTCTACCTGCATCCCGCGGACGCGATACACGGAGATCTCGGCAGGGTCACGAGAGATGATATTGTACTGGCATTATCCAATTCCGGCGAGACCGAGGAGATATTGAGGCTGCTTCCCACCTTAAAGAAGATCGGCGCGAAACTCATAGCCATGGTGGGGAATATCGACTCGACGCTTGCCAGATACAGCGACGTGGTGCTCAACGTCGCTGTAAAGAAAGAGGCGTGCCCCTTGAACCTCGCGCCCACCGCATCGACGACAGCGATGCTGGCGATGGGAGACGCGCTCGCGATAGCGCTCCTCGATAAACGGGGATTCAGAGAAGAAGATTTCGCGTTCTTCCATCCCGGCGGCGCCATCGGCAAAAGACTTCTCCTGAGGGTAGAGGATATCATGAGAAAAGGCAAGGCGAATCCGATCGTAAAAGAAGATACAAAAATAAAGAACGTCCTTCTTAAAATAACGGAGGCGAGGGCCGGTTCGGCGAGCGTCATAAATAAAAAAGGCGCCCTTATCGGCATATTCACAGACGGCGACCTGAGGCGGCATCTGGGGGTAGACGCGGCGCTTCCGGTAAGGCGGGTCAGGGAAGTAATGACCAAGGACCCTATCACGATATCGAAGGATATGCTTGCCGCGGATGCGTTCAGGATCCTGCGCGAGAAGAAGATAGATGAGATACCGGTCGTAGATAATAAGAGAAGGCCTATCGGCCTTATCGACGTGCAAGACCTCTTAAAAGCGGGGCTTGTCTAGGATGGATGCGCAGGAAAGGGCGGCCAGGATAAAATTGCTGGTCCTCGACGTCGACGGCGTGATGACCGACGGCAGGATAATATACGACAACTTCGGCGACGAGTTCAAGGCCTTTGATGTGCAGGACGGATACGGCCTCACCCTCTGGTGGAAAGCCGGCCTCAAGTCCGCCATCGTGACAGCGAAGAAATCCCGTATAGTCTCGCGCAGGGCGAAAGTCTGCCACATCACTAAAGTCTTCATGAACGCGAAAGATAAGGGCGCGGCCTATGAGAGACTCCTCAAGATATTTAAAGTCCCGGATGAAGAGGTATGTTTTGTCGGAGACGACCTTATCGATATTCCCATAATGAAACGCGCCGGCCTTGCCGTCGCGGTCCCCTACAGCAGGCCCGAGGTCAAAGAGCTCGCAAATTATACCACTAAAGCCCAAGGCGGCCGCGGCGCGGTAAGAGAGCTCATAGAGCTCATCCTCAAAGCGCAGAATAGATGGCCGGGATAGGCTCCAACCCAAAATACGTTGACAAGAAAAACCCCTTCACGTATACTATTTAGTCGGAATAGGCTAATAGTTTAAAAAGTCGTAAAAAAGTAGCTTTTCTTACAAGGAGTGGGGATGCCGAAGAGAGAGAAGAAATCTCTTGGCGAAGCCTTAGTCGAGTTGGGCCTTGTTACTCCCGAGAAACTAAAGAAGGCGAAAGAGGAGGCCGACAGGACTAAAGAGCCGCTTCGTCGCGTCTTGATAAGGCTTGGTATGGTCGATGAAGACGCGATCATCTCTTTCTTTGGGGACCAACTCGGTATCCCGCGCATAGATTTCTCAAATTACATCCTGGATCCGAAAGTCGTCGATATCCTGCCTGAGAATTTCTGCAGAAAGAACCTGATAATGCCCTTATTTAAGATCGGCGACGCCCTCACCATCGCGATGGTCGATCCCCTGGATATCTTCACTCTGGACGAAGTGCGCCTGAAGACCGGCTGCGAAGTCGATCCGGTCGTCGTCTCGGAGAAGGAGATCATCAGAACCTTCGACCAGTATTACGGGGCGAAGGGCACGATGGATGATATCGTAAAATCCATCGACAAAGATAAGTTGGCGGTAGAAGAAGGGACAGAGACCGACCTCAAGGCCTTAAAAGGGCTTGTCGAAGAGGCCCCGATAGTAAAACTTGTCAACCTATTGATAACAGAGGCGGTAAAGGCCGGGGCCTCGGATATCCACATAGAGCCCGACGAGCTTTCTTTGGGGACAAGATACAGGGTTGACGGTGTCCTTCATGAGGCGCCGTCGCCGCCCAGGGACCTTCAGTCGGCGATCATATCGAGGATAAAGATCCTCTCCGGCATGGATATCTCCGAAAAAAGGGTCCCGCAGGACGGGAGGTTTCAGGTGAAGATCGAGGGCCGCCAGATAGACTCCAGGGTCTCGACGATACCTACGGTCTACGGAGAAAACGTAGTCATAAGGCTCCTCGATCTTAACAGCATCCTTTTGGGTTTAAGCGACCTGGGTTTTGACCGCAAGATGCTTGACGTCTATGATAAACTCATACGTAAACCTTACGGGATAATCCTCGTGACCGGGCCGACCGGCTCGGGAAAGACGACGACCCTATATTCCTCATTGAGCGCCATAAATTCCCCGGAAAAAAATATCGTGACAATAGAAGACCCGATCGAGTACAGGTTGAAACTCGTGCGTCAGATGCAGATAAACCCGAAAGCCGGGCTCACTTTCGCCACCGGCCTGCGTTCCATATTGCGCCAGGACCCGGATATCATAATGGTCGGAGAGATCCGCGACCTCGATACCGCCGAAATAGCGATACAGGCTGCGCTCACCGGCCATCTCGTATTATCGACGCTCCATACCAATGATGCGCCCGGCGCGGTCACCCGACTGGTGGATATGGGAGTTGAGCCGTTTTTGGTAAGCTCATCGGTCTTGGCCGTGATAGCCCAGAGACTCGTCCGCATCATATGCAAAGATTGCAAGGAGAACTATGCGCCTTCCGAAAAATTATTGGAGGAGATGGGCCTGCCATCGTCGAAACGTATAAAATTTTACCGCGGCAAAGGGTGCGACAAGTGCCTGAATACCGGATATAAAGGGAGGATCGGGATATTCGAGCTGATGCTGCCCGATGATGCGATAAAGACTCTTACCGTCGCCAAAGCCTCTTCCGCGGAAATAAGGAAGGCCGCGATCAAGGGCGGCATGAAGACGATACAGAAAGACGGTATCGACAAAGTAATGGCCGGCATAACTACGATCGAGGAAGTATTAAGGGTCACGCAACAGGAAGAATAAATATGTCACTTTATCGCTATAAGGCAAGAGACGAGATGGGAAAGTTGGTGGAAGGGGCCGTAGAAGCCCCGACAGAAGCTGACCTCATTGAAAAGCTGCGCAAGATGGGTTATGTGATTACAGGGGTTTATATCGCCTCTGACATATTCTCGGTCCAGGATTTTTTTGCGGGTTTTGGACGCATAAGCCCCGAGGACATGATATTCTTCAATATCCAGCTCTCGAGCATGCTCGAAGGGGGGTTGCCTCTACTCACGTGCCTGCGGACGATCTCCGCACAGATGGAGAACAAAAGGTTCAAAAAATTACTCGAGGAGATCACAGTCAAAGTAGAGACCGGTTCTTCCCTGTCCGACGCGCTTACGGCCTGCTCGTGGGCTTTTCCAAAACTTACAATAAGCATGGTCAAGGCAGGTGAGGCGAGCGGTAACCTCAGTCTCGTGTTAAAGAGGCTGGCTGATTTCGGCGAACGCGAACTGGATCTCAGGCAGCAGTTAAGCGGCGCTATGCTATATCCGGTGATCTTGCTTATAGCCGCGACTGTTGTAATACTATTCATAGTCACGTTCATCATACCGCAGTTCGCGGATATATTCTTGAAGGCGGATATACCTCTCCCCATCGTTACGCGTATACTCTACGGCGCGGGAATAGCGATAAAGAATTACTGGTACCTCTTAGTCCTTGGCATGATAGCCCTATTTTTGGGCGCGCGGATCTATGTGAACACCCGCGGCGGGCGCTTCAGATTCGATGCCTTGAAGCTTAGAATCCCTGTGGTCGGTCCGCTTATTAGAAGGGCCGCTATAGCAAAGTTCGCCCGGATGCTGGCCACTCTTTCCGCGAGCGGCGTAAATATATTAGAGTCGCTGGAGATCCTGGAGGGGACTATCGGCAATGCCGTATTGTCGCTGGTGGTCGCGAAAGTACGCGAAGCGGTGCGCGGCGGCAGCAAATTATCCGAACCACTTAAGGCGAGCAAAGAGTTTCCGCCTGATATTGTCCAGATGATCGTGGCAGGCGAGGAGACCGGTAGCCTTGATACCATGTTAAACAAGGTCGCCGATCTCTACGAGTCGGCTGTCGCTTACAGCATAAAGAGGCTCACGTCGCTTCTCGAGCCGTTATTTCTGTTAGTAATGGGTTGTGTCGTCGCCGTCATCATGGCTTCGATGTTGGTTCCGATGTTCGATCTCGTAAAAGTATTAAGGAGGAGATAAAATGAAAGGAGGAAGTAAGATGAGAAAGGGATTCACGTTAGTGGAGTTGTTGATAGTCATCATGGTCATCGCGATATTGATAGGTATCGCGCTGCCGAGATTTGGCGGTATGCGTGATGAAGGTAATACCACCAAAGCCGCGGCAGAAGGGCGGACGCTTCAGGCCGCGATAGAGTCGCGGTATATACATACGACGCCGCACGCTTATCCGGCCGCAGGCGCGACATGGGAGACGCCCCTTACTACCGCCACGCCGCAGATCTTAGGAAGCGAGCTTTATGATCCATTCGGCGCTACTGCGACGACGCAATAC
>MHHC01000045.1 GCA_001805885.1 Omnitrophica WOR_2 bacterium RIFCSPLOWO2_12_FULL_51_24
TTATTTTGGTCTCGTTGTATCCGGAGACACAAAAGAGCATGCCGATGTCGATAAAATACCTTTCAGATATTTATCTTGCGATCACAAAAGACCTTAAAGACCCGAAGAAAGCGGGTAAACTACCGGAGACATTCTATGGAGATGTAAAGGGGATAAACGAATTCAGAAACGCAGTGACAAGGATGAAAGAAGAGGTTGCAGCGTCTCCGACTTCGGCCGCTCCTCCTTCCGGACCGGCCCAGGAGAAGAAAGATGGAACAAAAAATTCAATTTAACCGCGGAAATAATAAAGGAATAGCGCTTATCTTATCGGTAGGCATACTCGCCATATTGGCGACAATCGGCTGCACCTTTGCCCTGACTTCGCTGATCGAGCTGAAGGCGGCATCCAATTACCTTTATGGCGTAAAGGCCAGATATCTTGCCGAGGCCGGAGCGGCAAGGGCAATAGCTGAGCTTAAATACGGGACAGAAGGAGCATGCGCTACCGCGGTAAATAGCGCCTCCGGTACCTGGGCGTCCACCGGATACACCGCGACCATACTGCCTAATAACAGCGGATACAGCGTCTCTATCATCGATTGCGCAAGGCGTATAAGCCTGGCAGGTAACCAGAGCAGCGGCTATAACGCGCATCTCTCGCAGATACTTCAGAATTTAAATTCAGTTATTGGCGGCACCTTAAGTTCTGGCGATTGCGATAATATCGCCGCGGGCCGGCCGTATATTTCAAAAGAACTTATCAAGAACGTGCTGACGGGGTCAGCCGCCCAAAAGCAGGCCAAGTATAACGCGATAGCGGACTATATAACGATCTTCGGATATGTAGATACGAACACGAGAAACCCGCAGGATCTGACTACACCCTACGCGTTGCAATATCGCTCGCCTGTCAACGTAAACACCGCCAGCGCAGAGGTCTTGCGCGCCGTATTGATGGGGATAACCGCGCGCCATTCATGTCCGATGTGCGGGGGAGACGGTTATTTATTCGATGTGTTATTAAATCACCTCGACTGTCCTTACTGTGAGGGAAGCGGTTCCCCCTCAAATATAACCGGCAATCTCATTATCACCGCGACCAAGGCGCAGAATTTGGCGCAAGATATTATTACTAACAGGCCTTACGCTTCATGGGACGGATTTTACTCCTCGGTCAAGACGTTCTTTAATCCGGTCGGCACCACCTCTTCAGACCAGGAAGCAGTGATGGCCAACGCGAACCCCAATACCGGTTTTTCATGGGCGAGAAACGCGGGCTGGGGCACGCGATTAGGATACACCGGGAAATACGTGATCGATATTGACAAGAACAGCGTCTCCAATAACGACGACAAAGGGCTGACCGTAAGCACGACTGAGTTTTGTTTTAATTCGGGCGGTTATTACGAGATAAGCGCGACCGGCACAGTAAGGAACAAAGCCGGGATCGTGGCCGGCCAGAAAAATATCACGGCTATAGTCCAAGTCTTTGATACGTTAAGACAGGCGACGCAGTCGCAGTTTGAGGCCGTGGGAAGCGCTAAATCCAATGTCCAGACATATCCTGAGCCGTCAGG
Organism: Omnitrophica WOR_2 bacterium RIFCSPLOWO2_12_FULL_51_24; assembly: GCA_001805885.1. Lineage (GTDB taxonomy): Bacteria > Omnitrophota > Gorgyraeia > Pluralincolimonadales > Pluralincolimonadaceae > Pluralincolimonas. The sequence continues at coordinate 1,560 of MHHC01000045.1, forward strand.
CGTCGGTATTAGTCCGGCCCAATACAGCGGCGAGATCATGCTGGCAAGAAAGACGCATACCACCCCGAACAGCGGAAATTACTTCCGTGCGGATTATTCCACCACATTAAATGGCGATGCCGGCGGTAGCGGCAGTCCAGTTCCTTTACAGAACCCGCCTAATCCGGGTTCGGGGCCGCAGGGAACCATGCCGAATATAGCAAGTACGGCCAATTTTTCAAACCGCGGCGAATTGACGCCTGACGGGATGGTCGTAGATACTTTCGATAATGTCTGTCCGGATTACCTGCCCAGCAGCAACATCGATTATGCCCTATGCACGATGGAGATATGGTTTAAAGCGATGTGGCCAAGCAACGACACTAAGATGTACAACGATGATGATTTCAACAGAAAGATATACAGGTTAATGAGCAGGGATGAGATCGGCGTGGTCGGCTCCCTGACATGGCCGTTTTCTACGTTTGTTTACTATTCTCAAAATTTTGGGGGAGTTCCCAAGAATGTTTCTATCGGCGCGCAGGGATACGGTTTTTGGAACGGGGCCAGTTGGTCATATTATCCTTCAGCGCCGGAAGGTTCAGGCGAATATTACATAGAGTTCGCCAGAAATTATGCGGGTACCGAACTCATGGGTTCATGGAACCCGGGCGCATGGCATCAGGTGGTCTTTACGTGGAAGGAGCCGGATAACGGAGGAATGTGCAATCCCGCCAGCACGGGCGCATGGTCCGGGACCTATATTCGAGATCTAAAGGTATATTTTGACGGGGACGCGAAGTTCGCAGATTTTTATTTTCATCATTTGCCATATCTTAATAATACCGCCTATCAATATTTTATGGTAGGGCATGAATGGTGGCAGGGATCAGGCGCTACTTCCCATTATGTGCGCAATCAATTAAATGGCATTATAGGTTCGGTCAGGGTTTGGAATACGGGACTTGACAGCAGTCAGATAAGGGCGGAATACGGGAATGGGGTCTATCAAAACAGCGGGACCTATACCTCGCCCACACTCACTGCCCCCGGCGGAACCCAGGTAGAATGGGGGACGGTTACCTGGACGCAGGCTATTCCCACGAGCGATGAAAGCATAACAATGGATGTCAATACCGGCTCGGGTTTTGCCGGTGGATGGACAAGCCCGGGTTCGGGGCAGGTAATCAACGTGAAGGCCGCATCGGTCAGCTTCAGGGCCGCGCTTGGCGGCGCCGGAGGCTCAGTCTTACAGCCTAACACGCAACTTCTTCTTACACCGGGTTTCGAATGCGCCGATCCTATAACCGACTGGGTGCATGAATGGGCTCCCTTGAATTTCTGGAGTTTGCCCGGGCCTCCAGCTCCTCCTGAAGGCGGCAAGATGGCGAAATGCTGGTGGGACGGCGGGATGCTTCAGGATGTGGCTGTTACGCCGGGGAAGAATTACAGGCTTACGGGTTGGGCCTATATCCCGAGCGGGGGGAGCGGACCGTGGGGTTCATTTATCGGCTTCAGAATGGGAACCTACAATACTCAGTGGAATGTGCACTGGCCCCCCTATAATAGAGACCAATGGAACCAGATAGATAGCGGCTGGGTAACAGCTTCCGCTGGAGCGACCACCGCACGCGTAAGGTTCGGAACCTGGCAGAGCGGCGCAACTCCGGCTAACCCGACCTATTTTGACAATTTTGCTCTTCTTGAGCAGGGTTCTGTAATGGCAATTCCTACCTTAGAGACGCCGGTCCTCGAAGACGTAAGTATTACCTATTTACCACAGACAAAAGTGCTATACTGGAGATAAATGGAAAAGTATACCACACAGAATATCCGGAACATAATCTTTGTTTCACATTCCGGCTCCGGGAAGACGTCGCTCGTAGAAGCGCTCCTATTTGACGCCAAGATGACTACCCGCCTCGGAAAGGTAGCCGAAGGCAACACCCATTCCGACTACAACGCCGACGAGATAGAACGCAAGATCTCGATCACCTCGAAATTCCTTCACCTTATCTGGAAGAACACAAGGATCCATATCCTCGATACGCCGGGTTACGCCGATTTTGTGGGCGATGTGATAGCGCCCCTGCGCGCGGCAGACGCGGCCGTGCTTTTGATCGAGGCGGTCCACGGCATCGAGGTCGGGACCGAACGCGCGTGGCAATTCCTCGAGGAGAAGAGCCTCCCGCGCGCCATATTCATAAATAAGCTCGATAAAGAGAATGCCAGTTTTGAAAATACCCTGAATTCCATCCGCGATAGGTTCGGAAAACATTGCGTCGCGTTAAATTATCCCATCGGAGAGCAGAAGTCGGTCGAGAGCGTGCTTTCAAAGGACGGGAAACTTAAGGAAGACCTTCTGGATGCCGTTGTCGAGACCGATGATGCCCTTACCGAGAAATATCTGGAAGGGAAGGAATTGACGGCCGAAGAGATAATGAAGGCGCTTAAGGCCGCATGCGTCGCCGGAAAGATAATCCCGGTATTTTGCGGCTCGGCCGTGCAGAACATCGGAGTGACGCAGCTTCTGGATGCTATCGTAGACCTCCTGCCGTCGCCCGCTGACAGGCCGGCTGCCGAGGGGATCCATCCGAAGACGAAAGAGCCGGTCAAAAGGGATCCGGTCGAGACCGAACCTTTCTCGGCTTTTATATTCAAAGACATATTCGATCCTTACGTCGGGCACCTGACGCTCTTCAGGGTCTTCTCCGGTACGATAGAATCGAATACAGGGTTCTATAATTCGACGAGAGACCTGAAGGAGCGCATCGGGCAGCTTTATCTCCTGCAGGGTAAAGAGCAGATACCGGTACAAAAGGCCGCAGCCGGAGATATAGCCGCGGTCGCTAAGCTCAAGGATTCTCATAATAGCGATACCATCTGCGACGAGAAGAGCCCGATATTATTCGCGGCTACGGTATTCCCGGAGCCGTGTATATCGGACTCCGTAAAACCTAAGACGCGTCAGGATGAGGAGAAGATAATGGGTACCCTGACCCGCCTCGCCTCCGAAGATCCGACATTCAAGATAAGCCGCGACGAACAGACTAAGGAGCTCGTCATATCCGGCATGGGGGACCTTCATTTAGATGTCATGTTAGACAGGATGAAGAAGCGCTTCGGCGTAGATGTCGAGGTAGGCACGCCTAAGGTGCCCTATAAAGAGACGATAAAAAAGCCCGTCAAGATACAAGGTAAATTCAAGAGGCAGTCCGGCGGCCGCGGGCAATACGGCGACTGCTGGCTGGAACTCGAGCCCCTGCCGCACGGAAAACAATTTGAGTTCGTGGATAAGGTCGTCGGCGGGGCGATACCGAGACAATATATCCCATCGGTCGAAAAGGGAGTAAGGGAAGCGATGACCAAGGGTTTCCTCGCGGGATATCCGGTCGTAGATATCAGGGTGACCGTCTATGATGGCTCGTTCCACGAGGTTGATTCCTCGGATATGGCCTTCCAGATAGCCGGTTCGATGGCCTTCAAGAACGGCCAGGAGCAGGCGGGCCCGGTCTTGCTGGAACCGATAATGGATGTCGAGATAATCGTCCCCAATGATTACCTCGGGCAGATAACCGGCGATATAAACTCCCGCCGCGGGAGGATCATGGGCATTGAGGGAAGGGGGAAGCAGGAGTATGTCAAAGCCTCAATACCCCTGGCCGAGATGTTCAAATACGCGACCGAGCTCCGCTCCATGACAGGCGGCCGCGGCTCATATTCGATGAAATTTAACCACTACGAAGAAGTCCCCGCCAAGATCACCCAGACCATAGTCGCGAACGCCAAGAAAGCCTTCGAAGAAGCCCATCAGGGCCACAAGTAATCCCGCCCAAAAGTCCTTTACATCTTAACGTCCAAAGTGGTATAATTTTACCCTAAATCGGAGGCATTTCCTGAGATGTCCGGACATTCAAAATGGAAAACACAAAAGAACAAAAAAGCCGCCGCTGACGCGGTAAAAGGCAGGCTGTTCACCAAAGCGACCAAAGAGATCACCGTTGCCGCGAAGGACGGGGGCGGCGACCCGGATGTGAACCCGAGGCTTCGCTTTGCCTTGGCAAAGGCCAAAGAGGTGAACATGCCCAAGGATAATGTAGAAAAGGCGATAAAGAAGGGCACTGGCGAGCTTCCCGGCGTCATATATGAGACGATCAATTATGAGGTCTACGGGCCCGGCGGCGTGGCGATAATGGTCGAAGCCCTGACCGACAACAAGAACAGGGCCTCGGCCGAGATCAAGAATATCCTCTCGCGCAAGGGCGGCAATATGGCCGGCCCGGGTTCAGTCGCGCGTTTTTTTCATAAGAAAGGGCTCATCGTCATCGAAAAAACGAAGATCGAAGAGGATAAGCTTATGGATATAGTCCTCAACGCCGGCGCAGAGGATATGAAGACCGAAGATAAGATCTATGAGATAACGACGGATCCCCACGATTTCGAGAAGGTCAAGAAGGCGCTCGACGACAATAAGGTTGAATGCCAGCTGGCCGAGGTGACGATGGTCCCGACGATGACCGTAAAGGTAGCCGGCGGCCCCGCGAAACAGGTCCTTGCGCTCGTCGAGGCGCTGGAAGATTACGAAGACGTCCAGAACGTATACGCTAATTTCGATATACCGGACGAGATCCTGGAGCAGACGAAGAAGGAATGAGGATACTGGGTATCGACCCAGGTTTATGCATAACCGGTTACGGCCTGATAGAAGTCGGGCCGAAGGGGATAAAGCTCATCGAGGCGGGAGTCGTAAGGACTTCATCGAAAGAAAAGGTCGAGGCGAGGATAGAGAAGATATACGAAGGCATAAAGGGCCTTGTAAAAGAGTCGAAGCCGGATGTGTTAGTCCTCGAACAATTATATTCCCACTACAGGCATCCGACTACCGCGATACTTATGGGCCATGCCCGCGGCGCTATATGCCTCCTGGCGAAACAGGCCGGAGCGGAGCTGGTCGGATACTCGGCGACGCGCGTCAAGAAGGCGGTGACCGGCGCCGGGCACGCAAGCAAATATCAGATGCAGCGCATGATACAGAATCTTTTCAATATGAGATCGGCCCCGAACCCGCCTGATATCTCGGACGCACTGGCGCTCGCGGTCGCTCACGCTCACATATCCCTGAAACACGGGATAGCAGGACTAAAATGATCTCCTCATGGAGGAGGGTAATAGGATGATATCCTCATGGAGTAAAGTAATAGGATGATATCCCATATCCGAGGAAAGATAGCGAAACGCAAAGGCTCCTCGCTGATACTCGACGTCGATGGCGGCATGTCTTACGAGGTATTGATCCCCGGTTGCGTCATGAAGTCGATCGACAGCAATGTCACTCCGGACGGCTCCATTAAATTAATAACTTATCATTACCATCATACCGACCCCGCCCGCAGCATACCCGTCCTGATAGGTTTCCTTAACGAGATAGAGAAGGAATTTTTCGAGAAGTTCATAACCGTCTCCGGCATCGGCCCTAAGGCGGCGGTCAGGGCCCTGAACGCCTCGATCCCGCAGATAGTAAAAGCTATAGCTGACGGAGACCTCGCCACGCTCAAATCCCTTCCCGGTATCGGTGAACAGAGGGCGAAAGAGATAGTCGCGAAACTGCAGAACAAGGTAGGAAAGTTCGGACTGATACAGGAATACGGGATAGAGATAGCGGTGACGAAGGAACCGGATTTTGTCGAAGAGGCGGCCGATGTCCTCCTGCAACTGCAGTACAAGAAACAGGAGGCGAAGGAGATGATACGGAAGGCGCTCGAGCGCTCGCCGGATATTAAGACCGCGGAAGACCTTTTAAACGAAGTCTATAAACAGAAGAAACATCCGAAATGAGCGAAGAGAAAACGGAAAAAGAAAATTCGCTGCGGGAAAAACTCGTCTTCAGCCAGGAGGCGGAGGAAGATTTAATATTAAATCTTTCCCTGCGTCCGGCGAAAGTGGCGGAGTTTGTCGGGCAAAAATCCGTGGTCGATAATCTCCTTATCGCCGTCTCTGCCGCGAAGAGGAGGAAGGAACCGCTCGAACACGTGCTATTTTCCGGCCCGCCAGGACTCGGGAAGACGACACTCGCGCATATAATAGCGGGAGAGATGCGTACCAAGATCACCGCCACATCCGGCCCTGCGATCGCGAAGGCCGGAGACCTCATAGGGATACTTACTAATCTGGGCGAGGGCGATATCCTTTTTATAGATGAGATCCACCGCCTGTCGAAGATAGTCGAGGAGTTCCTGTATCCGGCGATGGAGAATTACCAGATAGATTTTGTTATCGATAAAGGCCCGTACGCCAAGACGATAAAGTTTAATTTGAAGCCCTTTACCCTGATCGGCGCGACGACGCGCTCCGGCCTTTTAAGCGCTCCTATGCGCGGCAGGTTCGGGATGCTTTATAATCTCGATTTTTATGAGCCGGAGGAACTTGTCCAGATAATCAAACGCTCCGCGAAGATACTCAAGATAGACCTCGACAGGGATTCGGCCGCCGAGATCGCACGCCGCGCGCGCGGCACGCCCCGTATCGCCAACAGGCTACTACGCAGGGTAAGGGATTATGCCGAGGTCAAGAATGAAGGCAAAGTCGACAGGGAAGTCGTCGACAGGGCATTGGCGATGCTCGGCATCGACGCGATAGGCCTCGACGCGCTCGACAGGAAAGTCATGAAAGCAATCATAGATACTTATAACGGCGGACCGGTTGGGATAGAATCCCTCGCGGCGACTTTGAACGAAGAGGTTGATACTATTTCCGACGTGGTCGAGCCGTTCCTTTTGAAGATAGGATTTTTAAAGCGAACTCCCCGCGGCAGGGAGGCGGCCAAACCGGCGTACGGGCATTTCAAGATTCCCTCCAGGAAAGAATCCCAGAAGGAGTTGTTTTAGCAAGTCATGCGAACCCGCCTCTATTTTTTGACAATCTGCGCGGCGATATCCGTTATTATTTCGCCTTACCGTTCCGGCGCTCAGGAGCCCGGCGCTGCCAATAACCCCATCCGCGTCCGGGTGGCGGTCGTGAAGGGCGCCGATTCGGCAAAGATCTTCATTGCCGGAAATTTCAGGATAATAGATCATCTTTCCGGGTCTACGCTTTTGGAAGAGAAGTATCTGCCCGAGACCGACCTGGTCGCCACCGGCGCCGGATTTAAATTAGGCGAAAAAGAAGTGAGCGGCAACGTGATCTCCGTAGAGCCGGTTGGCGGGACGAGGATATATATCAACGAGCGCGTATTCAGGGGCGGGATAAAAGTGATAAAAGATGAGAAGAAACTTACGGTAATAAACGCGCTCGACCTCGAAGAATATCTTTACGGCGTTATGCGCAACGAGGTCTCGACGTGGTGGCCGATGGAGGCGCTTAAGGCTCAGGCGATAGCGGCAAGGACTTACGCGCTAAATCAGGTAGCCGAATCGAGGCGCAGGGATTATGACGTCATGGCGGACGTGAGTTCTCAGGTCTATGGCGGGATATTCTCCGAGAAGTGGCGGACGAACAGGGCCGTGGACGAGACGAAAGGTAAAATCCTGACCTATAAAGGCGCGATATTCCCGGCTTTTTTTCACGCCACATGCGGGGGGAGCACGTTCGATGCCGCTTACCTTTGGAATATAGACCTTCCTCCTCTGAAGGGGGTCAAGTGCAGGTGGTGCGGGAAATCCCCGCACTTTTACTGGGAGCGCTGGATACCGGTAAGGGAGTCGGAAGGGAAACTGGCGGCCGCCGGTTATCCGGTGGGAGATATGATAGGGTTCGAGGCCGTGAAGAGGGATCCCTTCTCGGCCCGCATATTGGAATTAAAGGTCAAGGGCAGCAAGGGAGACGCGGCTATCCTTGCCAAGGATTTCAGGCGGATCATCGGGGCTGATATCGTAAGGAGCACGAATTTCAAGGTCACATTGGTAGGAGGGTATGTAGCTTTCGAGGGCCTGGGCTGGGGGCACGGTGTGGGCCTATGCCAGTGGGGCGCCTATTACATGTCTCGCGCCGGAAAAACGGCGGCTGAGATATTGGAATTCTATTATCCGGGTTCGAAGATAACCCTAAAGGATAGACCTTCCTGATCCGATTAAGGAAGGGTCTAACTGATCATAAGGATGTAAAATGAGACTGAGCGAATTCGATTATAAGCTGCCCGAAGGACTGATCGCGCAATATCCCGCGAAAGCGCGCGACGGCTCCCGGCTTATGGTGGTGCACGGGATATCCAAGAAGATAGAGCACAGGAATTTCTGCGATATCGTCGATTATATCGGGCCTTCGGATTGCCTCGTAGTAAACGACACGAAGGTCATAAAGGCGAGGCTTCCGGCGAAGAGGGCCGATACCGGGGCCAAGGCCGAGATCACGCTTATCGAGAAGATGAGCGACAGGCTCTACAAATGCCTGATAGATACATCGACAAAGATAAAAATCGGCACGAAATTTATATTCGTCGACGGCGAGCTTACCGGCGTTATCCGCGGCGAGAGCGAGGGGATAAGGCTTATTGAGTTCAGCATAAACGGGACCGATTTCGGAGATATACTCGAGAAGATCGGTATAGTGCCCCTTCCCCCTTACATAAAGCGCTCGCCGGAGAAGGGCGATGAGGAGAGATATCAGACCGTTTACGCGAAGACCCCGGGAGCGGTAGCCGCTCCGACCGCCGGGCTGCATTTCAGTGACGGCGTATTGAAAAAAATAAAGGCGAAAGGCTCGTCAGTCGAATCCCTGACGTTACATGTCGGATACGGGACGTTCAAACCGGTATCGGCAGATGAAGTGGCGAGGCATAAGTTAGAGCCCGAGGTCTTCGAGTTAAAAGAAGAAGCGGCGCAGAGGCTGAATTATATCAAGGGGAAGGGCGGGAAGATATTCGCGGTCGGGACAACGACCTGCAGGGTCCTCGAGAACCAGGCGCGCCTCGTCAAGGGCTCTAAGAACAGGGTGGAGAAGGGCAAGGGCTGGACGAACCTTTTCATCCATCCGCCGTATAATTTCAAATTCGTGGACGCGCTGGTGACAAATTTCCATCTGCCGAAGACGACGCTGCTTATGCTGGTGGCGGCCTTTTGCAGCAGGGAAGTCATGTTCAAGGTATACGGGGAAGCCGTAAAAGAAAAGTACAGGTTTTACAGTTACGGCGACTCGATGCTCATAATATGAAGATAGATATAATCGCAAAAGACGGGACGGCCAGGGCAGGGAAGATTAAAACATCGCACGGCGAGTTCGATACGCCCGCATTTATGCCCGTCGGCACACAGGCGACGGTAAAGACACTGTCGAATAATGAGCTCGATGATTGCGGCGTACAGATACTTTTATCCAACGCTTATCATCTATACCTGCGGCCGGGCGAGGATATAATAAAAAATGCCGGCGGACTGCATAAATTCATGAATTGGGAGAAACCCATATTGACCGACTCGGGCGGGTTTCAGGTATTCAGCCTCGCGGTCTTAAGAAAGGTTACGGACGAGGGTGTTGAGTTCCGGTCACACATCGATGGCTCGAAGCATTTCCTGACGCCGGAGAAGATGTTAGAGTTTCAGACAAGCCTCGGAAGTGATATAATGATGGTGCTCGACGAGTGCGTACATTATCCCTGCGAATACGAGATGGCAAAACGCGCCGCCGTAAGGACGCTCGAGTGGGCAAGGCGTTCAAAGGATAGAGCCGGAGGAGATTTCGAGTTCAAGCCCAACAGGGAACAGAATGTTTTCGGGATCGTCCAGGGCGCATCCTATAGGGACCTTCGAGAAGATTGCGCGAGGGCGCTCGTTAAGATGGATTTTGACGGTTACGCTCTTGGCGGCCTCGCCGTAGGGGAGCCGAGGGAGATCACCGACGAAATGACGCGGTTTACGGTTGAGCTCCTTCCTGAGGATAAACCGAAATATTTGATGGGGGTCGGCGAGCCGCAAGACCTCTTTGATGCGGTATCGGCCGGGATCGACATGTTCGACTGTGTGGTCCCTACGAGGAACGGCAGGAACGGGACTGCTTTTACTTCGAACGGCCGTTTTTCTGTCAGGACCGCGGCCAACGCAAAGGAGTTAAGCCCGATAGAGGAAGGGTGCGGCTGTTACGCGTGCAGGAACCATACCAGGAGTTATATCAGGCACCTCTTCAATACCGATGAGATACTCGGATTGAAATTGGTATCTCTGCATAACGTATATTTTTATCAGAAGTTGATGCGGGAGATAAGGGAAGCGATAAAAGAAAAAAGGTTCACGGAATACAAAAACGAGAGGGCAGAAGAATGGAACAGCAAGCTGCAAACCCGATAGTAAGTTTTTTACCGCTTATATTGATATTTGTTGTATTTTATTTTCTACTG
>MHHC01000046.1:0-400 GCA_001805885.1 Omnitrophica WOR_2 bacterium RIFCSPLOWO2_12_FULL_51_24
CGGTCGTTGAACTCGGGACGAACCATTTCGGAGAGATCGCGTATCTGTCCGATATCGTCCAGCCGAACTGCGGCATGATAATAAATATCGGGCCGTCGCATCTGGAGTTCTTCGGCTCGGTCGAGAATGTGATGAAAGAGAAGCTGGACCTCTTAAAGAGGATCGGGGAGGACTGTTCGGCTATCGTAAACGGCGATGATTACGGCCTCGTAAACGACGCGAAAAAAATGTGCGAAGAAGTCGTGACCTTCGGTCTTAATGAGGGCTGTGATTTCATGGCAGGCCGGATACATGAGAGTGACTGCGGGATAAATTTTGCGTTAAATGATACCTATCTTGTAAAACTTAGGATGCTCGGCAAGCATAACGTCTACAACGCGTTGGCCGCTATCGCAGCGGG
>MHHC01000046.1:415-11559 GCA_001805885.1 Omnitrophica WOR_2 bacterium RIFCSPLOWO2_12_FULL_51_24
ATCGCAGCGGGTTCGTTCTACGGGATTGCCGCGGGCGCCGCGGCCAAGGCCCTTGAGGATTTCGTCCTCCCGAAGCTGAGGATGGAATATGAGAAGTGCGACGGCATAGAATTCATCTTCGACTGCTATAATTCCAATCCCGCTTCGCTGAAGAGCGCTATCGGGACGTTGCGCGATATGGAACAGGGCAAGGTCCCGCCGGGGCGGGAGAAGAGAAGAGTGATGATCGCGGGTGATATGCTCGAACTGGGCGCGTCCGGGCAGGAGCTTCACCGCGAGATCGGCAGGTTCGCGGCTAAAGCAGGTATAGATCTTTTCGTGAGTGTGGGCCAGCTCTCCAGGTATATCCTGGAGGGCGCACAGGAGGAGGGCATCGGCGGTAAATCCCTCCTCCGTTTTGAAAATTCCGTAGAGGCCGCGAAGGCCTTGAAAGATATATTGAGGAAAGGGGATCTGGTGCTGGTCAAGGGTTCGCGCGGTATGAAAATGGAGGAGATCAAAAAGTGCTTTACCACCTGCTCTACCCGCTGAGGGATATATTCTTCGGTTTCAATGTATTCAAATACATAACTTTCCGCGCGGCCGCGGCCGCTATCACCTCGTTTCTTTTATGTATGGTATTGGGGCCGATGATAATCGAAAAACTTCGCGAATTCAAGATAGGGCAGGTCGTGCGCACCTCAGACGACGCCAAAGGCATCTACGAGATGCACAAGAACAAGGTCGGCACGCCGACGATGGGCGGGCTACTGATAGTCACCGCCGTCGTCCTTTCGACGCTGATCTGGGGCGACCTGACTAACAAATACGTGCTCCTGGCGCTCGTATCGATAATCTGGCTTTGCGTCGTCGGTTTCCTTGACGATTATCTTAAGTTGAGGCTGATGAAATCCAAGGGGCTTACCGCCAGGTCAAAGTTCATAGGCCAGATAATGCTCGGCTTTTTGATCGGGCTATATGTCTATTGCGACCCGCAGATAAGCAAGAACCTCGACGTGCCGTTTTTAAAGAACGCGGCTATCAACCTCGGCATACTGTATATACTCTTTACCACGGTCGTGATAGTAGGCGCCTCTAATGCCGTTAACCTTACCGACGGGCTCGACGGACTCGCTATAGGCTGCACGATAATAGTCGCGCTTACTTATACCGCTTTAAGCTATATCACAGGCAACGCGAAGATAAGCGAATATCTCAATATCATATATATACCCGGCGCGGGCGAGCTGGCCGTATTCTGCGCCGCGATACTCGGCGCGGGATTGGGATTCCTTTGGTTCAATTCGTTTCCCGCGACCGTATTCATGGGCGATACGGGTTCACTGGCGCTCGGCGGGGCGATCGGCATCGTCGCCACGTTCACGAAGAAGGAACTGCTGCTCCTTATAGTAGGAGGGATATTCGTATTTGAAGCGCTCTCGGTCATACTTCAGGTCGCGTCGTTCAAGTTGTTTAAGAAGAGGATATTTCTTATGGCGCCGATACATCATCATTTTCAGATGAAGGGCTGGTCGGAGACGAAGGTGGTCATAAGGTTCTGGATAATAGGGATAATACTTGCGCTTTTTAGCCTTTCGACCTTAAAACTCAGATGAAGAATTTTAAAGGAAAAAAAGTAACGGTAGTCGGCCTGGCGAAGAGCGGTGCGGCCGCGGCCTTTCTGCTCAAAAAGCTCGGCGCACGGGTATGGGCTACCGATTCGGGCGATTCGGAGGGCTTAAGAAAGACAAAAGGCATGCTTGAGGCGAAGGATATTAAAGTCGAGCTCGGGCGGCATACGCCGGAATTTGTAAAAGGTAAGGATTTTGTAGTAATAAGCCCGGGCGTGCCGGAGGATTCGCAGGTATTGCAATGGGCGGTTGAATATAAAGCGCCGGTCATAGGAGAGATAGAGCTTGGTTATATCTGCTGTAAGGCGCCGATAGTCGCGGTCACCGGGACGAACGGAAAATCGACGACTACGACGTTGATAGGGGAGATATTAAAGAAGGGCGGTAAGCGCGCCGTAGTCTGCGGTAACATCGGGAATCCCTTCTGCGGGGAGATAGCGAGGATAAAAAAGAACTCAGTCGTCGTCCTGGAGGTAAGTTCCTTCCAGCTTGAGAGCATAAAGTCATTCAAGCCCCATGTCGCGGTCATGCTGAATATCTCGCAGAACCATTTCGACAGGCACTCGGACCTGGCGGCCTATATCAACGCGAAGTCGCGCATCTTCGAGAACCAGGATAAAGATGACTGGGCCGTCTTAAATTATGACGACCCGCTGGTCAAAAAACTTAAGGCGAAGACAAAAGCAAAGACGTTATTTTTCTCGCGGAAGAATAAAAAGGCCGCGGCCTTTTTCGAAAGCGGCTCGGTGTTTATCGGACAAGGGAGAGCGGCGCAGAAGATATGCAGCGTGTCAGAACTTAAAATTAAGGGCGTGCACAATATCGAGAACGTCCTGGCTTGCCTGTGTGCGGCTTCGATATTCGGGATAAGCCCGAAGAAAATAAAGGAAGCTCTTCTTGGCTTCAAAGGGCTTGAACACAGGTTCGAGCATGTGGCGGCGGTCCGCGGCGTGGAATTCATAAACGACTCCAAAGGGACGACGGTCCTGGCAACGATAATGGCGCTCGAATCCTGCGGGAAACCCGTCATACTTATCGCGGGCGGCCACGACAAGGGAAGCGACTTTAGAAAAGCCCGTCATGCCGTAGGGGCTAAGGTCAAAAAGCTTGTGCTCATAGGCGAAGCGAAAGAGAAGATAAAAGACCATCTCATGGGCGCAGCCCCCTGCATATTCGCGGAGACGATGGAGGAGGCCGTCAAGAAAGCGTTCTTCGAGTCGGAGGACGGTGATTGCGTCCTTCTCTCTCCGATGTGCGCAAGTTTTGACATGTTCAGGAATTTCGAGGAGCGGGGGAGGGTATTTAAGGAGATAGTCCGCACGCTAAAGGAGGAGATATAAAGTAGAGTGAGGAAGTTAAGGATCAGACTTTTCATGGTGACGGTCATCCTTCTCGCCGTAGGCGTCGTTATGGTCTACAGCGCCAGCGCGATAAGCGCCAATGAAATCCAGAAAGATAGCGCCTATTACCTCAAGCGTCATCTCCTGTACCTTCTTATCGGCGTCGCGGCGTCGCTGATGATAATGTCGACCGATTATATCAACCTGAAGAAATACGTTAAGCCGGTCCTCATAGCGACGTTCTTTCTGCTGATGCTGGTCCTTATCCCGGGTATAAGCCGCGAGATAGCCGGCGCGAGGAGATGGTTCAGGTTCTCGTTCTTAAGTTTTCAGCCGTCCCAGGTCGCCAAGATAGTGATGATACTCTATTTCGCCGATTTCCTCTCGAGGAAACAGAGCGAGATAAAGAGCTTCTGGGAAGGTTTTATGCCGCCGATGATAATCCTCGGGTTCAGCGTCGGCCTGATCCTGCTCGAACCGGATTTGGGCACCGCGGTGGCGATAAGCGCCGTATCTTTTATGATGCTTTTTGTGGCGGGGATCAAATTGCGGCATCTTATTCCGATGATCATCGGCTCGATACCGATTTTGGTAGTCCTCATATTCCATAAGGCCTACAGGATGAGAAGGATCTTTGCTTTTTGGGATCCCTGGAAGGACCCGCAGGGAGCCGGTTTCCAGATAATACAGTCGTATATCGCGCTCGGATCGGGTGGGCCATTTGGCGTGGGTCTCGGCCAGTCGCGGCAGAAATTGCTTTATCTTCCGGGGTCCCATACCGATTTCATATTCTCGATAATAGGCGAAGAGCTCGGCCTTATCGGCGCCGGCGCGGTCATAATACTGTTCGCGTTGTTCATCTGGCTGGGATTCAGGATAGCGCTGAGGGCGAGGGACCTCTTCGGCCACCTTGTGGCGCTCGGGGTAGTCTCGGTAATAGCCCTCGAGGCGATAATAAATATCGCGGTCGCGACCGGCTCGATGCCGACCAAGGGCCTGCCGCTTCCTTTTATAAGTTACGGCGGCTCATCTCTCGTCTTTGACATGATAGGAGTTGCGCTTTTGCTTAATATAGCCAAATACAGCGAAAGCCCGTACGAGAGGGAAGAGCAGTGAAGATACTGATCGCATGCGGCGGGACCGGCGGGCATATATTCCCGGGATTGAGCCTGACTCAGGAACTTAATGAGAGAGGGGTATCCGACGTATTACTGGTCGGGACAGACCATCCGCTCGAGGTGAAACTATTCGGCTCGTTCGGATTACCCTACAGGCTTATGCCTGTCGCGAAACTTTCGGCTAACCCGATAAAGTTTTTAAAATTCCTCGTCAGATTTATTACCGCTTCTTTGAGATCGGTAAAATTATTGTTTGAATACAGGCCGGATGTCGTCGTGGGTTTCGGGGGATACGCCTCATTTCCCATATGCAAATTCGCCGCGCTTATGGGAAAGCCGCTGTTCCTGCATGAGCAGAACTGCGAGGCGGGCCTGGCGAACAGGCTCCTGGCGCTCCTGGCGAGGCGTGTCGCGGTAAGCTTTAAGGAGACTGAAAGGGCATTCGGGAATAAGGCGGTATTCACCGGCAACCCGATACGCAGGAAGCTCCTGTCGGTAAAGAAAGAAGATGCGCTGAAATATTATAAGTTAGATCCCGATAAATTTACGGTTTTAGTCCTGGGCGGGAGCCAGGGATCGCAGAAGATAAACATGATAGTCGGCGGGATGCTCGGGCTTTTAAACGAGGAAGAAAAAAAACAGACCAATATAATACATATCGCAGGGATCAGGAATTACGATGATATGCGCAAAAAATACGAAGGCAGCGGTGTCGACGGGTGCGTCTGTGATTTCCTTGAGGATATAGGTTATGCCTATGCTATGGCCGACCTTATAGTCTCCCGCGCCGGCGCTACAGCGTTATTCGAGATCGCGGCGCTCGGCATCCCCTCTATAATGATACCGTATAGGTTCGCCGGCGGACACCAATATCATAACGCCGCCGCGCTTGAGAAGGCCGGAGGCGCGATTATCATGGACGAACTCGGCCTCACGCCGCAGATGTTGAAGGATAAGATCTTTGAGTTGAAGAACGACAAGGAGAGGCTGAATAAGATGTCTGATGCCGCAAAGAGATTCGCGGTTCCCGACGCGGCAAAACGTTTTGCAGATTTAATTTGTAATACCCTCTCCCCAAAGGGGAGAGGGTTAGGGTGAGGGGGAAGTGAAAAGAAAAAATATAAAAAATTGTAGAAGTCTTCGGAGAAACCAAACAGATGCCGAACGTAAGCTTTGGTCTAAATTGCGTAATCGGCAGTTATTTGATATTAAATTTAGAAGACAGTTTTCTATGGGTAACTATGTTTTGGATTTTTATTCCTCAGAATATAAACTTGCTATTGAGGCAGATGGTGGGCAGCATTATGAAGATATCGGCAAGAAGAAAGATGAGATAAGAACAAGAGAATTATCTAAGTTAGGCATAGAAATTATTAGATTTAGCGATATAGATATATTGAATAATATAGAGGGAGTTTGTGAAGCAATTGTTACAGTTATAGAGAACAGAAAGATTAGCCCCTCACCTTTATCCTCTCCCCAGAGGGGA
Organism: Omnitrophica WOR_2 bacterium RIFCSPLOWO2_12_FULL_51_24; assembly: GCA_001805885.1. Classification (GTDB taxonomy): domain Bacteria; phylum Omnitrophota; class Gorgyraeia; order Pluralincolimonadales; family Pluralincolimonadaceae; genus Pluralincolimonas. Next base: position 5,973 of record MHHC01000046.1, read on the forward strand.
GAGGAGATAATTTTAGCAAGAAAACAATTATGAAACTTAACGGTAAGAAGCATATCCATTTTATCGGCATCGGCGGCATCGGAATGAGCGCCATCGCCTTCGTCCTGCTAAAGCAAGGCCATAAGGTCTCCGGCTCCGATGCCAAGCGTTCGCGGATAGTAGAGAAACTTGAATCGCTCGGAGGCAAATTCCATCTCGGCCATCACGAGAAAAACATAGAAGGCGCTGATATTGTCGTCTTCTCGTCATCGATCACGCCCGAGAACCCCGAACTCAAAGCCGCGCGCAACAGGAAGGTCGCGACACTTCACAGGGCAGACATGCTCGCCCTTATCATGAATGATAAAAAGGGTATTGCCGTGACCGGAGCCCACGGAAAGACGACGACCTCATCGCTCATCGCCCATATCCTATACAGGGCCGGCCTCGACCCGACCGCTATCCTTGGCGGCGAGGTGAGATCGCTTGAAGGGAACGCCAGGGTCGGAGGAGGCGAACATTTCGTGGTCGAGGCGGATGAGAGCGACGGCTCGTTTGTCCATCTCAAGCCTTTCTACGGCGTCATAACGAATATCGACGCCGAACATCTCGACTATTACAGGAATATGGGCGAGATAATCTCCTGGTATCTTAAATTCGCGGGGAAGATCAAGCCGGGCGGAAAGCTCTTCGCCTGCGGTGACTGCGACAACTTAAGGCGCGCGCTCCGCGGGTATCCCTGCGAAGTGGTCACGTTCGGGCTTTCGAAAGACCATCATATATATCCCGAGAACGTAAAAATGCATGACTCGCGTTCGGAATTTGAGGTGATCTACCGCGGCAAGAGACTCGGGCCGGCTGTGATAAATATACCCGGTATCCATAACGTCTCTAACGCGATGGCGGCGTTCGCCGTGGCGCTTGAGCTTGGCCTTGATTTCGATACGATAAAAAAGGCGGCCGATGATTTTACCGGCGCGGCAAGAAGATTCCAGGTAAAATATTCCGCCAACGGGATAAAGGTTATAGACGATTACGCTCACCATCCGGCCGAGATAAAAGCGACGACTGAGGCGGCACGCAACTGGAATCCTAAGCGCCTCGTAGTCGTGTTCCAGCCGCACAGGTTTTCGCGCACGAAATATCTAAAGGAGAGGTTTGGAAGCTGCTTTGATATGGCCGACCGCCTGATCCTTACCGATGTCTACGCCGCATCCGAAGACGAGCTCGATAACGTCTCCGGCAAAAGTATTTATGAAGAGGTTAAAAAACACGGCCTCAAGGATGCGGCATATATACCCAAAAAAGAATTAAAAGGATATCTTTTAAATAATATAAAGCGCGGCGATATGGTATTGATGATGGGCGCCGGAGATATCACTACGATAGCCGAAGAACTGGCGCAAGAACTGGCGAATTTCCCCTCACCTTTATCCTCTCCCCATAGGGGAGAGGGAAGGGTGAGGGGGATGGACTTAAATTTTATAAAAGGCACGGTGAAATTCGATGAGCCGCTCTCCCGCCATACGACATTTAAGATAGGCGGGCCGGCGGATATCTTTGTTTACCCGGCGGACGAAGACGACCTTTTGAATGTTCTGCGTTACTCCGCGGATCATAAGATGGATGCTTTCATGATCGGCGGCGGCGGCAAACTCCTGGTAGGGGATAAGGGTTTCCGCGGCTTCGTCATTTCTTTGAACGCCCCGGCTTTTACTAAATTGATTTTTGACGGCGAGTCTGTCGATGGCGGCTGCGGTATAAAGATACAGGAGTTGATAAAAAGGGCCGCCGAACAAAATCTCGGCGGCCTCGAATTCCTCGCCGGGATCCCGGGGACGCTCGGCGGCGTTGTCATGATGAACGCGGGATGGCCCGCCAAAGCTGTAGGGGATTTTGTAGAGGAGATAACTGCCGTCAGAGGGCTCGAAAAGATAAAACTCGGCAAAGGCGCGTTTAAATTCTCGTACCGGTCCTCTAATCTCGAGGGCGCGATCCTGATCTCGGCCAGACTCAGGCTGGAGAAGAAACCCAAAGACAGGATCGAAGCCGAGATGAATAAAAATTTAGAGAAGAAGAGGCAGACACAGGAGCTTGGCTATCCCAGCGCAGGAAGCATCTTCCTTAATCCGTCAGGAAGTTCGCCGGCATGGGAGCTTATAGACGGGTGCGGCTTAAGGGGGGAGGCGGCAGGAGGCGCCGCGGTCTCCGAAAAACACGCGAACTTCATCGTAAACCGCGGCAAAGCTACTGCGTCGGACGTCAGGAAATTAATAGATGGGATACAAAAAAAAGTTTTTAAAGAACATCAAATTATGTTAAAATTAGAAGTTAAACTTATAGGAGAATTTTGATGGATAAGGCGGGTTTGCGGATAGGCGTTTTGATGGGCGGCCCGTCCGCGGAAAGGGATGTCTCTCTGCGTTCCGGCAAGGCGATCGCAGAGGCGCTTTTGAGCAAAGGGTATCACGCCGTCCCTATTGAGATATGGCTGCCGACGAGAGATGAACTGAAATCGGCGGATATAGATGTCGCCTTCATCGCCCTTCACGGCACATTCGGCGAGGACGGGCAGATCCAGGTGATACTTGAAGAGCTGAAGATACCCTATACCGGCTCGAGGGTCAAGGCAAGCCGGCTCGGTATGGATAAAGTCGCTTCGCGTAAGCTGTTTAAAAAAGCAAAACTCAACGTCCCCGAATATTACGTGATAGAAAACGGTACCAGACCTAAGATTAAATTCACGACACCGATCGTGGTCAAGCCCTCGGCGCAGGGTTCTTCGGTAGGGATCTCCATCATAGACAAGGTAGAGGAGCTCGATGCCGCCGTCAGGGAAGCGTTCAAGTTCGGCGAAGAGGTGCTTCTTGAGAGATTCATCCATGGCAGCGAGCTTACCGTCGGGATGCTGGATGATAAGCCGCTACCCGTGATACAGGTCGTTCCGAAGCGGCGATATTATGATGAGGTGGCCAAATATACGGCGGGCATGACAGAATATCTCTGCCCCGCTCCGACAACGGAAGATGAGGCCAGGCTCGCGCAGGATGCCGCCGTAAGGGCGCATAACGCTATCGGATGCAGGTCTTTCTCGAGGGTGGATATGATATTGAGCGGCGATAAGATCGTTATCCTGGAAGTAAATACTATACCCGGTATGACCCAACTTAGCCTACTGCCGAAGGCCGCGAAGGCCGCGGGTATAGATTTTCCGGAATTATGCGAAAAGATGCTGGAATCGGCTTTTAACAATAAATAATATGGCGAGAAAAAGAAGAACAAATTCAGAAGCCTCAAAGCAGTTTGACGGTTTTATGAGACGCAACAAGGCCGCGATAGCCGCTATTGTCATATTCGCGCTTGCGGTGATAGCGGCTGCCCTGTGGCTTAATAATTTCCTTTGTTCTGCGTCGTGCTTTGAGGTAAAAAAGGTAGAGATAGTAAAGGCCGGCAGGGAAGGCAGTTTATATATACAGAAAGAATATTTCAATCTGGAATATCCGGTCAATTTTTTTGCGGCCGATCCCGTAATGCTCTCAAGGAAGATAAAAGAGGCGCATCCCGAATTCCAGATAGTCGTGCTGACCAAATTTCTTCCAAACCGTATCATTGCGAACATAAAGGACAGGGAGGCGGTCGCGAGGATAAAGGTCGGAAAGATCTTACCGGTAGATTTTGACGCGGTCATAGTATCTGATACGCGGGACCTGGATTCGCTGCCCCTTATTACCGGCCTTGAGTCGCAGCTTACGAACCCGAAGGCGGGCACCAGAGTGAAATCGAAGAGGCTTAACACCGCGCTCGTCGATATCCTTGGGCGTATCTACTCGAGGAAAGAATTCAGGAAGTCGGTAGTCGAGACGATAGACATGTCATATCCGGATAAGGCATTTTTCGTGATGGACGGCATTACGATAGTGATCGGCAACTCGGATTTCGATAACAAGCTCGACGCGCTGGCCGTTACGCTCGGCAACCCAAAGGTGGATAAATCCAAGGTGGATTCGATCGATCTCAGGTTTACGGACGCGGCAGTGACATTTAAACCGGAAAATAAATGAAGAAAAAGACTTTAACGGGGCTGGATATAAGCGAAAATTTTATAACCTGTTCCATCTGTTCGCCGGAAGAAAAAGGGGGGGTGGCGATCCTCGGGACGGCCTCGGTGCCGTCCAGGGGGATGGATAACGGCGCCATATCCGATATAAGCGAGGTGGCTTTATCGATCGCGGCCGCTATCGAAAAAGCGGAAGAGGCGGCGAAGACAAAGGTCGTATCTCTCGTCACGAATTGCGACGGCGCAAGCCTGCGCGTCTATAATACCAAGGGGAGCATAACCGTCGCGGAGAAGGAGAACGAGATAGGCAAACACGAGGCCGAGCGCGTGAGGGAAGCGGCCAGGACGATAGCGCTTCCCTTTGATAGGGAGATAGTTCATTCTATAACGCGCGGTTTTATACTCGACGGCCAGGACGGCATCAGAGACCCGGTCGGGATGTTCGGCACGCGGCTCGAGGTGGATATGGAATTTGTGACGGCCTTAGTCACCAACCTTCATAACGTAAGGCGGTCGATAAACACGGCGGGTTTCGAGATCAAAGATATCGTCCTTTCGGGGATCGCGGCCGGGCATGCGATACTTGAGGAGATGGAGAAGGAATTAGGCGTAATATTTATATATGGCTCTTATTCTGCCACGCATATAGTCGTATATAACGGCGGCGAGATAAAATCTATAAAGATAATTCCGGGAGGGGTTGGCGGCATAATCGGGCTGATCGCCGATAATTTCAAGATCCCGCGCGATTACGCGGAAGAGTTGTTGAAGCGTGAGATTACGCTTGATAAGGCCTCCGAAGACGACAAGATAGTCCTGAGGCTTGGCGGCTCGAACCGTTCCCTCTCCAGAGAAGCCGTCGCTAAAGCGATAAGGCCGAGGGTCAGCGAGCTTATAAAACAGATCGGCGATGCCTTGAAAAATATGCTCTCCGCGAAAGAAGCGGCGATGGGATGTGTGGTCGCCGGCGACCTCGCGGCTTTGGGCGGTTTCCTCGAGATGCTTGAATTATCCCTTAGTATGCCCGTAAAGATGGGACTTATAAAGGGGGCATCCGGGCAGGATATGGCGAGACAGGTCGTGTCCATCGGGCTCGTGAAATACTGGGCACGGGAAGGCGCGAAGAAGAAAATCCGGGTGAATATCTTCGGCAATACGCCGGTAGGGAAGCTAGTCCAGAGGGTCAACGACATTTTCAGTGACTACTTTTAAATTATGATCTCCGAAAATCTTCAAGCTGTAAAAGAACGGATCCGCAAGGCCGCCGATAAGGCCAGCAGGAACGACCGGGACATTAAACTCATCTGCGTCACGAAGACCGCGACCATCCAGCAGATAGAGGAGGCCCTTGCCGCCGGAGTTACGGAGATAGGCGAGAGCTACGTCCAGGATGCCGAAGTGAAATTTAAATCGATCGAATTCAGGGCGAACTGGCATCTCATCGGCCATCTTCAGACGAATAAAGTGAAGGAGGCGGTGCGGATCTTCGACTTCATCCACTCGGTCGATTCGCTGAAATTGGCCGAGGAGATATCGAAGCGGTCCGCGGGC
>MHHC01000047.1:0-704 GCA_001805885.1 Omnitrophica WOR_2 bacterium RIFCSPLOWO2_12_FULL_51_24
AGACACTCCACCTGCACCTCCCAGAGGAGATGCTCGAGCACGCCGCCTTCCTGTTTCACGCCGGCAGCCTCGCCCTTTGATGCAAGGGGCACGTTCACCTTGATCTCCTCGGTCAAGGAGATCTCGTTGAAATCGACGTGCAATATATTACCGCTCAGCGGATCATGCTGGATCTCTTTTATTATGCAGGTCTTCGACTTTGCCTTCTCATCGTCCTCTATCTTGAGGTTGATAAGCGCGTTCTCGCCGGCGGAGGTGCGTAGCGCCTTTTCCATCGATTTTCTATCGAGGAAGAGCGGCACCGACCTCTCGCCCTTCCTGTAGACTATGGCGGGGATGATGCCCTTCACGCGCTCGCGTTTTACTACTTCTTTACCTAGTTCTTTCCTTGTTTTAGCTTCCAGTTTTACCTGTTCCATTTTCTCCCTTTCTTTAATTCGCCCCAGTAGGGGTGAATTAACCCCGCAGCCTGCGATGAAAATTTCGAAGAAATTTTCGAGCGTTTAGGCAAGGGGCTATTCCTCTATTGGTACACCTTGTCGAACAATGTGCTGATCGATTTCTCGTAGTGTATCCTCTCTATCGCCTGTCCCAAAAGCGGACCGACCGATAGCACCTTTATCCTCGGGATCAATTTATCCTCCGGTATGGGTATCGTGTCGGTCACTATTAATTCCTCGAGTTCGGAATTTTCAATCCTCTCA
>MHHC01000047.1:719-22906 GCA_001805885.1 Omnitrophica WOR_2 bacterium RIFCSPLOWO2_12_FULL_51_24
TATGGGTATCGTGTCGGTCACTATTAATTCCTCGAGTTCGGAATTTTCAATCCTCTCAATGGCCGGCCCGGATAATACCGGATGGGTAGCCGCCGCGAATACTTTCTTTGCGCCGGCATTCTTGAGCGCCGCGACCGCCTCGACTAATGTGCCGGCTGTAGCGACAAGGTCATCTATAAGGCAGACGTTCTTGCCCCTGACCTCGCCCATTATATTCATTACCTCGGCTTCCTTGTCGTTTATCCGCCTTTTATCTACGACAGCCAGGCCCGCCTTGAATTTCTTCGCGTATGCGCGCGCCATCTTTATGCCGCCGACGTCGGGCGAAACCACCACGAGGTTAGGAAGGTGCATCTTCTCGAAATATCTCATGAATGTATTGACCGCGAAGAGGTTGTCAAGCGGTATATCGAAGAATCCCTGTATCTGGCCGGCATGCAGGTCCATCGTCAATACGCGGTTCGCGCCGGCGACGGTTATGAGGTTCGCTACCAGCTTCGCCGTAATCGGGACACGCGGACGGTCCTTCCTGTCCTGCCTGCTGTATCCGTAATAGGGCATCACCGCGGTGATGCGGCGCGCGGATGAGCGTTTTATCGCGTCTATCATGATCAACAATTCCATAATATTATCGTTCCCCGGATAACAGGTCGGCTGGACTATAAAAACGTCCCTTCCCCTCACATCCTCATTGATCTTTATCCTTATCTCGCCATCGTTGAATCTATCGACTACGGCGTCCCCCAGCGGGACCTTAAGATAATTGCAGATCTTCTTCGCGAGTTCCGGATTGGCGTTGCCCGAGAATACGAGTAGGTCTTTATTATTCTTCATCTTTTGCCCTTTGCCTTTTTGGATTTATTCAATATCCTGGCCGGCACTCCGACAGCCACCGACCTTGCCGGTATGTTTTTATTTTTCAATATGACGCTTCCGGCGCCGGTCACGGCGCCGTTGCCCACCTTAACCGGGGCGACCAATATCGTGCCGCTCCCTACAAATACCTTATCGCCTATCACCGTCCTGCTCTTCTTCTTCCCGTCGTAGTTCGCGGTTATGGTGCCGCAGCCGACGTTCGTCTCCTTCCCGACCACGGCGTCTCCCAGATAAGTCAGGTGTTTCGCCTTGGCGTGAGACCGCAAGGTCGAGCGCACAATTTCGACGAAATTTCCGATCTCGGCATCGTCCTCTATCACGGTACCGGGCCTCAACCTGCAGAACGGCCCGATCGCGCAGCGTTTCCCTATCACGACGTCTTTCTCTATCACCGTGAATGGGTAGATGACTGTGTCTTTGCCTATCCTCGCGTCCGGCGAGACGAAGGTCGTCGCCGGGTCCAGGACAGTCACAGAGCCGTTTATAAGTTCCTTGATCTTCCTCCGGTTCAATACCGAATATGCTTTAGCCAAATCCGCCCTCGAGTTCATCCCGATAGACTCATCGGGATCGTCCGTCTTGAATGCGCTGACTTTCTTACCGTCTTCCAAAAGTATGGCGATCGCATCGGTCAGATAAAATTCCTTTTTGATCTTAGATTTCTGCACTTTGCTTATCGCTTCAAAAAGGTCGCGGCGGTCAAAACAATAGAGCCCTACGTTTATCTCCCGGATCTCTTTCTCTTCAGGGGTCGCTTCCTTCTCTTCGACGATCGCCTTTACGCCTCCGGAGATGTCCCGGATTATCCTGCCGTATCCCGACGGGTCGTCCATATCTACGGTCAGGACCGTGCAGGAAGACGCCGAAGCATCGTGCTGTCTTATCAGAGACTCTAAGGTCTCTTTTCTTACGAGCGGCACATCGCCGTAAAGCACGGCGATATCCCCGAACCGCGATAATTCCCTCTTTGCGGATTTTACCGCGTCCGCCGTCCCGAGCTGCCTCTTCTGGACGACGGGAACGGCTTTTCCCTTAAGGAACCGCCAGACCCCTTCGGCCCCGTGGCCGATGACGACAACCGGCCGATTGAATCCGCACGCCGCCGCCGCGTCCAGCACATGCTGCAGGATAGATCTGCCGTGCAGGTCATGCAGAACCTTTGGGGTGTCGGAATAGAAACGCGTTCCCTTGCCCGCGGCAAGGACTACACAACCGAAGCCGCTCAATTTGACCTTTTGTCTATGCTATTTTACGTTTGTCTTTGTCTTCGCCGCGCGCGACAAGTATGGGCATGGCCCTGCGCGTGACGCATTCGGGCGTGATTATGCACTCCGCGATCTCGTTCTGAGACGGAATATCATACATCACTTCGAACATTATCTCTTCGAGTATCGAGCGCAGGCCGCGCGCGCCGGTGCCCTTACGAAGGGCTTCCCTGGCGATAACGACAAGCGACTCTTCGGGGATCGTGAGTTTTACGTCCTCCATCTCAAAAAATTTGGAATATTGCTTGATTAGCGAATTCTTCGGCTTGACCAGGACCTCGACGAGGTCCTTCTCGTCAAGAGGATTGAGCGTCGCCACGACCGGCATGCGCCCCACGAATTCCGGGATCATCCCGAACTTCAAAAGGTCCTCGGGCTCGACCTGCGAAAGAATATCGCCGAGCTTCTTCGCCTTGCTGACCTGCGGCTCATCGAGGTGCGCGTTGAAACCTATCGTCTTCTTTCCTATCCGCCGCTCGATTATCTTGTCGATCGCCGAGAAAGTGCCTCCGCAGATGAAAAGTATATTGGTCGTATCTACCTGTATGTATTCCTGCTGCGGATGTTTTCTTCCGCCTTGCGGCGGTACATTAGCGGTCGTTCCCTCTAGGATCTTTAACAGCGCCTGCTGGACGCCCTCACCTGAGACGTCCCTTGTCACCGAGACGTTCTCGTGGGTCTTTCCGATCTTGTCTATTTCATCGATATATATGATGCCGCATTGCGCGCGCTTTACGTCGTAATTGCACGCCTGAAGAAGGCGCAAAAGTACGTTCTCGACATCCTCGCCGACGTAACCGGCTTCGGTTAGGGGCGTGGCGTCGCACAGGGCAAACGGCACATCGAGGACCTTCGCAAGTGTCCTCGCCAAAAGGGTCTTGCCCGAACCGGTCGGCCCGATAAGGAGGACGTTCGACTTCTCAAACTCGACGTCATGGTTCTGGACTTGTGTCATTATGCGTTTGTAATGATTATATACGGCAACGGAAAGCTGCCTCTTGGCGCGCTCCTGCCCTACGATGTATTGGTCGAGCTGGCGCTTTATCTCGGCGGGTTTTGATAGGTCCTTGACGCGGGATTCGCGTTTCTGCTTGAGATCCTCTTCCTCGTCGCTGGACAATATCTGTCCGCAAAGCTTGACGCAGCTCTCGCAGATATACGCGCCTTGCCCGGAAAACAACTTCCTTACTTTTTCGCGGGATTTACCGCAAAATGAACATCTCTCTGCCATTTTGTTTCCCCTATAAAACCCTAAATTCTCTCCTGATTCAATTCTATCGATAGAATAGGGCTGACTTCTTGTCTAACCGAATAGTCTTCAACTCTCTCTTCTTCGTCAGTAATCTCCCAAATAATCGAAGAAGCCTGTGGTAACGGAATTTGCTGACTCTTTTTTAGTAAAACTTCTAAATATATTCTGCGAGCATCAGTCAAATTCGCAATTGCTTCTTCGGGTGTTTGCCCATGACTCATGCAACCAGGTAATTCGGGATGACATGCCATATAACATGATAAACCATCGCTAGTTAGATCGGGAACTAATTCTATTGAATAGGGCAAATTAATATAATCCTCTATTCTATTCATCTTTATTCTCCTTCTAATGTTTTAAGCTGTTCTATCAGTTTAAGTGCATGTTGTATGTAGCCAATTGCTAAGGTTCGATGCCTACTGACGGTCGCTCTAAGTCCCTGATATTTAGGATGAATATACATTGTATGCCTTCTGCCTTCGTATGTCTCAAAACCAAAACCCTTGTATAAATCATCTAAATCATTAGGCCGCCAACCTGCTTTACTAGCGCGCATTCGCTCTAGTAATTTATCAGCTTTATCCATGATTAACAGTTCCATAATCCGCTAAGTAATTTGAATTACTTTTAAGGGTACTGTTTCTTTGAGATCGTCACCAATTAATATATGAAAAGCGTAATCGCCTGGTTTTTCAAATACAATATTATTAAGTTGAAGTATATTATTGTTCCTGATAGGTTCTCCGGGTTTAATGGTTTTTAATTCTAATTGTCCGCTTATCCCGAAAAGTTGTTTGCCGTCGCTATCGACTAGTGTCACTTCTATTTTCTTGGGTTGCCCCGTTTCAACCGGCAAAGCCTCCAAACGCATAACTAACTGCATCTGTGGATGCGTTGCCGGAAAAACGCGGCAATGAATAGCATCAAAAATACCTAAAATATTTAATTTGCCTTCTTTTGAAACATTTGAATAATCGGCCAATACAGCTAGCTTGACGTCCATCGATTACCCCCCATTTTAGAAACCAAAGGAGGAAGCTGTTCTATTTGGAAACAACTTCCTTACTTTTTCGCGGGATTTACCGCAAAATGAACATCTCTCTGCCATTTTGTTATGCCTCGCATTGGTTGCCCGGTGAGGATTCGAACCTCAACGCCGAGATCCAAATTCTCGTGTGCTACCCTTACACTACCGGGCAGAAGAGAATAAAACTAGGGTTAGTCTTCTTCTTCTGCGTACTCTACCCCTTTGGCTGGGGCAGGACCCTTTTTCTTCTCGGTATCAAAGGCATCCAGGACCTTCTTCTGGATGAGTTCCCTGAACTCGAGGGTGATAGGATGGGCTATGTCTTTGTGTTCCGCCTGGCGCTCTTTAGCCTCGCCTTCCGGACTTCTCGCAACCGGACGGGCGATAGAATCCAGGTTCGATCCGCAGTTATTGCAATATTTAGAGCGGACTACATTTTTAAAATTGCATTTCGGGCACGACTCCTTCATCTTCCTCGACGGCATGGCGACGAAGAGGCCCTTCTGCCCTTCGATGACCTTTATATTTCTTACGACAAACGCGCTGTCGAAAGTTACCGTAGCGTAAGCCTTAAGCTTCTTGTCCTGCCCCTCTTTCATGAAGATCCTGACCTCGGTGATCTGCATCTGCCCGCTCCTTTCCCCTCAGATGAATAATGGCCGGCTTATCACAAAGTATGCGCGACGAAAGCCTGCCACCCCTCCCTAAGTAAGAGCCTACTTTTAGCCTCCAGAGCCTCCTCTTTGCTCGAAGCCACCCCAAACACGGTAGGCCCGCTGCCGCTCATCATAGAAAGTTTAAGCCCCGCCTTTTTTATCGCGGATTTCATCTCGGAGATAGCGCTGAACTTACGTTCAACCGGGACTTCCAAGCTATTAAACAAAAGACCTTCGAGGTCCTCAAATCTCAGCCCTTTGAGGCGAACAGGGTTAATTCTACTATCAGACGGGGCCGAAGTCAAGCCCAAATTTAGGTCCTCATAGGCATCCTTCGCAAGTACCGGAAATCCAGGATTGATAAGAAGATACCAAAAACCGCCGTTTTTTGGCAGGTTTACGCACGGTTCGAGTATTTCGCCTTTCCCGCGACCGATCGCCCTGCCGCAATCGAGCAAAAAGAAGGCTACATCCGCCCCTATGGCGCTTCCTATCTCAAAAACCTGCTTTTTATCGAGTTTCAGTCCCCAGAGTTCGTTTAAGCCGCGCAAAGTATAGGCGCAATCTGAGCTGGCGCCTCCTAAGCCTGCGGCGACGGGGATATTTTTCTTTAGGGTTATCTCTACCCCGGCCGGCACCGCATATCTTTCTTGGATCATCTCCGCGGCTTTGTAGACGAGGTTGCGCCGGTCACAAGGCACTTGTGGATCGTCGCACTTGACCACAATATCTTTGGGGGTTGACTTTAAGGTCAACTCGTCACAGAGGTCTATGCGCTCGAATACGGTCTCTATTTCATGATAGCCGTCTGGCCGCTTGCGCAGCACTCTCAAATACAGGTTAATCTTGGCAGGGGATTTTAAGGTGATCACCGGATTACTTTTTGAGTTTAAGGACTTCGAGCGCCGCTTTCACGATGCCTTCGGCCGAAAGGCCGAAATATTTCATGAGTTCCAGGGCGTCGCCGGATTCGCCGAAACGGTCTTTTATGCCGACCATTCGCATGGGAACCGGACAATTCTCGACCAGTACTTCAGAAACCGCGCTCCCCATCCCTCCGACCACCGTGTGCTCTTCGGCGGTAACGATAGCGCCTGTCTCTATTGCGGCCTTTATTATCTCTTCCTTATCTATCGGTTTTACAGTGTGGAGATTTAATAGGCGGGCAGAGATACCCCGCTTCTTCAGTTCTTCATGAGCCTTTAAGGCCTCCTGGACCATTACGCCGGTCCCTATTATGGTGATGTCTGAGCCGTCAGCCATGCGCAGGGCTTTACCTATCCTGTAACTATCCTTGTAGTCGGTTATTATCGGAAAAGGCTCGCGCCCCAGCCGTAGATATATGGGCCCGGGATATGAGGCGGACGCTAGAGTAGCGAGTCGCGCCTCCTCGGAATCGCACGGCACGATCACCGTCATATTAGGCAATACGCGCATCAATGTTATCTCTTCAAGCGCCTGGTGCGAGGCGCCGTCAGGGCCGACTGATATACCGCCGTGCGTACCGGAAATCTTGACGTTCAAGTTCATGTAGCAGACCGAAAGCCTTATCTGGTCCCATGCGCGGCCCGAGGCGAATATGCCGAAGGTGCACGCGAAAGGGACTTTGCCGCTCAGCGCAAATCCCGCGGCTGTCGATATCATATCCTGCTCGGCGACCCCGAAGTTGAAAAATCTCTCCGGATATTTATCCTTAAACCAGTTGGCGCGCACCGAGGCGGTCAGGTCCGCGGATAATACTACTACATCCTTGTTGATCTTACCGAGTTCGACCAGCGCCTCGCCGAATCCGTCGCGTGTGGGTTTCAGGTTAGCCATATATTTAAAGCCCTTCTATCTCTTTGAGCGCTTTTTCAAGGTCGGCCTTCTTGAGGGCCGTGCCGTGGTATCCGGGCGCGTTCTTCTCGACAAATGAGACGCCCTTGCCTTTTACCGTGTGCGCGATTATCATCGTCGGTTTGCCCTTTATCATCTCGGCCCTGTCGAGCGCGTCCATTATCTGCTTGAAATCGTGGCCGTCTATCTCGATCGTATGCCAGCCGAAAGATAACCATTTGTCCTTTATCGGCTCAAGGTTCTTTATATCGCTGGTCCAGCCGTCTATCTGCTGTTTGTTGTAATCGATAATCGCGCAGAGGTTGTCGACCTTATAATGCGCGGCGGTCATCGCGGCTTCCCAGACCTGCCCTTCGTCCAGTTCGCCGTCGCCAAGCAGGCAATATACCCTGTAATCCTTGAAGTCCAGGCGCGCCGAAAGCGCCATCCCGTCGGCAATGGATAACCCCTGCCCTAAAGAACCTGTCGAGGCCTCGCAACCGGGAGTCACAAGGCTCGCATGCCCCTGAAGTATCGAGCCGCGCTTGCGCAATGTCATCAGCGCCTCGCACGGGAAAAATCCCCTGCGGGCGAGGACGGCATAAAGCGTCGGGCATGTGTGTCCCTTGGAGAGGATGAACCTGTCCCTCTCCGGCCATTTGATATTCTTCGGGTCGTGGCGCAATTTGTAATAATAGAGCGCGACGACGATCTCGACGCAGGATAGCGAGCCTGAGGTATGGCCCGAACCCGCCTCGGAAAGCATGGTCAGGACGTCTTTTCTTATCTCTTTGGCTAAATCTTTAAGTTGGTCTACGTTGGGCTTATTCACTGTTTCCGGGCTTTTTCAGATTTTTCAAGTTTCTCTTTGACGGCCTGCTGGTCCTGTTTTAATTCGAGCGATTTTTTCCACGCGTCTCTCGCCTTATCTATCAGGCCCTTTTTATAATATACATCCCCGAGATGGTCGTAAAGTATCGAGTCTTTCCCGTAAAGGACTATCGCCTTCTCGAGCTGGGTCATCGCCTCGTCTGTCATTCCCCTCTTGAAATATGCCCACCCGAGGCTGTCTACATAGGCGCCGTTATTCGGGCTTATCTCGAGCGCGCGCTTGATGAGGCCTATCGCCTCGTCGAGATTTATCCCCTCGTCGGCGTACATATAGCCGAGGAAATTCAACGCATCGGCATGTTTGGGATTAAGCTCGATCGTCTTTTTCAATTCCTCTTTGGCAAGTCCCTTGTCTCCCTGCCTCTCGTACTCGGAACCCAAATAGAAATACCCTTCGGCGTCTTTCGGAGCGAGCTCTATCGCCCTCTTGTAAGCGGCAAGGGCCTCGCCCTTCATATCCTTCTGCGCATAGGTCATGCCCTTTACAATGTAGGCGAGGTTGACGCGCGGCTCGTCCTTTATCGCGACCGCCTTATCCAGAAGTTTAAGCGCTTCATCCGGCTTCTTCTCGCTGAGGTAGACATACGCCAAATCAAGATAGCCGTCAAGCTTATCCGGCTCGAGGTCTATGATGAGCTTATAGGTAGTGACCGCGTCATCGGCTTTCTTATTGCGGTAATAAGCATGCGCGAGCAGGCTGTATACCTTCGTGTTCAGTGGTTCGGCCTCGAGGACCTTCTTGTAATCCTCTATCGCCTTGGCGAAATCACCCTTTAATTCGTAAATTATCGCCCTGCTCAGGCGCGCCTCGGTATAATCGGGGTTGAGTTTCACCGCCTCGCTGAAGTGCGCGAGCGCCTGGTCGTATTTCCCTAATTTTGTGTAAAAGATCCCTAACGTAAAATGTATGAGGACTGAGTCTTTGCCTTCCCTGAGGATATCCTCGTATATCTTGGTCGCCTCTTCGATCTTCTGCTGGACGACATAGAGATCGGCCAGGGAGGCGAGCGCCTTGATATTGTGCGGGTTTCTCTTTACGATATCCTCATACTGCTCGGCGGCCTTGTCGAACTTCTTTGTTATCGTATATAAGAGGGCGAGCGTAAACCGCGCCCTGAGGTCAGTCGGATCGTTTTCGAGGGCAACATTCAGATGTGCCGTCGCCTCATCCGGCTTGTTGAGCCGGATGTAATCGAGCGCTATGCTTGTATTTATGGTCGGGGAGTTAGGGTCTTGCTGTAAGGCCTTTTTGTATTCGTCGAGCGCTTGCTCGAATTTTAAATCGTTGTCGAGCATCTTACCCATCAGAAAATGGGCATAGGACTTGCTGGTTGCACTCTTCGATTTCGGGCCTTCTGAAAAAAGCGTATCATAATCGGAAAGGCGCTCTGAAGACCTACAATAGAGAGGTGACCCTTTTACTATCGCAAAAAGGGTCACCCCCATAATGGCGATGATAATGTACTTTTTCACCTATGGAAAGTCAGCTTTCCAAGAAGAACTTACTTCTTCTTATGTCTGTCCCTGCGGAGCCTCTTTTTCCTCTTGTGCGTCCTTATCTTTCTTCTTTTACGCTTTTTGCCGCACGGCATCTTGCGCTGCCTCCTTTTAATATATTACTTTATTGAGCGGATATTCGATTATACCTTCCGCTCCGGCTCCTTTAAGTTTGGGTATCAGCTCGCGCACCTGCTTCTCGTCTATTATAGTCTCTATGGCGCACCAGCCGGAAACGCTCAGCTGTGAAATAGTCGGCCGGCGCATGGCGGGAAGGATCCCCAAGACCTTCTTCAAGTTCTTATCCGCCACGTTCATCTTGAGGCCCACCTTCTCCTCGGCGGCTATAGCGCCCTTAAGGAGTATGGCGATCTTTTCTATCTTCGCCTTTTTCCATGGGTCTTTCCAGGATTTCCTGTTTGCGATCAATTGTGTCGTAGAGGTACAGAGTGTCTCGACGATCTTCAGGTTGTGCGCGCGCAGCGATGAACCTGTCTCGGTCAGTTCGACTATGCCGTCGACTAAGCCGGAATAGACCTTGGCTTCGGTCGCGCCCCATGAGAATTCTACGTCAGCTCTGACCCTCTTCTTCTTCAAGTAATCCCTGGTGAAATTTACGAGTTCGGTCGCTATCCTTTTCCCGTTAAGGTCTTTCACGCCGCGTATATTTGATTTTTCGGGGACGGCCAAGACCCATCTTACGGGATTTAGGCTCTGCTTAGCGTAGGTAAGCTCTTCGACGCGTACTATATCAGAACCGTTCTCGAGTATCCAGTCGTTGCCGGTTATGCCGCAGTCCAGGGTGCCCTGCTCGACATAGCGTGACATCTCTTGCGCCCTGAGCAACACCGGCACGAGTTCCGGGTCATCCGTAGAGGGGAAATACGACCTCTCCGAGGCGGATATGGAAAATCCGGCCTTTTTAAACAGTTTAAAGGTAGCCTCTTGCAGGCTACCTTTGGGTAAACCAATTTTTAGCTTAGACATGGCTCATATTTTATATTCTTGCGGCCCAAAAGTCAATTATATTTTCCTAGTAGGAGGAGGTGTCGATGATGACGAGCTCATCAACAAGCTCGTCGCTTGGAAGAGAGGCGACGGAATAGAGTTTGGGCTGGCCTTTGGTCGAAGACATCAGGACGAAGCTGACGACCATCACGGCAAGCGAGACCGTGACAAGGGCACGTTTAAATTCGGGATTTCTGAAGATGGAGACAAAGTCACTTACGGCATCGGCGAACGCAGCCTTTGCCGAAATCCGCCCGACATCGACTTCATCCAACTTGCGGCTTAATTCGCCGTCGAACTTCGCCCAGAAATCCTTCGATAAGTTCGGGGTCTTTCTCTTTGAGATGGCATCGAGCAGATCGTAAAATTTCATATTGGCCTCCTTATATCCTTGCCGATAGATACGGCGCGAGCATTTCCTGAAGCGCCTTCTCGGCCCTGAAAAGATGCACCTTAGCGGTCGACTCCCCGCAATCTATAACAGCTGCTATCTCGCTCAATTTCATCCCCTGTATATGCTTTAATATGAAGACCGCCCTCTGCTTCTCGGGAAGCCTGTTTACCGCCTCGTCCACCTTTTCCTTTATCTCCTTATTCACCGCCGCTTCCGACGGGTCAGGCATTTTATCCGCCGCCTCGGACGCGGCATTATCATCCTCTTCAAGCGGTAGTTCGAACGGCTCCATAAAAATCCTGGTCTTTACCTTCTTTCTCCTTAAAAAATCCCTGCACAGGTTCACCAATATCCTGTAAAACCAGGTATAGAACCCCGAGCCGCCTTTAAAATCCTTTATGCCGACATACGCCTTTACGAACGCATCCTGCAAGACGTCTTTTGCGTCCTCGGCGTTGCCGGTAAAATGAAACGCTAGGGCGAACGCCCGCCCCTTGTGTATGTCCACAAGGGAGCCGAACGCCGCCCGCTCGCCGCTTCTAGCCCGCTCGATAAGCCTAAGTTCGGAATCCACTTATAGTTCCGTCTACCTTGCCGGCGGCTCCCCTAAATTCTTCTTAAGGTCAGCGAGACTCTCCTCAAGCTTGTCGATCTTCTGCATCACTTGGTTAAATTTCTCGGGATCTTCCTGCTTAAGTTTCGCCAACCTCTCGCGGATTATCCCCTTCCTGTGTTCCATCATCTGCTCGGCCTGCTCCGGATGATCCTTCGCGAACTCGCGGAAACGCTGGAGCTTCTCAGCATTCTTCATAAACTCCATAAACTCCGGCCCTCTCTCGCGGTCGAAATCGGGCCCCGCCTCGGGCCTTAGAACCCCGAGGCGCATCGCAACGTGCTCGCGCGCCTCTTTAAGCAGGGCCTGCCTCGCCTGCACTTTGCCTATTGCGCAACCGGCAAGACCGGAGGTCAGCGCGACAACCAGGATCAGTACCACCGCCAATACAGCAATATACCCTTTCATCAGATTATCCCTCCTTCTACAGGATTAGACGAATTATAAGAAAAAAGGTTTACATCAATTTTACCATAAATAGGGATTGTCCGTCCCGGTTTTTCCTGTTATAATGTGCGGCATGCTCAAACAGATCAGAGAAAACGCAAGGATCCCCCTTTATATTCTAATAGTGGCTTTCATCGGCTTATACGCGGTAAGCGGACACGAGACTAACCCGCCGGCAGGAAAGATATTCGGCAGGAAGGTCCTCGTAAGCGATTTCCAGAAGGCGTATAACGGCGCGCGGACCCTGCTGATAATGAGATACGGCGAGTTGCCCCGCGATACCAAGATCGAACCCATGATCGAGGATGAAGCGTGGAACAGGCTCATAATGCTTTACGAGGCGAAAAAAGAGCATATAAAAGTCAGCGATAAAGAGATCGTAGAATACGTAAAGGGAATAAGCGCGTTCAACGATAAGAGCGGCAGGTTCAGCAAGAGGCAGTATGAGGAGATATTGAAATACAGCTTCGGCCTCACGCCGAGCGAGTTCGAGCAGCAGGTCAAAGAGAACCTTATGATGGAGAAAGTCGTCGACAAACAGGGACAGGATATAAAACTTACTGACGACGATGTCCTCAGGGAATATAAATTCCTGAATGAAAAGGTAAAGGCCGATTATATACTCTTCAAGACGGCCGATTATCTGCCCCGGATAACTGTCACCGAAGACGAGACAAAGGCGTATTTCGAGAAGAGCAAGGACGCTTTCAAGATCCCCGAGAAAGTAAATATTGAATATATCGCGAAGGCCTTCGCGGACGATAAAGAGGAGACGAAACAAAAGATCAGGAAAGAGATGAAGGATATCTCCTACGAATTCGCCGTAAGCGCGGATCTGGCTGCCGCAGCCAAAAAGTCCTCGCTCGAGATCAAAGAGACCGGGCTATTCGACAGGGAGAGCAACATCCCGGGCATAGGATACGATCTCAAATTCGCCGATGCGGCGCTAGCTCTTGCCGCCGGCCAGGTCAGTAATCCCATAGAGACTAAGTCCGGCGTATACATAATAAAAGCCAAAGAAAAGAAACTCGGCCGCGCGGCCGAGTTCTCCGAGGCGAAGGAGTTAGTCGAGAATACGCTCAAGCTCGATAAAGCCGATGCCATCGCGAAGGCAAAGGCGCAGGAAGCGTTGAACGCGGTAAAGGCCGGGCTTGAGAAGAAAGGGGATTTCGATGATATCGCAAAAGGGCTCTCCTTATCCGTCAAAAAGACGGATGCCTTCGCCCGTAACCAATATATAGGGGGGCTTGGCGTCGCGCCTGAGTTCGCCGAAGCCGCATTCTCCGCCAAGCAGGGCGAGGTCTTCGCCGAAGCAATCAGGGTCCATGACGGCTATACGATCGTAAGACAGGATTCGATAACCCCCATAGACGAGAAGAAATATCAGGAAGAGAAAGATAAATTGAAGGAATTGATGCTGGCGCAGAAGAAATATTTCGCTTCGATAACCTGGTTCACGGAACTCAAGAAGAAGGCCAATCTCCAAAACAATCTCGATAAGGTACGGGGACGGCGCCGATAGTCTCGCCCATCACGTTTACCGGTTGGAGGAATTCCAGGTCAAGGAGCTTCCAGCCGTCTTCTTCTTTTATGAGTTTCAGCCTGAACTTGTCCTTCTCCCCTTCCAGCCCCTGCATTATTGTCTCTGACGCGCCCTGACCGGTGCGGCCGATTATAAGAGCTATCACTTCCACGTCGGCCTCTGTCTCCGCCTCGTTTAGTTTTATACCCACACTCTCAATATTTATAAATACATCCTTATAATACGAAACGAAATTCTTCGCGCCGTAGACGAGGGTCGAGCGGTCATTACCATATTTGTCTTTATAATTATAGGAGACCATGTCCGAAAGGCCGAGGATGTTCTTCTTTTCGATGCGGGCCTTGCCGGTCATTATGAACTTTCGGATGCGGGCCTGCTCCCCGCCGAATACGTCCTGAAGGATGTTATACGCGAAAAAGGCGACCAGGGAGATCGCGACCGCCCATAGGTAAACCCTAATATAGCTTCTTATTTGGAAGCTCATTGAATTTTTTGTCCAATTTATTCCGCCCTACAAAGGCCTGTTGCCTTTTTCCAGCTCGTCCTGCTGGATCTTGTAAAGATACGCATCGACTTCTTCTATGGTTTCAAATACTTTCATGCTCGGAAGGGCCTTGACTATATCGAAGACTTTCTTTACCTGCGGCTGGATATTCGTCATCATGAACGTGCCGTTCGTCTTATCGAGGGAACGCTGGACTTTGAATATCGTATTCAGGCCCATACTGCTTATATACTCGACGCCTCCCATGTCGAATATCGCGACTTTGGCGCCGGCATCAAGTATTGGCATGACTTTGTCATCGAGTATCTTATAGGTGTCCGAATCGATAGAGCCGGCCATGGTAAATACAAAAACGTCCCCCGATTTCTCTTCAACATTGACCTTAAGCGACATTACTCCCTCCTTTTGGCTATTCCCCGAAGCTTGTCCCGACCGAGCGGGCCGATTCGACGAGCGGATGATTCCTCGGGACTAACCTCTTGCCTTTCGCGACATCCCTTAGAGTGACCTTGACGAATTCGTTATTCCTGACAGCGACCATATGGCCGAACGCGCCTTCATTTACGAAATCCATCGCCCTTGTGCCGAGCTGTGTGGCCAGGACGCGGTCGAAAGGCGTGGGCGAACCTCCCCTTTGCAGATGGCCCATCACGACGGCGCGCGTCTCGATGCAGCTCATCTTTTCTATCTGCGCACCGAGCACGAAACTTACGCCGCCGAGCCTGATCGATTCGAAACTCTCTCTTACCATCCTCTTTACGACAACGTCCCCGCCTTTCGGTTTCGCGCCCTCGGATATCACTATTATGCTAAACCTCTTGCCCTTGCCATGCCTTTCTTTTATCTTTTTGACGACCGAATTGATATCGTACGGTATCTCGGGGATAAGTATGATATCGCCTCCGCCGGCTACTCCGGAGTGAAGCGCTATCCAGCCCGCGGTTCGCCCCATAACCTCCACTATCATGACGCGGTGATGCGATTGTGCGGTAGTATGGATCCTGTCTATCCCCTCGGTGGCTACCCATACGGCAGTGTCGAATCCGAAAGTAATATCCGTCCCGAGGATGTCATTATCTATCGTCTTGGGGACGCCGACTATCGGGATGCCGTCTTCGTAAAGCCTGTAGGCCGTGCTGAGCGTCCCATCGCCGCCGATAGCTACCAGCGCGTCGGCTTTTAATCTCTTGAAATTCCTTATGGCGGTCTTGGAATAATCCTTAAATACAAATTTACAATCCTTGGCCTGCACGGCATAACGGTAAGGATTTGCGGTGTTCGATGTGCCGAGGATCGTGCCGCCGAGGGCAAGGATCCCCGAGACGTCGCTGTTCTCGAGCTTCCTGTATTTGTTTTTTACGAGGCCTTCGTAACCGTCCTCAATGCCTATTACCTCATAGCCTTCGCCCATCGCCTTCTTCGCGACGGCGCGTATGACCGCGTTAAGGCCCGAGCAGTCCCCGCCGCCGGTAAATATCGCTATTCTTTTCGGTCTCATTATTGCTCCGGGGTTTCAAAAAATAGTCTATAGAGAAATAATATCTTAGTCAACCACTAATTTTGAGGGCTTTTTATCTCTTTGATCGCGGCAAGCATTTCTTTTTTCGTTGAGGCGGCGCAGGCCTTGACGCGCAACGGCCGGACATTATCGAGGCCCTTGGTGTACCAGCAGAAGAATTTGCGGAATGACGGGATACTCCTTTTCGCGCCGGAGCAGGCGATACACGAATTAAGGTGGTATTTCATCGTCTTGATGACGGCGTCTTTGGATGGCCTTTCTGGAATAGCACCGCCTTTGAGATAGGCATCGATCTCCCTGAATATCCACGGGTTGCCCAATGCGCCGCGGGCTATCAGTATCCCGTCGCAACCGGTCTCATCGAACATCTTCTTCGCGAGTGGCCCGGATAATACGTCGCCGCTCCCGATAACGGGGACCTTTACGGCATCCTTGACTTCTTTTATCACGCGATAATCTACGTGGCCGCTATAGAGCTGGTTCCTCGTCCTGCCGTGGATAAATATCGCGGAGACGCCCGTGTCTTCAGCGCAGAGCGCGGCGTCCTTCGCGTTTATAGTGTTTTTATCCCAGCCGGCACGTATCTTTACCGTAACAGGCCATTTCGACTCCCTGACCAGTATTTTAAGCAATCGCTTGAACTTGCTTAGATCTTTTAGAAGAGCGGCGCCCTCGCCTTTCGCGGTTACTTTTCTCTCCGGGCAGGCGGCATTGAAATCGAGGATATCGAATTTGTATTTATGGAGTTTTTCTATCGCGCGATTTAAATATTCGGGTTCGTTCCCGACGAGCTGTATGCCGAGCGGCCTGTCGCCTTTCGCCGAAGAGAGCATCTCGAGCGCCTTGACGTTGCTGTAACTTAACGAACGGGCGTTGACCATCTCGGTAAACGCGAGTTCGGCGCCGAATTTCCGGTTGAGCATCCGGTACGGCAGGTCACTTATCCCGGCCATCGGGGCAAGGATGAGGTTTGACTTCAGCTTGAGCTTACCGGTTATGGGCATAAGAAGGATAATTTTGCGTCTAATACGTCCTTTCATTCCTCCTGCGCAGGGCGAGTATCCATACAATCTTTCGTTTGTCGTCTACGTCATAGAGGATTCGATAATTCCCCACCCTGAGGCGAAACTGCGCAACGTGTTCATAGA
The DNA here is from genome assembly GCA_001805885.1 of Omnitrophica WOR_2 bacterium RIFCSPLOWO2_12_FULL_51_24. Classification (GTDB taxonomy): domain Bacteria; phylum Omnitrophota; class Gorgyraeia; order Pluralincolimonadales; family Pluralincolimonadaceae; genus Pluralincolimonas. Next base: position 17,176 of record MHHC01000047.1, read on the forward strand.
CCTCGACCGGCGGCTTTATCTTCGGCTCGCCGTATGGACGAGGATTATCTGCCAGCCCGAGTATTCCCTTCTTGATTTGATCCCTTATCCCTGCCGGTGAGATCCTATTTAGGGCCTTGAGAAATCTCTTTTCAATAGAGCCGCTCGGAAACCTGACGTCGTATTTCATTAGTCATCAGCTCTTGTTGAAAGAAGAAACAACTGATGTCCCTTTTGCCCTCTTACTGATAGCCCTTCTGCCCTCACTGACTAACTTAAGGGCTTCTTTGTCCTTGAGCTCTTCGAGAATATCCACTATCTCTAAAATATCATTATAAGGCAAAAGGACGCTTGTGGGATTGCCGTGCTCGGTTATTATAAACAGCTCATGTTTGCCGATAAAACGCGATGCGCTATCCCTGAAATTTCTAACCCCTATACTTTTTGCCCTCAAAAGGGCGTTCGCTAAAGTCATTTTGATTGTCTCCTTAATGTGGCGTCATTTGTGGCTACATTAATAGTATAACTGCATGCGGTATACCTGTCAAGCGTTTTTCCCTTTGCTATAATAGATGATAAAAGGCGGAGATTTCTTTCACTTAATTACAGGAAAAATTAGGCGAAAGAAATATGACCCCCCCAAGAGGGTCATATTTATACAAGCTTAACGTGCTGATCAGCGGCGGCTCTAAGCAGTCCGCTGGATTAGTTTGTTAGGCTTTTTAGAAAACACATCTCTCCCCTTTCCGTCTGTCCTTTTTAACAGCCCACACGCCAAACAGTGCTGCAGTGAATAGAAATACGCAGCAGCAGCCTTGTGAGACAGGTTCTGCGGCAAGCTTTTGTTCGCATCGGAGCACAGCATGCCAACGAGCTCATCTACTTGGATGGGGGCGGAGGCAAGACTTAAGATTTGCCGAACCAATGGCGTCGGCTCTTCGACAATGATGTCCCGCGATTTTATGTAGATGACGACACACGAATCATCCTTAGGTTTGAAGTCTCCTTGCCCCTCCGCGGTAAGAATACCTATCACATCGGAAAATGAATACTCCACGTCGACCACTCGACAAGCGGCAACTATATGACCATCATGCCGCAGGGGAGTGGGCGAAACTTCCTCGTTCTCCATTGTGAGCATCTCCTGAAAGTTCTTGTCTTCAATGCTGTAGACGTTACAAAGGAATTGTTGCATGGAGGAGAATTTAGTGTTGAACTGCGGCAGAGTGCTGAGGCTGCTCACAAATTCTATGAATTGCCGGTGGAATTGACTGCTTGAATAATAGCCATAGAGATTGCTTGTTTCCCCCTTCTCCTCTCGCTTGAATTTCAGCCAGCGCTCGATGACGGCAGACAGTCCATGTTCGAAGCTGATCGACAGTAATGCGACAAGCCATCGGTATATGCTGAACGAATAGTTCAGGAAATACTCAGTCTCACTGACGACGTCGTGATCCAAGTGTTCCAGGATGGGCCGACAATGGGCAGAGAACAAGGTCGGATAGGCATCGATGTATTTCGTGTAGGCGGGGGCGATGGGCGGACCTTGATGCGAAATCGTTGAACTTCCGACGTCGAACTCGAAAGCGTTGTTGCCGTATTCCGAGCCAGCCAGTATAGCGAACGAACTTACCTGAGGCTTACACAATGGAACTCGCAGCACCCGTTCAAATGTCCGCAGGGTCGCGCGCAAGTCATCGACGGTTTCTTCCGGAAATCCAACGATGAATGCCGCAGTGGATCGGATGTTGTTTTTGTTGAGAAGGTGTATCGTCGAAATCGCTTTTTCTACGTCAAGGTTCTTGTTGATTATTTTTTGAATTCGTTCAGACCCGGACTCGATGCCGATGAAAATGCCGCCACAGTTGGATCGACTAAGAATGCTGGCGATCCGCTCGTCGATCACGTCAACACGCATGCTACAACTCCACTGGACGCCGCGCAGCTTTTCGTTGGTCCGCCATGTGTCGCAGAATTGCTCACAGGTTTCCTTTGAAACGAACATGTTATCGTGAACAAATGAAATGGTCTTCACCAAAAATCGGCCAATCACGTCGATGGCATTGGCGATGAGAGTCTGTGGGTCCTTAACTCGATAGGACCGGCGAAAGAACGCGCTCGTAGAACAGAATTTGCATTTGAATGGGCAGCCGCGCCCACCTTCGATCGGGATGCTGTCCAGCGCTGACGTGTCCCAAAGGTCATACAGTGGCATTTCGAGGACGCCAGCGTCGGGGGGGTGGGAAGGGCTGTTTGAGATGATGACACCGTTACGACGGTAACATAATCCTGGGACGCGGTCAGGTGCGCTAAGGTGGCAGTCCAAAAAGTCCTTCAGCGAAAGCTCAATCTCTCCACAAAGAACGAAATCGATGGCGGGTGACAAGGACATGGTTTCTGTCCCGGTTGCTGACGCCTGCGGCCCCCCGAAAACGATGATGGCGTCGGGGCGAAGCTCCTTCAACCTTTCCGCGACCATCAACGTAATGTAGTACGAGCTGCAAATCGATGAAAAGCCAAAGTATTTCGACTCGTCATTGGCTAGGATTGCTGCAAAGTCGTTGCAGAAATCCGCAGCCGATTTTCCGTTAGCGATATGACTTGCGTAATGTTTATCGATTCTGGAGAGCTTTACCGTCCATCCATGTTTCTTGAACAGCGCGGCGACCGTCAGAATTCCCAGCTGTGGTACGCTGAAGACGGGATCCTTTCGCAACAGTCTTTCAATGGTGCCAGCATCCGTTTGCTCCGTAATAATTGGAGCCGAAATCAGGGTGATCCGATTCATTGCAACAATCGCCCGTTAGCAAGTCCGCGATAACGCCTATCCGCATCCGAGAGCGAGGGTACGGCATTCAGTGCTAAGGGGCTCACGCGATGTTATTATGTGTGTGGTTGGGGTGGACGTGGCATATGGCTTCGATGTTGCCAATGCAAACCCCCTGTACGTCGCGCGGAGTCAATGTTTTGATCAACTGACCGGAAAGAGACTTCTTTATGGCATTTATTTCGTCTTCAGTCAGTGGTTCTCCAGTTTCCAGAGTCACTGTGACTTTTTTGATTTCTCGCGTCATTTCTTCTCCTCCTAAGGCATTTTTAAGGTTAGTATCATGTATGATGTATGATGTCTTTCGATGGCGTATTCACATTGGCTTACTGCCTTTCAACCATGTGTAACCTCCTTTCTTCTGGCCTCACGAGGCCCAACATCTCGGCTGAGCTGCGGCGAGGATGAAGGGGACTTTGTGAGTCTCTAAAAACTGGAAAACGACGAGTATGCGCCGTCAGCTCCAGCCGCTTGTTAGGATAATTTTATGTTTTTTGTAAATATCCTATGAATTTAAAGTTTTTGTCAATTATAAAGGATTGATCCTCTGTTCACCAGCTCTGTTCACTCTGCTAATGGGTGATAGTATTTTTACTTTTGAGCTCCATTGTACTTTTGTACTTTTCATATCTGTTTTTCATTTTATCCATTTCGCTTGGATAAAGGTTAAAAAGGTGGTCAATATATTTTTCCCATTCGTGTATCTTTTTTGTAATAAGAAGATAATTATAAGTATCGTATGAAACCATTGTATCGTCCCCAGAATTGACCTCGTTAATCATGTTCTGTGCATCATCTTTATTTATTTGTTTTTTTCGTTCGTAATCAATCATATGAATAATTAGTATTAACGCTCTTGGAGTACCATAGTTTCCCTGTCTTTTGATTGACTCTTTGCACGCTTCAAGACAGTATTCGCGGTATTCACTCATACCATCTAAACGATATAGGTTTATATTGGCAATGGCGATATTTGCCCAACTCTCCACGCTGAATTCAAAATCGTTTTGAAATTTTGCCCTTAGCTCTTGTATGAATTCATTCATCCCTGTTTTATACAAGTTGCGAATTATTTTATTCAATTGTTCCTGTAAAAATTCTTTGTTCTTAATCACGTCTTTTGCATACCATAAAAGGTCCTGCAATTCATTAAACACAGTAAACGCAGGAGGGGCACGAAGGTACTTTTTGTCAATGCCTTTCTTAAGTTGTTCGTTCAGTTTTTCAGCTTTTGTTTTTATTCTTATTTTTTGTCTTAATTGAACATATCTCGTTATGATTTCTGGAATACCAAACCAACCAATCAATGCGACTACCACGCCGACAATAATTTTAACTATTTCCATAATTATGGGGAATGTTTTTGCATTCTCTAACATATATACCTCATCTATACCTAGGTTATGTTAATTCATCCATTTATTTCGGCCTAACATTTGAACTCAGCGGGAGCGAGCGTAGCGAGCCTCCGTTGGAGTGAATTGTTAGAAACATATTATCTCTATGACCACTTCAAATGAAGTCTTTTATGTGTAAATGCACAGTCCCTTAGATAAAGGTTGATCAGGTTCTGATACGGCATCCCCACCTTATCAGAAAGCTCCTTAAAATATGCCACAGTATTCTTGTCCAGCCGGATAGTTACAGGCTGTTTCAAGCACTTAATATACGGGTTGCGGCGACCGTACAATTTTGATAATTCATACTGCGCTCTCATCTTCTTACCGAGCCTTCAATCCGACGCCTCAATTCATTGAGGCTGATCGTCTTGCCAGCTCGCGCTTCTTCTCTCGCCTTTAGTATTTCTTCGGCACTTATCCAACGTACCTTATCCGCACGCTCCTTTGCCTCATGTTTTTTAATAGCGCGTTCGGCATCAAGCTGTTCCGATGTAGGCAAAAAATCGTCAATGACTTTAAATTTCATTGGTTCATTAGTATATTTTATTTTTTTCTCCATATGCCAGGGGAATGAATTGCTAGAATTCTATTTCTGTTCTGTATCTAAAATTTGTTGAATTTCTTTTTGAAGAAGCGGGATTTTATTAATGACGACATCCCAGACTATTTCATAGTCAATGCCGAAATAATCGTGAATTAACCTGTCGCGCATTCCGGCTATCGCCTTCCATTCGACATTGGTATATTCCTGCTTTAATGCATCGGGAAGTTTTTTTGTCGCCTCTCCAATGATTTCTATGCTTCGGACGAAGGCTCTTTGCAGGGTTTCGTTACGGAAGAAATCTTCGCGTTTTAGTGTGCTGGATTCTTTAAGGATATAATTCGCTTCGTCTAATATATGATTCAGATATTCAAACCCTTGGGATGACATATTCGACTTCTTTTGTTATTTTTGGCTTAATGTATGGACTTAAGGACTCCAGTGTTACCAATTCAATCTTCTTGCCTAAAAGGTCCTCCAGAAGAAAGGAAAGTCGCATAAAATTATCGAATGTCTTCTTGCCTTCCTCAAATTCAACCAAAAAGTCTATATCACTTTGGGCATTTGCTTTTCCTTTGGCGTAAGAACCAAAAAGACCGAGCCTTTTTATGCCAAATGATTTGATTTTGACTTGGTTGTTTGCAAGTGTCGCCAAAATGCCTTCTTTATTCTCGATCATAGCGGTATCCCCTCTTGCCTGATCATCTCGGTGAATTTGGATATTCCGGAAAGATCTATTACGTCGACAGGTCTTGAAAGTCCAAGAATAAGGTCGCCGTAATATCTGAAAAAGTCTCTGGGAGATATTCCTTCCACAGCTAACTCTATATCCCGGCTTTCTTTGCCGGAGATAAGGCTTGAGCCGAAGAGCAATACACGCTTGACGGCATATCTCTCTGAAATCTCCATTATTGTTCTTTTTTCGCTTTCGGTAATCATGGCTAAATTATACCATTGTTTCTTGGATTTATTATATATTTTCTT
>MHHC01000048.1 GCA_001805885.1 Omnitrophica WOR_2 bacterium RIFCSPLOWO2_12_FULL_51_24
CACATTGTATACCGGTTATAATTCAGCCGGCATATTCAAGATAACATCGAAGGGCAGGGTCAAGAGAAGCGACGGGACCCTCCTTTCCGAAAAGCAGATCACGACGGTAGTGAAGCTGTTCAATACCTGTATGCAGACGACGAGGGCAGAGTTCTACGCCCCGTGGTTCTCGCTGTATGGCGATTTCAGCGACGGAGAGATAAGGAACGTGAACTGGCTCGATACCTGCCCGACGGATACCGATTATTTGGAAGCTGCTGCTCCTAAGAGGATGCACTGGGAAAAATCTTATACCAAAGTCCCCGACTCCCTTAAATTAGGTTATTGGGACGACTTTGACGAGGACGTCGCCCATTCGGTTATTAATTTAAAGGGCGGCAAGATGACCACAATAAACGGCATCACTGGCTGGACAACCGTGAGAATTGGCCCTACAGATTATTCGTTTCCAAGTACTTTCAGTTATACTGACGGGACGTGGACGACAAGTTATGGAGAGATCGCCTACCAAGGCGCTAATACAAGCTATTGCCTTAATATATGGAATCCCGCGTATAGGGAAAAATATGCCGAATTAAACGGCAACTTTTATGCCCCGAGCGCCGCTTTGGGTTACGATATCTTTGTAAGGACATACACGCAGGACAACGGCCAGCAACAAACGGGCAGCGCAACCTGGTGGCGTTCAGCGAGCAAGCGCCTTACAAATCCGGGGCAGCAAACCGCTGCTTATACGCCGGCGTGGTGTGAAGCGCATCTTGAGATAAAACGGCCTACATGGCCTAGCGGCTCAGGGGCAACATATCTTACCCTGGTAAAGGACGGGGATGCTGACATTTGGGGTTCAGATCAAAATGAGATTTATGTTCCTTCAAAGCTTGCCGTTAATACCACCTACTCTATGGATGCGGCTACAGGCCAGGCGCTTCCTTATATATTAGCTGGGATAGGACGGGGGACAAACTTAGTGAGCTATTGGACATATCAAACTGCCGCCAACGGCGACGCTACATTTAATAATCAATCCCGCACCAGCTCAAGTTCGACTGAGACGGGCATTGTCCAATTGAATGGGAATAATATGTACGAACTTAGTTATCCTGCTCAGACTTCTGCCGTCTGCGAAAAAATTCTAGACAGAAACGCGCCATGGTATGGCTGTAACTCTGAAGGCGCTTCGGTCTTTGATAATATAAGGATAATCTATCCCAAAGGTTATCTCGTCTCTGCTCCTTTTGTGGCAAAGTATTCCACGGATAGTTCTAACGTAAAATGGGGGACCGTCTCCTGGACGGCGGATACCCCAACCAATACATCCATAACGATGTATATAAGGTCAGCCGACACCTTGGCCGCGGCGGATAATTTCGCAACGACTTTCAGTAACGGCGCATCATTATCCGCAAGTACGGGAAGACAGATCCAATATAAAGCGCTCTTGGCGACGACACTGGTAAGTAATGCGAACCTCTCGATATACTATCAGAACAGCAGCGCGACCCCGGTCTTAAGGGACATTACGATAACGTATATGCTGCCATTTGAAACCCTTTATAAAAAATAGGACATTAAGATGCCGGTAAAAAAATTTATCCTCCTTTCTTTAGTCTCGTATAGTTTAATTTTGGGCGGACAGGTCATTGCTAAAGAACAGGGAAAACGTCCGATTATAGTTCCCGGGAATTTTAAGACCGTTGAGGAGGCGGTAAAAAGCGCAAGAGCCGGCGATGTGATTTTTATAAGAGAAGGGATTTATGAAGAGAAAAACGGCTTGAGGCTAAAGGATAAACTGGAGCTTATAGGCGAGGGCCCGGATAAGACCAAGATAAAAGTCGGTCGACAGGGGATAGTAGCGGCAACCGATCAGGGCGATTTAAGTAATATAATTATAAAGAACCTGTCTTTGGAATTGGAAAGCGAATCCGTGCGCCTGTTCGGCGTCAACGGCTTTTTATTACAAAATTGCGTAGTGACATCAAATGGCATCCTTCCGTGCATAGAGGTTAATTCTAGCAAGAATGTACAGATCCTGAATTGCACGATAGCCAATAGCTGGACCGGCCTTTCCATCACATATGGGCCTGTCGAATTAACGATAAGGAATTCCATATTTTATAATAATGAGACAGGGATTCGAGTTTCGGATTCCCCGATGTCCGGCGATACGAGGGGAATATCTCCCGAACTGCTTGAGGCGGAGCGAAAGAAGCCGCGGGATGACATTAAAATAAGTTTATTCTATAACGATTTTTGGAATACGAGAGATTGCTATAATTGCGATAAAGGAGAGTTTGACATCTCCAAAGACCCGGAATTTATAGACCCGAAAAAACCGGATTTCCGCCTTGATCCCGGCTCACCGTGCATTAATGCGGGAGATCCCAGCCCAAGATATAAGGCTTCAGACGGCTCAAGAAAAAACATGGGAGCTTTTCCGTTTAACGATAAGAACAAAAATAAGATTTATTGACAACATTTGTTTTATTTAATAGAATATACACAACCATATGGGAAAACGTGCTCTAGGTATCGATATAGGCGCGGGCTCGGTAAAGCTCGTCGAGTTGGAAAAAAGCTTCGAGGGTGTTCAACTCGTGCGGGCAAAAATTTTTGATTTAACCCACCATGCCGACCAGGAAAAAAGAGACACCCTGATAAAGGAAGGCCTGGAGGGGTTGTTAAGAGCGGAAAAGATAAAAGGCGGCAAAGTCTCGGTCTCCCTCTCAGGCCAGTCGGTCTTCATCCGTTTCCTCAAACTCCCCAAGATACAGCAAGGCAAGATAGACAAGATCATAAAATACGAAGCCCAGCAGCAGATCCCTTTTCCCCTCGATAAGATAAGCTGGGACCATCAGATATTCCATACGGGCGCGGGCCCTGAAGAAGACGTCCTTTTTGTCGCCGCGAAGAAAGAGATCGTCGAAGCCGTTCTCTCGTACCTTGCGAGGACTAACCTGGATGTCGAATTCGTCGATGTAAGCCCGTTATCCCTGCTGAACGCGATAACTTACAATGAACCATTGACGAAGGGCTTGATCCTCGATATAGGAGCGAAAGCGACTAATCTTATTGTCGTCGGGGATAAGGGATTCTGGGTCCGCTCGATACTTATCGCCGGCGATGAGATGACTCACGCTATCGCCTCAAAACTCAAGATGCCTTTTGATAAGGCGGAAGAGCTTAAGCGTAAAGAAGGTATGGTAGTCGCATCAGAGGGCCTCGTACCCGCTGCCACCGCCCCGGACGGCAAGGACCTTATCAATGCGCTGAATCCGGTCGTCTCGGACCTCGTATTATCAGTCATCCAGTCGCTGGAATTTTACAAGACCAAGCATGCGCGAGATATCGCATTCAACGAAGTCATATTATCGGGAGGCGGTTCAAAACTCAAAGGGATAGAAGATTTCCTTACCAAGGGGTTGGGCATGCAGGTAAGGCGCGCCAACCTCGGCCAAAAGATAAAATGTCCGTCGAACCTGAGGGTCGATATAGATTTCCAGACCCGGTTCGGCGCTTCGATCGGGCTGGCCTTGCGCCTGCTTCAGCGGTGCCCTACCAATATAGACCTGCTGCCGCTTGAAAGAAAGCAAGAGAGGGATTTCAGGAAGGAGAAATTCTGGGTCATCTCTGCCGGCCTTCTCATCGCGGTGATACCGTTAACGATAGCGTTAAATATCTGGTTCCAGTCATCGACCTTGAAAAAAGAGCTGAAATTCATGGACTCGCTCTTATTACAGTATGAGGATGTCAATAAGAATATCGCCTCGCTTAAAGAAAAGGTAAAAAATAGCGGGGCGAGGCTCAAACCCTTCGAGGATCTGGCCATCAAGAAGAGTATATCGATCGAGGCCATACTGGAGGTCAGAAAACTTCTGCCCGATCAGACGTGGCTGACATCCATTTCCAAGGACAAAGATGCCATCTCGCTGGAGGGGAGGACGCTCTCGAATCTCCTGGCTATAAACGAGTTCAAGAACAAGCTAGCTTCCTCTCAGCTATTCGATTCGGTCGAGATAATATACGCGAGCCTGCCCCGCGAAACGGAAGAAGGCGCGGGACAATACCGGGATTTTTCGATAAAGTTCAAACTCAAGGGGTTTGGCGGGACAGCCCAGAAGAGCGAAGCGAAAGGCGAGAAATAAGGGATGCCAAAAAACACAGGCGATTCATTGATGACTAAGATTGTATTGGGCGTCATCATACTCGTTTCGTTTCTTTTTTTAGGAATAGTCGTGTATCAGAAGACTATGTTCGGAAGCGCTGTCGGAGGGAAACAGGAAGAGCTTAAAGCTTACAAGGATAAAGGTCTCGGGAACTTAAACAGCGAAAAAAATCGCCTCGAAAAACAACTTAATTCTTTACAGGAAGCTACCAAGGATATGACCGTCATGCTTTTCTCAAAACCTGGTTCCAAGATGTCGATGGAGGTCGGGGACCCTCTTAAGCTGAAGGAAGAGTTATACAAGGTCCAGAATAAGATAAAAGAGGCCGGCGCCGCCATAAATTTCCAATTCCCGTTTTGGTTGGGTTTCGACAAATACGAGCATGATATCCCGTCCGCGGCGGATCTTCCATACAGGGTAAAGCAGCTCGATATAATAAAGGAGATCGGGAATCTGGCGTTGGCTTCGAAAGTTCCGGAGATCTCGGGTATAGAGTTCCTTGAGATAAAAAAGGTATTTGCGGAGGATAACAAAGAGATCCTCTATATGGAGTTTCCGGTCAAGGTGATCCTAAAGTGCAGGAATGAGAATCTGATTAATTTACTGTATAAGTTTAGCGCGGCGGATATACCTTTCAGGATCGATTCTTTTAAGATAAAGGTCTCCGCAGAGGAAGGGGAGGCTGCAGGCAGACTGACAGCGGAGTTGGTCATAGTCGCCGCCATACTCCCCGCGGAAAAGACATGAAAGAAACATCGAAGGTAATAGCTATAGTCGCGTTCGTCCTGTGGCTTTTGGTGATGTGGAAATCCTCTTCTGTATTTCAGTCGAAAGAAGTCCCGGTCCAGTTCGGTGAAGGCCAAGAGGAGACAGTGGCCGGCAAAGAAGGGGCTGATGTCGCGCCGGACTCCTTATCATATGCAGAGAGATTACTTAAATCTCCTTTTGCTTTTTCGAGATATCAGCCGCTGATAAATAAGAACATATTTGTAAAACCCGAGATCCAGCCGGAACTTTTTACGCCTGAAAAGCTGACAGTGATATCCGTATCGGCTGTCCCGCTGCCTTTTATGTACAACGGTTTTATCGAAAAGTCCGACGGTACAAGGATAGGACAGGTCAACTGGTCCGGCAAGACCTATTTCATAAAGAAGGGAGACAAGTTTAAAGATTACAAGGTGTTAGAGATAAATAGCAAGATTATCAAGATAGAAAACAAAGACGGACAGATTGTCCTCGAATACAAGAAGCCCGCGAAGAGCAAAGAACTGGTAGCCAAGCTTCATAACTCGATGGATAACAAGGAGTTTGAAGTCAAGAAGAATGACGAGGTCGGCGGATACAAAATACTTGACATAAAAGCAGATTCTGTGGTATTATACGGCCAAGAGAAAGAGTGGGTTATAAACAAGGGGAGAGAATATAAATGAGTATAACCAATGAGGTTAAAAGAACAACGGGTTTGTTCTTTTTTTGCATCTTGTTGGCTTTCAATTCGTTCTTTATTATCTCATTATGTGATGATTTTTGCACCAAAGCCTACGCAATAAACAACGCAGCCATACCCGGCGACTCGGTCGAGGCAAGGATAATTGCCGAAGAACTCATGAAAGAGAAGAAGACCGAAAGAAAATCCATCGTCAAAGACCTCTTCAACCAAGCCAAAAGCGAATACGAAGCTAAAAACTACGAGACAGCTCAGCAACTTTTTGAGAGACTAGCCCAACTTGACCCCAAAAATAAAAAAGAGGCTATTCATTATATCGCATTATGCAAAGAGGGGATGGCAAAAACCGTCCCGGAGACGATAACAGGTTCTTTGATCAAGCGCGGTAAAGGGAATTACGCTAATAAGCAGTATTCCGCAGCGGTAGCCGACTTCGAAAGCGCGCTAGCTTCCAATCCTAACGACTCCGAAGCGCAAGCCTGGTTAGCCAAAGCGAGACAGGCCGAGGGATTGTATAGCAGGGAAAAGACCACTAAAGAAGAACGCAAGCAAATATTAGCGGACAGGCGCGTAACCAACGAAGAGAAAGAAACGTCCGAGCAGGCGGCCCTATTGAGCGTGGATAAGAGCTGGCTCCCGCCGCAGAAGACCAGCAGGGAAGAGCTGCAGGTCGAAGAGGTTATCCCCGAATCGGAAAGGATTGAGATGGAAGCAAGGAAGAAGCTCGAGGATAAGATGTCGAGCGTCATAGTCCCGGCTATCTCAGTCACTGACGCCGATATCCAAGACCTTATCCGCCAATTGATGGAGATGACCGGCGTCACGATAGTCCTTGATGAGAAAGCTTTGGCCGAGCTTACCAAAGAACAACCATTGAAGATCACGCTTAGCACAGCTACTCCTATCCCTCTGCTTGATGTCCTGAATATCGCATTCAAGACTACGCAACTCGGTTACAAGGTCGAATCGAATTACGTTTGGATTTCAAACAAAAAGAATATAACAGAGCTGGTGACGAGGACTTACAAGCTCAAATACGGCGAACGCAAGACGCATGAAGTCAAGTTAAAGGAATTTGAATCCAAATCGGCGGAAGAAAAGTAATGACGGGGAAGCTTATTGCGGCAGCAGTGACTATTTTCTTGGCGATCCCGCCTGTTCTTGCCCCCTTCGGGGACCTTGTTTTCGCGGCTGAGGATAACCTTAGCGTTAAAGATTATCTTGAGCAAAGCCTGCCTGCCCAGGAAGGAAGGAAGATAACCTATAGTAGGGGCACGAAACTCCTGACCGTTACCGACACGAAAGCCAACCAGGAACTTATCAGGTCCCTGATAAAGCAGTTCGAGGTCGGCCCCAAACAGGTGATGATCGAGACCCGCTTTGTGGAAATAGCGGTCAATGATTTAGACGAGCTCGGCATAGAATGGGATTTCTTTAATAGAGGCAATACCGCAGTTAACAATAAATTGCTGGAGGGGATTCAAATAGGAACTCCGACGCGCCAGACCTACGAGGGTATCAACTGGGACAACGATACGGTTACAGCCTTCCCGCAAGTGGGGAATTTTGCCGGCCAGTTGATACTGACTAAAGTCCTGGATACCAGTCAGCGCTTTATGGCGGATCTCAGGTTTTTGGAACAGCAGGGGAAGGCCAATCTCCTCTCCGCTCCCAAGGTCACCACGATCTCCGGACAGATGGCTAACATCCAGGTGGTAAGGACCTATCCCTATGTCTCTGATTTTACGCTCGAGAACATAGGGACGGCTGAGTTTCCTAGATGGAGCTACAAATTGACACTGGCTGAAAAACCGGTAGGTATCTTTCTTGAAGCGACTCCTTATGTCACCGAGGGTTCGAATACTATAACCTTGGATTTACACCCCGAAGTAAGCGTCCTGCGGACGCAGGTGGCTATTTCGAACCTCAGGGCAAGCGGCGAGACGGGGCAGCTGGGTAATGTAAACTCTGCATCCGCCGTAAGGCTCGTACCGGATGCGCTGGGCTGGCCTGTGGTAGATGTGAGGACGAGCCAGACGAGCGTCTCGGTAGACAGCGGAGAGACGATAGTGCTCGGCGGTCTAATAAAAGACGACGAGCGCGTGACGAAGAGAAAGATCCCGTTTCTTGGCGATATACCTTTGCTGGGGAGAGCCTTCCGGTACGATTATAAAAACCAGACTAAAACGAATCTCCTTATATTTATCACCGCGAGCATCATCGACGCGAAGGGCGAGGTCGTAAGATGAAAGATAAATATCGCGCTTTTTTGAGATCAGCTTTCTTGCTTGCGGCAGTGATCTTTCTTTCGCTAACGGCCGGCCAGACCTTTGCAGCGGAAGACGTTTCTGCCGGGACTTCTGCTGAAGCATCAACCGGAGAGTCTGAAAATATAGAGCAATATCTGCAAGAGGCTTTGCCCGAGAATCCAAATAGGAAGATAGTCTATGAAGGATTAACCGGCGTCCTTACCATCACCGATACCCCCGCTAACCAGGAGATGGCCAAGGAATTAGTGAAGTTATGGGATACCGGGCCCACACAGGTAAGGATACAGGCCAGGTTTGTAGAGATCTCGGTGCAGGATCTAAAGGAATTAGGCGTCGAATGGCTTATCAATAGAAGGCAAAGGCGGAACGCCGATAAAACCGGCCATTGGGGCGATTTCGGAAGGAATATTTCCAGCGGGACTTTAGCCGAAACTCAGGCTGCCGCGGCTACGTTCGGTCAGGCGAACGAAACCTCCGGTTTAGGTATTACTATCGCAAAGATACATAATAACGGAGACCTATATCAGATCTATCTGAAGGCGCTTATTGAGGAGGGGAAGGCCAATCTATTATCTTCGCCTTCTATCACTACCCTTTCCGGTCAGATGGCTAACATTCAATTGGCTAATATAATCCCTTACGCTTCGGACTTCACGAGGACTAACATCGGCACTACCTTTTTTCCTGTAATGGTCGAGGTATATAAGGTGGCGGAAAAGGTGACCGGCATATCGCTTGAGGTCACGCCCTCAGTGGCCGGCGACAGCGGAGTGGTCACTATGGATATACATCCGGAAGTCAGTGTTCTGGTAAGCCAGCTTCCGATCTCATCTTCGGCGGATTTCCCCGCAGGGCTGGGCTATCCTGTTATTGATACCAGGACTACCCAGACATCGGTAGTCGTAAGGAGCGGTGAGACCGTTGTCTTGGGCGGCCTCATAAGGGAAGATGAAACTGTGACAAAAAGGAAGGTCCCGATCCTGGGCGACATACCTTATCTAGGCAACCTGTTTAAGAGCGACCATACCGATAAGGTAAAGAGAAACTTATTGATCTTCCTGACAGCCACGGTATTGAACTCGAAAGGAGAACCGGTACTATGAGGCGCGGAATATTATTGATATCCCTTTTTTTATGTGTTATCATTTTATCATCTTCCGCTATGGCGCAGTATCTTTCCACTACGACGAAGACCAGTAGTAAGCAAAAGGACGTAATCCTCTCTACCGAAGATATAAAAGATTCCTATAAGGTTATTGGTATTGTCTCTATCCGTGCCGGTGAAGTAGACCTTGCCGCCGTAAACAGCAAGCTCAAGGACGCGGCGAAGGAATTGGGGGCCGATTACGTTATAGGCATAAATTATTTCACCTACAGCGGCTATATATATGCCTATGGGACGGCTGTAAAGATCAAGGAATAGGAACAAAAATCCGGAAAGACCACGCCTTTTCTATTTTTCCCCGCAAAAACTTACGCTAATGACGGAAAATTCTGGTCGACTTTTTTTAATAGACGGCAATTCTTTCTGCTATAGGGCGTTCTACGCTATCCGCAGCCTCGCAAACTCGAAGGGCCAGCCGACGAACGCGATATACGGCTTCATCACCATGATCAATAAGCTGATCAAGGAAGAGAAACCTGAATACCTGGCGATAGCGTTCGACCTAAAGGGGCCGACCTTCAGGCATAAGAAGTTCGAGGAATATAAGATCCACAGGAAACCGATGCCGGATGAACTGGTCGACCAGATGCCGCTGATAAAGGAAGTAGTCAGGGGTTACAATATACCTCTTTTCGAGATGCAGGGTTATGAGGCTGATGACGTGCTCGCGACGATAGCGATGAAGGCGGCTGATAAGGGATATGATGTTTACATCGTTACCGGCGATAAGGACATGCTTCAGCTCGTGGGGCCGCGCATAAAAGTGTATAACGTCCATAAAGAGGGGCTGATTTACGACAAGGAGAAGGTAAAGGAACGTTACGGTGTCCCTCCGGAGAAGATCGTCGACTTGATCGCGCTCATGGGAGACTCTTCCGACAATATACCCGGCGTCACCGGGATAGGTGAAGTTACCGCGAGAAAACTTATGGAAGATTTTGGGAGTTTTGATAAGGTACTTTCAGCCGGCGATAAGATAAAATCCGAAAGCCTGCGCAAAAAGATATCTGAATTTAGAGAGCAGGCTATATTGAGCAAAGAACTTGCTACAGTTGATAAAGAGGTTCCGATAAAAGTAGATTTCGACGAACTTAAATTAAGAGAACCTAACAATAACAAACTCCGCGAGATCTTTAACGAGCTCGAGTTTAAACGTCTGCTTAAGGATTTTGCGGCACCCGGCAAGCAGCTTTCCGGGAAATATCATCTCGTCGAAGACGAGGATGCGCTGGAAGGATTGATAAAAGAGTTGGCCAAACAGAAGGAATTTGCTTTGGACTTTGAGACGACAGGGACGGATCCTCTTTCGTGCGAGCCCGTAGGGATATCTTTTTGTTGGAAGGAAGGCGCCGCCTATTATGTGCCCATCGGAGATGTAGGGGGCGGTTTTGGCAAATCCGCGCTTTTTGAAAAATTAAAGCCCATCCTGGAGGACCGCAGGAAGCTTAAGATAGGACAGAATATAAAGTATGAGGAACTCCTTCTTGCCGTTAACGGCGTAAAGGTGGAAGGGCCGGTCTTCGATACGATGGTCGCTTCCTATCTTCTTAATCCCTCGAAGATGAACCATAATCTGGAGGATATAACGTCGGAATATCTCAACTGCAAAAAGACGCCGATAACCGACCTCATCGGTGAAGGCAAGAAGAAGATTACGATGAGGGAAGTGGAGATAGAGAAGATAAAGGATTATTGTTGCCAGGATTCTGACGCGGCTTTCAGGCTAAAAGACGTCCTCGAAAGGCAGCTCGACGAGAAGAACTTAAACAAACTGTTTCACGAGGTAGAAATGCCGCTTCTCGAATGTCTTGCCGATATGGAGCTTACCGGTGTCGCTATAGACGTCAATTATCTGGCGAAGATGTCAAAGGAGATGGAGAAGAAGCTTGAGAAGATAACCTCCGAGGTCTACGAGATCGCCGGCGCCGAGTTTAATATAAATTCGCCTAAACAATTAGCCGAAATACTTTTCGTTAAACTAAAACTTCCCGTGGTCAAGAAGACGAAGACGGGCCATTCAACCGATGTGGAAGTCCTTGAGGCGCTTTCGGCTGTCCACGCTTTACCGGCGGCTCTCCTGAAATACAGGGAGATCTCTAAATTGAAATCGACGTATGTCGACTCCCTGCCGCAACTAGTGAATCCGAAGACCGGCCGTGTGCATACTTCGTTTAATCAGACGGTCACGGCGACGGGGAGATTGAGCTCGTCGGACCCAAATTTCCAGAATATACCGATAAAGACCGAAATGGGAAGACAGATAAGAAAGGCCTTTGTCCCGGGCGCAAAGGGCCGCGTGATATTATCGGCCGATTATTCCCAGATAGAGTTAAGGGTGCTCGCGCATTTCTCGCAGGACAAGGAACTGCAGGAGGCTTTCGAAAAAGACCGTGACATCCATGCGCACACAGCGTCGCTTATATTCGGCGTCAAAGAAAGCGAGGTCGCCTCCCAGATGCGTTCGATAGCGAAAACGGTCAACTTCGGCATCATCTACGGCATGAGCCCGTTCGGCCTTTCCAAGGAACTGAAGATCGAGGTCTCGAAGGCGAAGGAATTTATAGATGCCTATTTCGAAAAATACGGCCGGGTAAAGGTATTCCTCGAGGACCTTGTGGAGGAGGCCAGGAGAAACGGCTACGTGACGACGATATTAAACCGCAGGAGATACCTGCCGGAAATAAATAGCCAGAATAATTCCGTGAGGCAATTCGCCGAGAGGGCGGCCATAAACGCGCCGATACAGGGTTCGGCCGCCGACCTTATAAAGATAGCGATGATAAACATACATAATGTCCTGAAGGAAAAGAAGCTCAATTCCAAGATGATACTTCAGGTGCACGATGAACTTGTCTTCGAGGTCCCTGACAATGAAGTCGAAGATATGAAAAAGATAGTGAAGACCCGGATGGAAGAGGTCGTAAAGCTAAACGTGCCGGTCAGGGTCCAGGTAAAAGTGGGGAAGAACTGGCTGGAGGCCGCTTGATATGCCTAAAGACAGAAAATTAAAGGTCCTGTTCGCTTCTAGCGAAGTAGAGCCATTCTCCAAGACCGGAGGCCTTGCCGATGTGGCCGGGAGCCTGCCCATAGCTTTGGATAAGGCGGGGGTCGATATAAGGGTCATAACGCCGCGCTACAAATGCGTCAGGGTATTCGGGAACGAGGCGAGGCTTGCCGATAAGGTGCCGGTATATTTTATAAATAACAACAAATATTTTATGAGGAATAACCTGTATGCGGAGAAGGGCGGCGACTATGCCGATAATCTAGATAGGTTCGCCTTCTTCTCGAAGGGCATCATCGAGGGGCTGAAGGAACTTGATTTTAAGCCGGATATAATCCACTGCAATGACTGGCAGACGGCTCTTCTGCCCGTATATCTCAAGGAGATTTACGGGAAGCAGGACAAGTTTTACGGAAAGATGAAGACCGTACTCACCGTACATAACCTGGGATACCAGGGGGTATTTCCGAAGGAAGGATTTCCAAAGACCGGCCTCGGATGGGAGTATTTCACGATGCATAGGCTCGAGTTCTACGACATGGTGAATATACTGAAAGGCGGGCTTGTCTATACCGATATTATAACGACCGTCTCGCCGACTTACGCCAAGGAGATCCAGACAGCCGAATTCGGCTGCGGGCTTAACGGCTTACTTTCGGAAAGAAAAGGTGCGCTTTTCGGCATCTTAAACGGGATCGATCATGAGGAATGGGATCCGTCGAATGATAAAGAGCTTAAATATCATTTTTCGGCCTTGAAACCGGAAGGGAAATGTAAGGAGAAAGCCTCGCTTCAAAAGGAAGCGGGCCTTGAGCAGAGGCAGGACGCGCCGCTAATCGGGATCGTATCGAGGCTCGCGGACCAGAAAGGGCTGGACCTTATCGCCCGGATAATAAATCCGCTCTTAGACCATGACGTCCAATTTATACTTCTGGGCACAGGCGAGGAGAAATACCACCGGCTATTTGAGGAGATAAGCAAGAGGGTTCCGCACAAGGCGTCGATAAACCTTAAATTCGACGAGCTTCTGGCTAAGAGAATATATTCAGGGGCGGATATCTTCCTGATGCCGTCCAGATATGAGCCGTGCGGGCTCAGCCAGATGATATCGCTCAGATATGGGACGATCCCCGTCGTCCGCAGGACAGGCGGGCTCGCCGACACGATAACCGGGTTCGATCCTGATACGACACGCGGCAACGGATTCGTTTTCGAGAGATACGATGCGTGGGAATTTTTCGATGCCATAAAGAAGGCGATCGGTATCTACAAACAAAAAGGGTTGTGGGCGAAACTGGTCTCGAACGCGATGAAATGTGATTTCTCGTGGGATAAATCCGCGAAGAAATATCTTGAAGTCTACAAAAAGCTGATTTGACGATGATAATAGTAGGAGTGACGGGAGGTATAGGGACAGGCAAGACGACGGTCGCGGAAATGTTCAGGAGGATGGGCGCCGCCGTTATAGACGCCGATGAGATCTCCCATCGGCTTATCTATCCCGGAAGGCCGGCATGGAAAAAAATAGTTTCGACTTTCGGAAAAGCGGTATTGAGGAGGGACTATTTTATCGATAGAAAAGTTTTGGCGCAAAAGGTCTTTTCCGACAGCCGGCAGCTTAAGAAACTGAACGGCATCATACACCCGCTTGTCTATAAAGCGATACGCGAAAAGATCGCGAGGATAAAGAGACCAGACCCGTCGGCGCTGGTCATTCTCGATGTGCCTCTTTTGCTGGAAGGCGGAGGCCAAAAGCATGCCGACAAACTCGTGGTGGTGGCTGTGCCGCGTGACGTTCAGTTGAAAAGGGCATGCGAGAAATTTGGGATCGGGGAGTCCGACGCCTTGCGGCGCATAAAGGCGCAGATGCCGCTTAAGGAAAAGATCAAGATCGCCGACTTTGTGATCGATAACGGCGGGAGCCTTATCTCTACGGAAAAACAGGTAAGGGCTATATGGAAGAAGCTGGTGGGAGCGTAGACTGTCCTCATAGGATAGAGGATATCCTGGAGGTCCTGAATAAGGATATATCGGGCTCTAAGGACAAGAGGATGTTGCCGCTTGTCGTGCTTCTTCTTATTGACATAGATAATTTAGAAAGGGTCAACCGGTGGTACGGTAGGAGCGCCGGCAATGAGGTGTTGGCCGCTACAGCGAGACATCTGCATCATATGCTCAGGCCGGGCGACCTTCTCGCCAGGTTTGGCGGGGATGAATTTCTCCTCCTGCTTCGTGGAGTCACCTTAAAGGAGGCGAAGGAGAAAGCGGCAAAGATCATAGGGTCTTTAAAGAACCATGATTTCGCCTCGAAGGGGCCGAAGATCTCGGTTTCGATCGGGATAGCGCATTATTTCTCTTTCGCTTTCTCGAGTGATGAGTTGCTGGGATGCGCCGTCGAGGCTTTAGCATTGGCACAAAAAGAAGGAGAAACATTCAAGGTTTTTATGGAAGAGGAGGAATGGAATGAAGAGTAATAACGAAGAGACAAACGGAAAACAGGCGGGTAAGGAGACGACCGAGGCAAAGGAGTCGTCGGGCACGGGTTTCAACATCGCGAAGCTCAAGAAGATGACGATACAGGAGCTCACGAAAGCCGCGAAGGATTTAAACATGAATTCCATAAGCGGCTTGAAGAAGCAGGATCTCATCTTCAAGATACTTCAGGCGCAGGCCGAGAAGGAAGGTTTCATGTTCGGCGAGGGGGTCCTCGAGATCCTTCCGGACGGATTCGGCTTCCTGCGCTCGTCGAACTACAATTATCTGCCGTCACCGGACGATATCTATGTCTCGCCGAGCCAGATAAGGAGGTTCGATCTGCGCACGGGTGACACGGTCAGCGGCCAGATACGCCCGCCAAAAGAGGGAGAGCGTTATTTTGCGCTCTTGAAAGTAGAAGTCGTAAACATGGAGCATCCGGAATCAATGAAAGAACGCACTTTATTTGATAATCTGACACCGCTTTACGCTAATGAGAGGTATGTCCTCGAGACCGAACAGGAAGAGATCTCGATGAGGATAATGGACCTCTTGACCCCTATCGGCAAAGGCCAGAGAGGTCTTATCGTCGCGCAGCCGTATAGCGGCAAGACGATACTGCTGCAGAAGATCGCGAACTCCATCATGAAGAACTATCCGGACGTCGTCCTTATAGTCCTCTTGATCGATGAGCGTCCCGAAGAGGTCACCGATATGCAGCGTTCGGTAAAGGGTGAGGTCGTAAGCTCGACTTTCGATGAGCCGGCGGAAAGGCACATACAGGTAGCCGAGATAGTCCTCGATAAGGCCAAGAGGCTTGTCGAGAATAAGAGGGATGTCGTTGTCCTTTTGGACTCGATAACGCGCCTCGCGCGCGCCTACAACACGGTGGCCCCGCACAGCGGCAAGATACTTTCCGGCGGCGTGGATTCGAGCGCATTGCACAAACCGAAGAGGTTCTTCGGCGCGGCTCGCGCTGTCGAGGAAGGCGGGTCGCTCACTATTATCGCTACCGCACTCGTCGATACGGGAAGCAGGATGGACGAGGTCATCTTCGAGGAATTCAAGGGCACGGGCAATATGGAGTTGCAGCTTGACAGGAATATGTTCCAGAAGAGGATCTATCCCGCTATCGACATCAAACGTTCCAACACAAGGAAGGAAGACCTGCTTTTTAAGGAAGACGAACTAAAACGGATCTGGATAATGAGGAAGGTCTTAAACGAGATGAATTCGGACGAGGCGATGGAGCTCCTGGTCGACAGGTTAGGAAAGACCAAGACCAACGCCGAGTTCCTGATGAACATGCAGGCAAAATAATAAAAAAGGAGAAACGGCAATGAAAGACAAGATCCATCCGAAATACGAGGCGGCTACGATCACCTGCGCGTGCGGTGAGGCTATCCATACCCGCTCGACCAAGCCGAACATCAAGGTCGAGATCTGCTCAAGATGCCATCCGTTTTTTACCGGAACGACGAAACTGATCGATACCGCGGGCAGGGTCGAGAAGTTCAAGAAAAAGTACAAGAAATAAAGGTTTCAGAGCCAGATGTTCGGAGCTTTAGAGACCAGGCTTAAGCGTTATGAGGAGCTCGAGCGGCTGATCACGGATCCCAAGGTGATAGCCGACTCGTCCGCTTATCAGCGCTATACGAAGGAATTAGCCTCGCTTAGGAATATAGTCTCCAAATACCGGGAATACAAAAAGATCGATGCCGAGATATACGAACTCGAAGCTCTCGTGACCAAGAAAACGCACGACGCGTCTTCGGACGCGTCTGCGGACGCGGAATTCGCCGAAATGGCGAAGGAGGAACTCTCAGGCCTCAAAAAAAAGAGGCCGGAGCTGGAGAAAAAGATAGAGGATCTGCTCCTTGAGGACGATCCGCGCGCAGATAAGAATATAATCGTCGAGATCCGCGCCGGAACCGGAGGACGGGAGGCGTCGCTCTTTGCCACGGACCTTTTCAGGATGTATTCCAAATACGCTACGGGCCAGGGCTGGAAGGTCGAGATGTTAAGCTCCAGCATGTCCGAGGCCGGGGGGTTCAAGGAAGTCGTATTCGGTATCGAGGGGAACGGCGTATATCGGAAGATGAAATTCGAATCCGGCGTCCATAGGGTGCAGAGGGTGCCGGTAACCGAAGCCTCGGGCAGGGTACATACCTCTACGGTTTCGGTGGCGGTGCTGCCTGAAGCCGAAGAAGTGGACATAAAGATCGACCCGAAGGACCTGAGGGTGGACGTCTTCAGGTCGTCCGGCGCAGGCGGCCAATCGGTCAATACTGCGGATTCGGCCGTCAGGATAACGCATATACCTACGGGGATAGTCGTCCAGTGTCAGGACGAACGTTCTCAATTGAAAAATAAAAATAAGGCGATGAAAGTGCTCCGCGCGAGGGTCATGGACAAGGCCGTGACCGAACAGCAACAGGAGATCGCCAGGGAGCGCAAGACGCAGATAGGCACGGGTGAACGCAGCGAGAAGATAAGGACTTATAATTATCCGGACAGGCGCATCACCGACCATAGGATCGGGTTGACGGTGCATAACTTCGAGAGCGTCCTCGAGGGCGATCTCGAGGAGATAATAATGGCGCTTTTGAAGCAGGAGAAGGATTTAAAGCTTAAAGGTGCAAAATAAACCCAATTTGGGATAAACATGGATTCACTTGAACAGTTGGCGTGCTGGGCGTTTAATTGCGACCGCGCGCAATTATATACCGGTGATTACGAAGCCGACGAGGAGAATATAAAACTCTTCCATGAGGCGCTCGATTCATACACCCGCGGGATACCGGTCCAGTACATAACCGGCGAGGCTGAGTTCATGGGATTCGATTTCGACGTGAATCCTTCCGTCCTTATACCAAGGCCTGAAACGGAAATTCTCGTAGAGAGGTCCTTGGCGCTTATCGAGAGAGAAGGCATGACCGAACCGTTCATCCTCGACCTTGGGACCGGTTCGGGAGCGATAGCCGTCAGTTTGACAAAATTAAGCCCGTCCTGTAAAATAATAGCTTCCGACGTTTCCGAGGAGGCCCTGGAGGTCGGAAGGGAAAACGCCGCGGCAAACGGTGTAAGCGACAGGATCCAATTCATCCTTTCCGATTTCTTTGAACGTATTCCTGAAAAGGAAAAATTCGATCTGGTCATATCAAATCCTCCCTATATACCGAGCGAGGATTACGATTCTTTGCCCCTGGAGGTCAGGAGCGAGCCCAGGATAGCGTTGGACGGCGGGCTGAAGGGCCTGGGGTTTTACGGGAAGATAATATCCGAGTCGGCAAAAAGATTAAAAGACGGCGGTTATCTGATATTGGAAATAGGATACGGCCAGACAGCGGCAATAAAAAGCCTGATCGAATCCGCCGGATCGTACCGGGATGTGAAGATAATAAAAGATTATAACGATATAGACAGGGTGGTCTTCGCGAAAAGGCATTGACGGATAAATGGATAAGATAGTAATAGAAGGCCCGACGAGATTAAAAG
>MHHC01000049.1 GCA_001805885.1 Omnitrophica WOR_2 bacterium RIFCSPLOWO2_12_FULL_51_24
GTCTCAAGAAAGAGATCAAGCCGGGCGAAGAAGAGGATAAAGGGACGATCGTCATCGCGACTGTCGAGGGTGATATACATGATATAGGAAAGAATATCGTCATCTCCGTCCTCGGGAACCACGGCTATAAGATATTGGACCTTGGCCGCAGCGTGCCGGCCGATACCATAATAAAAGAGGCAGTAAAAAATAAGGCCGACATAATCGGCTTAAGCGCGCTCATGACGACGACAATGATCCAGATGGAGCGCGTCATAAGGGAATTGAAGAAGAAAGGCCTTAATTTCAAGACCATGGTGGGCGGCGCGGTCGTGACAGGCGCGTTCGCCAAAGAGATAGGCGCCTCCGCTTACGCGCGCGACGCGATCGAGGCGGTAAATATAGTGAAATCGCTCATGAAAGAGAGAAGGTGATGGCCGTGGAGCGGAAGAAGATAACTATCCCCGATATCCTGAAGAAGAAAGGGGAAGGCAGGAAGATAACGCTTCTTACCGCGTATGATTATCCCTCAGGCCGGCTGATCGATGAGGCGGGCGTGGATATTATACTTATAGGCGATTCGCTCGCCATGACCGTCCTGGGATATGAATCGACCGTTCCCATCACTATGGACGAGATGGTCCATCACGCCAAGGCGGCAAAACGCGGCGTCAAATACGCGCTCATGGTAGGCGACATGCCTTTTATGACTTATAACATAGGCGATAAAGAGACCGTGAGGAACGCCGGGAGGTTTATAAAAGAAGGCGGTTGCGGCGCGGTTAAGATCGAAGGCGGGACCGAAATGACAGGCGTAGTAAAGACATTGGTCAAAGCGGGTATTCCCGTCCTCGGGCACATAGGCCTTACGCCGCAGACTGCGGTGCAACTCGGCGGTTTCAAGGTGCAGGGCAAAGACGCGAAGGGCGCGCAGCGGCTCCTCGATTCCGCCCTTGCCCTGGAGAAGGCGGGCTGCTTCGCGATAATTCTCGAATGCGTGCCTGATAAATTGGCGAAGCTGATAACAGAGAGGCTCGCGATACCTACGATAGGCATCGGCGCCGGGCCGTATTGCGACGGCCAGGCGCTTGTTACGAACGATATGATAGGACTCTTCGACCGGTTCACGCCGAGGTTCGTCAAGAAGTATGCCGACCTCTGGCCGCTTCTCCTGAACGCGTTCAGAAGATACAGGGATGAAGTCGAAGGCGGGAAGTTCCCGACTGAGGAGCATAGCTTTACCATGAATGCGTCGGAACTTAAAAAAATCAAAATCAAGAGGAGAGCCAAATGAAGATAACTGTCGTAGGTCCCGGGGCATTAGGTTGTCTTGTGGGCGCTTCATTGGTGAAGGCCGGGGAAGAAGTCTGGTTATTGGATAAGGTTCCCGAGCGGGCGAAGAAATTGAATAACAACGGCATAAAGGTCGAAGGCCTGAGCGAATTTCACGCCAAAGTCAAAGCGACTTGCGAAGCGAAGGAGATCGGCGTATCGGAATTGGCGGTGATCTGCGTCAAATCGTATGATACCGAGGAAGCGATAAAAGAAACGAGGCCGGTCATCGGAGAGAATACCCTTCTCCTCACGCTGCAGAACGGCCTCGGCAACGAGGAGACGATCGCCGAGATTATAGGTCAGGAGAAGGTGATCGGCGGAGTCACTGCCCACGGCGCGACATCCTTAAGCGATTGCGCGGTAAGACACGCGGGAAAAGGTGAGACGATAATCGGCAGGTGGTACACGCCTCCCGCGCGCAAAGACCTGAAAAAATGGTATATCCCGCGCCGCAGGCTTGAAGAAGTTTCGGCCGTCCTGAAGAAGGCGGGATTTGAGACGAAGATATCCGACAATATAAAGGACGTCATCTGGTCGAAATTGATAATAAATGCCGGGATAAACGCGCTCTCGGCGATAACGCGCCTCAAGAACGGCGGCCTCATCGAATACGAATGGACGAGGAATATAATGCGGCAGGCCGTCCTCGAGGCGGTCAAAGTCGCGAAACGCAGGAGGATAGACCTCATATATTCCGACCCGATAAAAAAAGTAGAGTCGATCTGCTTGCAATCGGCAAATAATATGTCATCGATGCTGCAGGATTTCATAAGCAAAGACAGGACCGAAATAGATTACATTAACGGGGCCATCGTAAGCGAGGGGAAGGGCCTCGATATCGCCACACCGGTCAATTCCGTATTGACCGATCTGGTAAAAGCCGTAGAAGCAAGCTATAAAAAACAAGTCTAAGGATAACAGGGCATGCACAGGATAGTCGAAAAGAAACAGCTGGCGGATACAATAACGCTTTTAAAGGTAGAAGCGCCGCTGGTAATACGCGAGGCGAGGGCGGGACAGTTTGTCATCGTGCGTTTGGATGAATTCGCGGAACGGATACCGCTTACGATATGCGATACCGATAGGTCGCGCGGGACGATAACGCTCATAATCCAACAGCTCGGCAGGTCCACAAAAGACCTCTGCGCGTTGAAAGCAGGAAATTCTATACAGGATATACTGGGCCCGTTAGGAAATCCGACCGAGATAGAAAAGTTCGGCACGGTCGTGATAACCGGCGGCGGCGTGGGCGCGGCGGAATTATATACGGCTGCCAAAGCGCTGAAGGAGAATGGCAATAAGGTCATCGCGATAATCGGGGCCCGGAACAAGGATCTCATAATACTTGAGGATGAGTTTAAGGCCGTCGCCGACGAAGTCCTTATCACGACCGATGACGGCAGCTACGGCATGAAGGGCCTGGTTACCGATGCGCTAAAAAAAATAATAGCGGGCCAAACCGTAAACCGGATAATCTGCTGCGGCCCTATACCCATGATGAAGGCCGTGACCGGGACGGCGAGGCCGTACAATATCCCGACGATCGTAAGCCTTAACGCGATCCTGTTGGACGCGACCGGGATGTGCGCCACCTGCCGCTGCACCATAGAGGGAAAGGTCAGGTTCTCCTGCGTTGACGGCCCGGAGTTCGACGGATATAAAGTGGACTTCGACGAACTTATGGTTAGGAATAATAGGTTCCTGGAAGAAGAGAAGAGGGCATTGGAGACGTAATGAAGGATTTCAAAGAGGTCTCGTTAGGGTTCACCGAAGAAGAGGCTGTGCGGGAAGCGCAGCGCTGCATCGCGTGCAAGAAGAAGCCGTGCTGCAACGGCTGCCCGGTCGAGATAGATATTCCCGAATTTATCAGGCTTGTCGCCAGGAAGGATTACAAAGGCGCTATCCGGAAGATAAAGGAGAAAAATAATCTGCCCGCGGTCTGCGGACGCGTCTGCCCGCAGGAGACACAGTGCGAGGCGCTTTGTGTTTTGATAGGAAAGGGAAAAGGGGGGCCGGTAGCGATAGGGGCGCTCGAGAGGTTTGTAGCCGATTGGGAGATAGAACATTCCCCTCACCCTTCCCTCTCCCCCGTAGGGGGAGAGGGTAAAGGTGAGGGGGCTGCTAAGGTCGCAGTAGTGGGCTCCGGGCCGGCCGGCCTTACTGCGGCCGCTGACCTGGCCAAATACGGGTACCAGGTGACGCTTTTTGAATCGTTGAGCGCGAGCGGGGGAGTCTTAAGATACGGTATCCCCGAGTTCAGGTTACCAAGGGCTATCTTGGACAGGGAGACCGGATATATCGAGTCTCTGGGGGTAGAGATAAAATGCAATATACTTATCGGAAGGACGGTTACATTAAGCGGCCTTTTTGAGGACGGGTACAAAGCTATCTTTCTTGGTACCGGCGCGGGACTCCCGTATTTTCTCGGGATCCCCGGCGAGAGCCTGAACGGCGTATATTCCGCTAACGAATTCCTGACGCGCGTCAATCTGATGCATGCCTACGAGTTTCCGAAATACAAGACGCCGGTAAAGATCGGCGAACGCGTTGCGGTGGTCGGCGCGGGCAATACCGCGATGGACTGCGTGCGCGTGGCGAAACGCCTCGGCGCGCAGGACGCCATAATAGTCTACAGGAGGGGCGAACCTGAGGCTCCGGCGAGGCGCGCCGAAATTGAGCACGCGAAGGAAGAAGGCATCGAATTCAGGTTCTTGACCGCCCCCATTAAAATAGAAGGGAACGAGAAGGGCGAAGTAAAGAGCATGACCTGCCTTAAGATGGAGCTGGGAGAACCCGACGCTAGCGGCAGGAGGAGGCCGATACCGATAAGGGGTTCCGAATACGAGATGCCCGTCGATACCGTGATAATCGCGGTCGGGCAGGGGCCGAACCCCCTGATAGCCCATACGACAAAAGAACTCGCCGTCGATGATAAATCGGGCGAGCTTAAGATAGACGAGAATTGCATGACTTCGATGAAGGGCGTATTCGCCGGCGGGGATATCACGACCGGGGAGGGCACGGTCATAGCGGCCATGGGCGCGGGCAAGAAGGCCGCCGCGGCGATGGACAGTTACCTAAAGGGGGCCTAGATGAAAAAGACCTTCTTATTGGCGCTTTTAGCGGTCACGGCCTTATTTTTGAGCGGCTGTTTTATAAACATCACGGCGATGACGAAGATCAACGATGACGGCTCGGGATTCCGCATCACCACCTACACCGCGGACGGCGCGAGCGAAAAACAGGAGGTCCTCGACCGTTATATCCTGCCGCCCGGCGGGGAATGGCGGCTCAACCAGTATATAAAGAATGCCCCGCCGCAGCATATATACGAGGCAAAACGGACATTTACCGATATAAAGGGCCTGGCGCCCGATTATGTCAGAAAAGGGTCAAAAGCCGGCGATGTATCGGCCAATAAGTTTTCGCTTAAGATAAATAAGGGCATAATAGTCACCACTTATGAATACGAGGAGACGTTCAGGGATTGCACGGACGCACGGAAGATAAACGATTACTGCGGACGCTGGTACGACCGTTCGCTGGAAATATCGGCGGAAGAGATAGAAAAGGCCTTCCCGCGGACCGTTGAAAAGCAAAAGGTCAAGGCGCTTCTGGACGGGAGGTACCGCCCCTACTATGATTATTTTCTCTCCGTTTTTCTTAAGGACGGCTGGAGTATATTTGACGATAAGCATGCAGCCTCTCAACAGAAGATAACGGAATATGAGGAGAAATACAATGTCGAGAGCTTCTCCGCGTTTTTAGCTGATTATATAATTTCGCTCGATAAAGGCGCGGACAGAAAGGCTGTCGTGGAAAAATTGAAGACGGTCCATGAAAAAATAGACGAACAATTTTCCGAGAACCCATCGCTTGGTGACCTTGCGAACGATGACGCATTCGGGGTATACGGGTGGCCGCTGTTCATGGGATATCCTTTCAATATATCGGTGATATTGCCGGGCCGCATAACAGAGGCGAATACGAAAGATATAAAAGGGAACTTCGCAAAGTGGGAGTTTTCGAACGATGACTTTCTCCTCAATGAATACAGCTTAAAAGCGAAATCACGCAAACTGAATCCGGCAGGTATCGGCATCCTCGCCGTGTTTTTCCTTATTGCATTGTTTATTGCCTACAAGAGGGGAAACAAAAGGAATTGAAGAAGGCCGTTGTAGCTATGAGCGGCGGCGTCGATTCATCCGTCGCTGCTTTTTTATTGAAAAACCTTCTGGGATATGAGGTCATCGGGATCACGATGCAGCTCTGGTCGAAGGACCTCTGCGGCAAACACGGAGAGAAGAGCTGCTGTTCGCTTGAGGCGATAGAGGACGCGAGGAGAGTCGCCGCCCAACTCAATATCCCGCATTATGTGATGAATCTGGAAAAGGATTTCAGCGAGTCCGTCATAGGATATTTCTGCTCCGAATACGAAAAGGGCCGCACGCCGAACCCCTGCGTCGTCTGTAACAGCAGGATAAAAT
>MHHC01000050.1:0-1365 GCA_001805885.1 Omnitrophica WOR_2 bacterium RIFCSPLOWO2_12_FULL_51_24
TCCGCCAGATTTCCCGGAAATCTGGCGAGGCGAGCCTCGTCATTCCTTCAAAAAAGGGAATGAAGAAAATGACGGGAGTTTAGGAAGTTATGGCTGATGAAAAAGCAGTTCTAGAGGTCGGTAAAAATTGTGCCGAATGCAAAAAGCCCATGAAAAAGGCCAAGCGGTATTACCGTAACGGCGCGTACTATTGCAACAAGAATTGTTTCAAGAAGAAGCTTGCGGGCGAAGGGTCTGAAGCCGAAGCAAAGGCAGAGAAGAAATGATCCCGGCGGAGTACGCAGGAAATGAGAGAAGAAAGGGCCAGAGGGCGGTGGCCCATATCCCCGTCAGGATAGCGCAAGAAGACGGAGATATCGTTACCGAGACGTTGAATATCAGCCGTTCGGGCGCGTATTGCCAGGTCAATAAACGCGTCGAGCTGATGACCAAGCTCAAAATCCAGATCCTTCTTCCTCCTCTCCGCAGCCAAAGGTCCCACGCGGGGGAGGAGCCTATGGCCGCAGGCCAGAGGTTCCCCGAGGGGAAGAGCCCATCGGCGGCGCGTAAGAACCAAAAACGTTCGAAGACCATCCATTGTCAGGGCGTTGTGGTGCGCGTGGAACCGGCCGCGCACAACGGCTGCTTCGACGTCGCGATATTCTTTAACGAGATCGCGCAGCGCGACGCGGAATCCATCAATGATTATGTCGGTTCCTGTTTCGATCAGGACCATGCGTGAGGAGGATATTTAAGGGTATGGAGAATGCCATCACGGTCAGCCTCACGCCATTGCAGGCGCTTCTTTCTTTGGCGTTCCAGATATGGATCGTCGTTTTCCCCATTATTCTGATCCGTAAGATCAATTATTTGACGGACGTCATCCAGGAACAGTTTGATCCAAATAAAGAAACATCGTAAGGGATGCAGAGCAACCATCCGCAGAGAATCATCCCTGTTCTATATGAGGATGAGTCGTATATAGTCTTTGACAAACCGGCGGGCGTTCTGGTCATTCCCGCGCCCGGGGAAACAAAGCAAACACTGGTGGATATCGTCAACCGTCAGCACGCTCCCGCGCAGGGCTGGAAGCTTCATCCTTGCCATCGCCTCGACCGGGAAACCTCAGGCGCGATCATTTTTGCCAAGGGGAAGGGGCAGCAGCAGGCGATGATGGCGCTTTTTCACAGGCAAGCGGTGAGCAAGAAATATATCGCCTTTGTCCATGGAAAGCCTCGTCAGCGCCAGGGCGAGTTGCGTAGCGCGATCCGGGACCTCGACCAGGTGAAATTCCGGCGGGGCGCGCCCGCGAAACCGAGCGTGACGCGCTATAAGGTCCTTGAGGAAAGAAAGTCATTTAGCGTTGTCGAGGTAACCCCGGTGACC
>MHHC01000050.1:1441-1731 GCA_001805885.1 Omnitrophica WOR_2 bacterium RIFCSPLOWO2_12_FULL_51_24
GGGAATCCGCTGGTAGGAGAACGCAAATACGCGCGCGGTAAAGATTACAAGCTTCGGTTCCGGCGGGTCGCGCTGCACGCGCAGGCGCTGGGATGGGAACATCCGGTGTCCCATAAAAGAATAAACGTCACCGCAAAATTGCACCAAGACATGGAGGAGTTCATTGCAAGAAACGGAAATTAAGGGAAAATCCCTCAACGAATTGTCGCGGTTGTGTCACCGCATCGCCGTGGAAAAAGGTTTTTGGGAGAAGGAACGCAATATCGGTGAGGCCCTGATGCTCATCGTCA
>MHHC01000050.1:1756-2169 GCA_001805885.1 Omnitrophica WOR_2 bacterium RIFCSPLOWO2_12_FULL_51_24
GCACCGGATCCAGGACCAGGAAAATTTCAAAGAAGAGATCGCGGATAGTTTTATCCGCCTGCTGGACTTGTGCGGCGGGCTTGGCATCGATATCGAAGAAGAGATCTCCAGGAAATCGCAGAAGAATAAAAAGCGGCCCTATAAGCACGGTAAAGTGTGTTAATGAAAAAGAACGTTTTGTTGTGGGTATCGTTATTTGCCTTTGCCGGATGCGCGAGCGTGACCATCCCCAATTACATCCGCGACGAACATCCTTACCGCAAAACGTTTTACGCTTCCTTTGACACGGTGTTGGATGTCACAGTCCATGCCCTGGAGGATTCGGGCTGGAAGGTCGCCAAGACGACGGAACCCTCCGTCTTTGAGCGCAACAAAGATACGGACAAGCCTGGTGTCAAGCAGATCCTTCTTTT
>MHHC01000050.1:2187-5150 GCA_001805885.1 Omnitrophica WOR_2 bacterium RIFCSPLOWO2_12_FULL_51_24
GGCCCTGATCTTCGGGACGCGTTACGCCCGGATGAACATTTACGTGCAGTCCGCCGCCGATAATTCAACGGAAGTCGAGCTGCGTTATTTGACGGTTACCTCCGCATCTTTAAAAAATTTTCAAAATTACCGCAATGACCGTTACGCCGAGAAGTTCTTTGGCCGTATTGAGTCCCTGCTAAAGTAGTCCTGTTGCCTCAAAGCCTTCCTGCGTATGGATAGATTCGTCCTTCAGAGCAAGTTCAAGCCTGTCACGGAACAAATGGACGCGGTCGATAAGCTCGTCCGGGGTATCGAAAAAGGCGAGCAGTCCCAGGTCCTTCTGGGGGTTACGGGAAGCGGCAAGACATTCACGCTGGCCAACGTCATCGCCCATATCAACCGTCCCACGCTGGTCATTTCCCACAACAAAACTTTAGCCGCCCAGCTGTACAGCGAATTCAAGGAATTTTTCCCTGACAACGCGGTCGAATATTTCGTCAGCTATTACGATTATTACCAGCCCGAGGCGTACGTTCCCCAAACGGACGTTTATATTGAAAAGGACGCTTCCATCAATGACAACCTGGACCGTCTACGGCTGTCTTCGACCACGTCGCTGATGTCCCGCCGGGATGTCTTGATCGTCGCCAGCGTTTCGTGCATTTACAACCTCGGGGCGCCGCAGGATTATAAAAGATTCCTGTTATATTTGGAAGAAGGCCAGGCCATGGACCGTGACGCCGCGCTGCGCAAGCTGGTGGACATCCAGTATGAACGCAATGATTACGAGTTGACGCGCGGAAAGATCCGTGTCCGGGGCGACACTCTGGAAGTATATCCGGCTTACAAACAGGAAGCAGTCCGCGTCCAGTTCTGGGGCGATACGATCGAGAAAATATCGGCCATTGATCCTGTTTCCGGCAACGAGATCCAGCGTTTGACTAAAGTCGCCGTTTACCCGGCCAAACATTTTATCACCTCGCCCGATAACATCGACCGGGCGCGCGTCCTGATCGAGGAGGAATTAGAACAGCGCCTGAAGGAACTTAAAACCGCTGGAAAATATACCCAGGCCGAGCGGCTCGGCTCGCGGACCCGCTATGATATGGAAATGCTCAAAGAGGTGGGGTACTGCCACGGGATCGAGAATTATTCCCGCGCGCTCTCGGGCCGGCCGCGGCCAGAGGCTCCCCGCGGGGAGGGAAGCCGTCCGTTTTGTCTGATCGATTATTTTCCGGAGAATTTTGTCACACTCATCGATGAATCGCACGTGACCATCCCGCAATTAAACGGCATGTACGAAGGCGACAGATCCCGCAAGGAGACTTTGGTTGAATATGGATTTCGTTTACCGTCGTGTCTGGATAACCGGCCGCTGAAGTTCAACGAGTTTATGGAGCGGGTCAAACAGCGGATATATGTCTCGGCCACACCGGGGCCGTTTGAGAAAAAAGAGAGCCACGCGAAAGTCGTCGAGCAGATCATCCGGCCCACGGGGATCGTTGATCCACCCATTGATATCCGGCCGACCAAGGGGCAGGTCGATGATCTCATCAAAGAGATCAAAAAGCGGGCGAAGAAAGACGAGCGCGTGCTGGTGACCACACTGACCAAACGCATGTCGGAAGACCTCACGCAATATCTCGAAGAACATGGATTGAAGGTTAAATACGTTCATTCGGACATTGAAACGATCGATCGCATGCAGATCCTTAAGGATCTGCGTTTGAAGAAATTCGATTGCTTGGTCGGCGTCAATCTCTTGAGGGAAGGGCTCGATCTGCCCGAGGTTTCGCTGGTCGCTATCTTTGACGCGGACAAGGAAGGGTTTTTGCGTTCGCAGACCTCGCTGATCCAGG
Source organism: Omnitrophica WOR_2 bacterium RIFCSPLOWO2_12_FULL_51_24 (assembly GCA_001805885.1). Lineage (GTDB taxonomy): Bacteria > Omnitrophota > Gorgyraeia > Pluralincolimonadales > Pluralincolimonadaceae > Pluralincolimonas. The sequence goes on from MHHC01000050.1 coordinate 4,029, forward strand.
TATCCGGCCGGGCCGCGCGCAACATCAACGGCTTGGTCATCATGTACGCGGACCGCGTCAGTGCCGCGATGCGAGGAACTATTAAGGAATGCGACCGCCGCCGGAAGGTCCAGACGGCGTTTAATAAAACGCACGGCATCACGCCCCGGACGATCCAAAAGGCTATCCGCGGCGGCATTGAAGAATTGGCGCGCGATGAAGCCCCTGAACTGGTTTTTGCCGTTGCGGGACAAAATGAAGAGGAGTATACTCTAGCCAATCATATCGCGCGGCTGGAGCGCGAAATGGAACTGGCGGCGCGTAACCTTCAATTCGAGCGAGCGGCCATGATCCGGGATAAAATCAAGGAAATCAAAGGCGGGAAGATCAGATGATCTTGGCGGTGGACATTGGAAATACAACGATCGCCTGCGGCGTGTGCGCCGGCATGAAAGTTTTGACCACGCTCCGTATGGATACGGCCATTAGCAAGAGGGGTTTGACCATAGGACTGGAAAAACTATTTGGCCGTGTGCGGCGGCAATATCCGTCTTTGGAGACGGTCATCATCTGCAGTGTTGTTCCAGGGGCATTGGCCATCGCCGAGAAAGTCATACGACGTAAAATGGGCATTAAGCATCTGGTGATCGGACGCGATATCAAAGTCCCGATAAAAAATAATTATAAGAACCCCCGCCAGGTGGGACAGGACCGGCTGGTTGGCGCTTACGCGGCCAAATGTCTTTACACGGCGCCATGTCTGATCATCGATTTCGGCACCGCCATCACTTTTGATATCGTTTCCGCGCGCGGGGAATATGAGGGGGGGATCATTATCCCGGGACTGCGGCTATCGGCTGAATCATTGTTCCAGAAGACCGCGTTGCTGCCCAGGATCGATACCATCCGCGCGCCACGGTCTTTAATAGGGAAGGACACCACGGAAAGTATCCTGAGCGGCTTATTCAACGGTTATGGCGCCATGTGCCGCGGCTTGATCGATAGAATCGCCGGCACCATGTCACGGCGGCCTAGGGTCATCATCACCGGCGGCCATACCCGCCTGATGCAGAAATTCATCCGCAAAAGAATCCACAAGATCGACCAGACCCTCGTCTTTAAAGGCATTGTTTTAATCCATCA
>MHHC01000050.1:5174-5958 GCA_001805885.1 Omnitrophica WOR_2 bacterium RIFCSPLOWO2_12_FULL_51_24
AAAAAATTCCTTGACAAAAATATAAATTTTGCTAAATTAGCACTCTGCCAATCTTACTGCTAAATGCAGTTGTGGTGGTAGGAGTTTTTTAAAGTTCAACAAAATTTTCAAGGAGGTGGAGTAATGGACATTCAACCGTTGGCAGACAGGATCGTAGTAAGACCTTTGGACGCTCAAGAGGTCACCAAGGGCGGAATCGTTTTGCCGGACACCGCGAAAGAAAAACCGCAGGAGGGGAAAGTCGTCGCGGTCGGTAAAGGTAAAGTGACCGAGGAAGGCAAGCTTAAAGCGCTCGAAGTGCGCGTCGGGGACCGCATCCTGTACGGTAAATACAGCGGAACGGAGATCACGACAAAAGAAGGACAGGAACTTCTGATCATGCGCGAGGATGACGTTTTCGCGGTCATGAAATAAATGAAGACGCAATTTACGGAACAGGGTTCAATTCGCCCGACAAATTTACGTTCGCTAACGCTCCATAAATTTGGGGCTCATTGAAGGAGGAATTTGAAAATGGCAAAGCAACTGATTTTTAGCGATGAAGCCCGACGCGCCGTCTTAAGAGGCGTTGAGCAGCTCTCGCAGGCTGTAAAAGTAACCCTGGGCCCCAAAGGCCGCAATGTTGTTTTGGACAAAAAGTTTGGGTCCCCAACGGTCACCAAAGATGGGGTCACCGTCGCGAAGGAAATAGATCTCGAAGATCCCTTCGAAAATATGGGCGCCCAGATGGTCAAGGAAGTCGCCGAGAGGACTTCCGACAGCGCCGGTGACGGGACAACCACCG
>MHHC01000051.1 GCA_001805885.1 Omnitrophica WOR_2 bacterium RIFCSPLOWO2_12_FULL_51_24
CGACGGTTACACCGGAAATGTCGTCCTCAAAGTCGCCGAATCCATAGCTACTACAATAGGCTCATTTATAAAAGACGAACTCAAGAAAGACCCGCTCAGGATACTCGGCGGGATACTTACCGCCTCGGCGTTCACGGCGGTCAAGAAACAGATGGATTATTCCGAACACGGCGGCGCGCCGTTACTCGGAGTCAACGGTATCTGTATCATAGGCCACGGCCGTTCTTCCGCAAAAGCCATAAAGAACGCGATAAGGGTTGCGGGCGTGTTCGTCGAGCATCAAGTCAATAAGCATATCCTCGAGTCCGTCAAAAAAACCTGACATGACAGCAAAATCCAAGATCGCGAAAAAAAATCCAAAGAAAGTCGCAGGGATAATCGGATTAGGCATTTATCTGCCCAAGAAGGTCTTGACCAACTCTGACCTCGAGAAGATGGTCGATACTTCGGATGAGTGGATAAGGACGCGCACCGGTATCTCCGAACGCAGGATAGCCGACGAGAAAGAGGTCACATCCGACCTTGCCGCAAACGCCGCGAGGATGGCTCTCAGAGACGCCAAACTTGAGGTTGAGGACGTGGAACTTATAATAGTCGCGACGATATCGCCGGATGTGCCTTTTCCGGCGACAAGCTGCATCGTCCAGGCTAAACTCGGCGCCAAGAACGCCGCGTGTTTCGATATCAATGCCGCGTGTTCCGGCTTCATACATGAATTGACGATCGCCCAACAGTTCGTCGAGAGCGGGATGTATAAGAACGTCCTCGTGATAGGCGTGGAATTGCTGTCGCGTTTCATAGACTGGAAGGACCGCTCGACCTGCGTCCTGTTCGGCGATGGCGCCGGCGCCGCAGTGGTCGCGCCTGTAACAACAGGCGGCATCATCGCTTCCTATTTAGGGGCCGACGGCACAAAGAGCGGACTCCTGATATGCCCGGCCGGCGGATCCCTCCATCCGGCGTCGCATAAGACCGTGACCGAAGGCCTGCATTTTTTAAAGATGCAGGGCAACGACGTGTTCAAGAACGCAGTGCGCGTCATGACCGGCGCTACAGCGAAAGTACTGCAGAAAGCGGGGCTTACCACGAAGGATATCGATTGCGTCATTCCTCACCAGGCCAATATCAGGATAATAGAAGCTATCGTGGAGCGCGTAGGGATACCGTCGGAGAAGGTCTTCGTCAATGTCGACAGGTACGGGAATATGTCAGCCGCCTCCGCGATCGTAGCCCTTTACGAAGCGGTCAAGGAAGGACGCGTCAAAAAGGGCGATAAGGTCCTCCTTGTGGCTTTCGGCAGCGGTTTGGTATGGGGCTCTTGCGTAATAGAATGGTAGACTTCGCTCTAATATTTCCCGGGCAGGGCGCGCAGTATATCGGAATGGGCAAGGACTTATACCAGAATTTTCCCGCCGCGAAAGTCATATTCGAAAAAGCCAATCATATTTTAGGGTTCGATATAACCAAGTTCTGTTTTGAAGGGCCTAAAGGAGAATTAACGCGCAGTGATGTCTGCCAGCCGGCGATCCTGACCGCATCCATCGCGGCCTTAAGGGCCCTCGAATCGGTATCGCCGTTTTTGGGGCAGCTTGTTCCGAAAGCGGTACTGGGCTTAAGTCTCGGGGAATATACGGCGCTTGTTACGGCGGGTTCGATCTCGTTTGAGGATGCGGTATCTCTCGTAAGAAAACGCGGGCAATTTATGGAGGAGGCGTCGCGCCAGAATCCCGGCACAATGGCATCGGTTATAGGTTTTCCCCTTGAAGATACTAAAAAGGTATGCCTGGAGACCGGAGCCGAGATAGCCAACCTGAACTCACCCGGGCAGATAGTCATCTCCGGGACTAAAGAAAAAATCGAAGCCGCCTCTAACCTCGCGAAAGAGAGGGGAGCAAGGAAGGTCATACCGCTCGATGTAAGCGGCGCTTTCCATTCGGGCCTGATGGAGCCTGCCGCACAGAGACTGAAGGCCGAGATAGATAAGATAGAGATAAAGCCGCCGAAGGTAAGGGTGGTCACGAATGTCAACGCCGGCTATGAATCATCTCCTGATGAGATAAGGAAGAACCTCGTTATGCAGGTCAAATCGCCGGTCCTCTGGGAGGGTTCCATAAGGTTTTTGGCCGGGCAAGGTCTCCCGCTGAGGCGGGACGTTGCCGCCGGAGCGGGGATAAAGAGATATATAGAAGTAGGGCCAGGCAAGGTGTTGGCCGGACTTTTGAGGAGGATAGACCCGGCGCTCGAGTGCCTGAATGTCGAGACCTCATCCGATGTCTCTGCCGTCAAAGAGGTCCTGTCTCAGGGGTAAAAAGGGGGAAGAGAAGATGATATTTAAGGATAGGTTGACTCTGGTAACCGGAGGAGCGAGAGGTATAGGAAGGGAGATAGCCTTTGCCTTCGCCAAAGAGGGCTCGGATATCGTGATCTGCGATGTAAACCAGGAGGCTCTGGATGCGGCCAAGAAGGAGATAGGGGCGCTTGGCCGCAGGGTGGAGACATTTATCGTCGACGTGACAAACCTCTCGCAGGTCGAGGAGATGGTTAATAAGACGCTTGACAAATTTCAGAAAATCGATATACTGATTAACAACGCAGGCATAACCAGAGACGCCCTAATCGTCCGCATGAGCGAACAGGAGTTCGACTCCGTAATCGCCGTAAACCTAAAGGGGACATTCAATTGCACAAAGGCCGTCTCTAAGGTTATGATGAAGCAAAGATACGGCAAGATAGTGTCTATAGCTTCGATAATCGGGATCATTGGCAATGCCGGACAGGCCAATTACGCGGCCTCGAAGGCCGGAATAATAGGGATCACAAAGAGCGTCGCCAGGGAGCTAGCCTCCAGAAACGTTAATGTTAATGCGATCGCTCCGGGCTTCATCGAAACGGACATGACGGCCAAACTGCCGGAGAACGTCAAGGCCCAGATGTCAGCCCTTATCCCTTTAAATAGATTCGGGAAAGCAATCGATGTAGCGAATTTGGCCATCTTTTTGGCATCTGACGCGTCGTCATACATAACCGGACAGGTAATAAAGATCGACGGCGGAATGGTCATGTAGTCAACCTAAAAGGAGGAGTACATGTCGGCTGTAGCGGATAAAGTAAGAGAGATAATAGCGAAACAATTAGGCGTAAAACTTGAAGAGGTCACCCCCCAGGCGACGTTTATCGACGACCTTGGCGCGGATTCACTCGACACGGTCGAGATAGTGATGGCCCTCGAAGAGGAGTTCAAGGCCGAGATACCGGACGAGGATGCCGAGAAGATGAAGACCGTCGGCGAGGCCATAAAGTACATAGAAGAAAAGGCAGGCAAGGCCTAGCCCTATTTGATGGACAAAAGAAGAGTAGTCGTAACCGGCCTTGGCGCCGTCACCCCGGTCGGAAATAACAAAGACGATCTGTGGAAAGCCCTCCTAGCCGGTAAAAGCGGCGCCGGCAGGATAACCCAATTCGATCCCACGGATTTTGATTCGCAGATCGCTTGTGAAGTCAAGAGCTTCGACCCCTCCAAATATATAACCAGCCCACGAGACCTGAGGAGGATGGACCGTTTTGTGCAATTCGCGGTCTACAGCGCCAAGATGGCCATAGAGGATTCCGGGCTCGATATCTCCAAAGAAGACCCTTACCGGATAGGCGTCCTGGTAGGCTCCGGTATCGGCGGCCTGAAAGTCATCCAGGACCAGACTGTTGTCTTATTGGAAAAAGGGCCCAAGAGGCTAGCCCCGCTGCTTATCCCTATGCTTATAGTCAATATGGCTCCGGGCCAGATCTCCATATCGTGCGGAATAAAGGGACCGAATTCGTGTGTCGCGACAGCCTGCGCTACGGGTAATCATTCCATAGGCGAAGCATTTAGGCTAATACAGCACGGCTATGCCGACATGATGGTAGCCGGAGGCACGGAAGCGGCCATCGTCAAGACCGCGGTCGGCGGTTTCTGCGCCCTTACGGCGCTTTCGAAGAGGAACGACGAGCCGGAAAGGGCGAGCCGTCCGTTCGATAAGGACCGCGACGGTTTTGTAATAGGCGAGGGCTGCGGTATCGTCCTCTTGGAATCACTGGACCACGCGAAAAAACGCGGCGCTAAGATATACGCGGAAGTGGCCGGTTACGGCATGTCAGGCGACGCTTATCATATGACGGCGCCGGACCCGAACGGCGAAGGCGCGGCGATGTGCATGAAGCTGGCGCTGCAAGACGGGGGATTAAAACCCGAAGACGTTTCCTATATCAACGCGCACGGCACCTCGACGGAATTAAATGATAAGATCGAGACGCTCGCCATAAAAAAAGTATTCGGAAAGCAGGCATATAATATACCGGTCAGCTCGACCAAATCCATGACCGGGCATTGCCTTGGCGCGGCAGGCGGCGTGGAATTCATCGCGTGCGCAATGGCCATAACAGAGGATATTGTCCCTCCGACGATAAATTACGAGACGCCGGATCCGGACTGCGATCTTGATTACGTTCCGAATAAAGCGAGAAACGTCAAAGTCAACGTCGCTATATCGAACGCCTTTGGCTTCGGCGGGCACAACGCGTGCATCGCCGTAAAAAAATTCCTTCCGTAATATAATAAGGGGTGACAAGATGGATTACCTATTGACCGAACAACAGATAATGGTGCGCGATCTGGCGCGCAAGATCGCGAAAGAGAAGATAGCGCCTGTAGCGGCCGAGCACGATGAGAAAGAGACCTTCCCGTGGGATATAATGAAGGTCATGGCCGAATCCGACCTCTGCGGCGTATATATAGAAGAAAAATACGGCGGGCTGGGCGGCGGGGCGATGGAACTCTGCCTCGTGACCGAGGAGTTCTCGCGCGCATGCGGCGGCATCGCCATATGTTTCGCGGCGACCGCGCTCGGCACATATCCGATAATATTGTTCGGTAATGACGAGCAGAAACAAAAGTATCTTCCTGATATCGCGAGCGGCAAGAAACTCGCCGCGTTCGCCTTGACCGAAGCCGGGGCCGGTTCTGACGCGGGCGCGATCGCCACGACCGCCAGGAAAGAGGGAGATCATTACGTATTGAACGGCGTAAAACAGTGGATCACGAACGGAGGCGAAGCCGAGGTATATACCGTCATCGCGATTACCGACAGGGAGAAGGGCGCCCGCGGCGCCAGCGCCTTCATCGTGGAAAAGGGCACACCGGGATTTGATTTCGGAAAGAAAGAGAAGAAACTCGGTATCCGCGCGTCGGCGACGCGTGAGTTAATATTCAATGAGTGCAAGATACCAAAAGAAAATATTTTGGGCCGCGAGGGCATGGGATTCATCGTCGCGATGAAGACCTTCGATAAATCGCGCCCGGGTGTCGCGGCTCAGGCAGTCGGCATAGCGCAGGGAGCGCTCGACCACGCGGTAAAATACTCGCGCGAGCGCAAACAGTTCGGAAAGACGATATCGAGTTTCCAGGGATTGCAGTTCATGCTCGCGGATATGGCGACCGAGGTAGAGGCGGCGCGGGCCTTGACTTACGCTGTCGCCAGAATGGTCGATGCGGGCGTTAAGGATGTCTCGAAGGAATCGGCTATGGTTAAATTATTCGCTTCCGATGTCGCGATGAAGGTCACTACCGACGCGGTGCAGGTATTGGGCGGTTACGGTTACATGCGCGACTATCCGGTCGAAAAGTATATGCGCGATGCCAAGATCACCCAGATATACGAGGGCACCAACCAGATACAGCGCAACATCATCGCGCTGGAACTACTGAAAGAGCAGCTCAGAAAATGAACATAATCGTCTGCATAAAACAGGTCCCGGACACCCAGGACATAAGGATAAATCCCGAGACGAACACCCTGATGCGCGAGGGCGTCCAGTCGATAGTAAATCCATTCGACATGTATGCCATCGAGGAAGCGCTGAGGATAAAGGAGAAGCTCGGCGGAAAGATCACCGTCATCTCTATGGGTCCTCCGCAAGCCGGAGAAGCGCTGCGCGAAGCTATCTCGATGGGCGTGGACGATATGGTGCTCTTGTCCGACCGCGCATTCGCCGGCTCCGATACATGGGCGACGAGCTATACCCTCGCGAAAGGCATACAGAAACTCGGGAAATTCGACCTCATAATATGCGGCAAGCAGGCGATCGACGGCGATACCGCGCAGGTAGGGCCGGGCATAGCGGCGACCCTTGATATCCCGCAGGTCACATACGTCAAAAAGACCGAAGAGATAAAGGAAGGGATGGCGAGGTTCGAGAGGATGACCGAGGAAGGGTTCGAGGTCATTGAGACCCCTCTCCCGTGCCTTATTACGGTGGTAAAAGAGATAAATATCCCGCGGCTTCCCTCGTTAAAAGGGAAGATACGCGCCAAACAGGCGCCTGTCGTGACCCTGACCGCGAAAGATATCGACGTTGATCACGATCGGCTTGGCCTGAAGGGTTCTCCCACGGTCGTGAATAAAATATTTACGCCGCCGAAGAGGACCGGCGGACAGATCTTACAGGGTGATACGCAGGAAGTCGTAAATAAACTGGTCGAAGCGTTAAAAGACGTAGTGATCGCGGCGGGAAATACATAAGATGGCAGAACAGAATAATCCTCAAGAGTGTTCCATACAGATATTACTGGATAAATGCACGGGGTGCACGTTGTGCGTCAAGAGCTGTCCTTTCGGCGCGATAACCATGAAGGACAAGAAGGCCGTCATAGATTTCGGCAAGTGCACATTATGCGGAGCTTGCGTGGCGTCGTGCAAATTCAAGGCGATAGAGCTTACGGTCTGCAAGGTGCCGCAGAAGGCGGACTTAAGTTCTTATAAAGGCGTCTGGGTATTTGCCGAGCAGAAGAAAGGTGTCGTCCAGAGTGTAGTATATGAACTTCTCGGAAAAGGCAGGGAATTGGCAGACGATCTCGGAACGGAGCTCGCCTGCATCCTGATAGGCGACGGAATAGAAGCCAAAGCGCAGGAGTTGTTTTGGCGGGGCGCCGATAAGGTCTATCTCGTAGAAAATACGAAGCTCAAAAATTACATGGACGAGCCCTATACGAATATAATCGTCGAGCTGGTAAAAGAATTCAAGCCCGAGGTACTCCTTTATGGCGCTACCTCCATCGGCAGGTCGCTCGCCTCGCGCGTAGCGGTAAAGCTTTACACCGGCCTTACTGCGGATTGCACGGGCTTGGCTATCGATAAAGAGAAGAGACTGCTTCTGCAGACGCGTCCGGCATTCGGCGGCAATATCATGGCGACTATCCTCTGCGAGAACTACCGCCCTCAGATGTCGACGGTCCGCCACAAAGTATTCAAAGAAGCGCCTGTCGACAAATCCCGGACCGGCCAGGTGATAAAGAAGGATTATCCGGGGGACATTTATGATTCGCGTACGAAATTATTAGAGATAAAGGAAGAGGAATCGGCTACGGTTAACCTTACCGAGGCGAATATAATAGTCTCGGGAGGAAGGGGGCTTGGTAAGCCCGAGAATTTCAAGATTATCGAAGAGCTCGCGAAAGTATTGGGCGGCGCGGTCGGCGCATCGCGCTCGGCAGTCGACGCCGAATGGATCCCGTACTCCCATCAGGTCGGACAGACGGGAAAGACCGTATGTCCCAAGATATATATCGCCTGCGGCATCTCGGGGCAG
>MHHC01000052.1 GCA_001805885.1 Omnitrophica WOR_2 bacterium RIFCSPLOWO2_12_FULL_51_24
CGCAGGAATAGATCTCGCGGTCGGTACCTTTCCCGCTATTGCGGGACCCTGTATCCATATCCCTATATTCGATTATGCGCAGATTCTTCCTCTCCGTAAGGATCTTAAGCGCGCCGGCATCGTATGCCGGGGCTATCACACATTCGAGGAAACCCGAATCAGATATCGCCTCCGCGGTCCTGCTGTCGACCTTTCTGTTAAGGCCTACTATGCCGCCGAAAGCCGAGAGGCTGTCGCAGTTGAACGCATCCTTGTAGGCGTTGTCGAGTTTTGTCGAAGACGCCACACCGCACGGCGAATTGTGCTTAACAACGCAGACAGTAGGCGACTCGAAATCTTTTGCTATCTGCACCGCGCAATGGAGGTCAAGGAAATTATTGAACGAAAGTTCTTTGCCGTGGACCTGTTTCATGTTACCGAAACCATAAGCCGGCTTTATTGAATCGGCATAGAACGCGGCTTTCTGGTGCGGGTTCTCGCCGTAACGCAGGCCCTGCGCTCTCTCAAAAACAAGGTGCAGTATCTCCGGAAATTTGTCTTTGCTCCGGGCAAAGCGGCCGCTTAGAAAGGCGTATATCGCCGCGTCGTATTTCGCGGTATGCCCGAACGCCTCGACCGCGAGGGCCTGGCGCGTCTCTTCCGAAAGGGCGCAGTCATTTTTCTGCAATTCCATAAGTACGCAAAGATACCTGTCGGGATTACATAACACGGCGACATCATTGAAGTTCTTCGCGGCCGAGCGTATCATCGCCGGCCCGCCGATATCTATCATCTCTACCGCATCTTCAAGCTTAACTTTCGGATTCCAGACCGTATCCTCGAATGGATAGAGGTTCACGACCACCATGTCGATAAGGCCTATCCTGTGGTCTTTGACCTGTTTCATATGTCCGCGGTCGCTGCGCCTCGCGAGTATCCCGCCGTGTATCTTCGGGTGCAAGGTCTTGACGCGGCCGCTCAGCATCTCGGGAAATCCCGTCACGTCCGAGATAGCGCGGATCTTTATCCCGTTCTCCCTCAAGACCTTCGCTGTCCCGCCAGTCGAGATGATCTCGACGCCAAGCTTCTCAAGCCCTTTTGCGAAATCAACGACTCCCTTCTTTTCAGAAACGCTTATTAATGCTCTTTTTATTTTGCTCATTTTAACTCCTTACAAAAATCCCGAAGCCTGCGCAGAAAATTTCGAAGAAATTTTCAAGCGTTTAGGCGAGGGACGGGTACTCCTATTTTAGCAGATTTAGTTCCTGCCTGTAAAGCTGGATTTCACGGCGGAGGGAGGTTGTCTCTGCTTCGAGGGGCGCAAGTTCCTGTTTCGCTTTCTCTATATCGTTCTGCAGTTCGGATTGCTCCTGAGGGGATAGGTTCAATTTCTTATTATCGAGCAGGTTCTTCTGGTTTTTTATGGAACTCCTGATAGATGAGGCCCTTGCCTCCTTGCCGTTCAGCTTCATCTTCAGCTCTCCCATTTTGAGGTTTATCTTCTGCCTTTCGGGATCCAGCTGGGTGTTTAAGTCATGGATCTTCGCGTATGACTCTTTCCTTGCGGCCTTAAGCTCTTCTTCGAGTTCCATGATCTTTGAGTTGAGCTCGCCCTGCTTGGCGCGGAACTCTCCCTTCAGCGTCTCCGTTTGGGAATCTATCTTGGCTTTCTTATCGAGAACGGCTTTGAAAGAGGAATCAAATTCGACCAGGGCGGCTTTGATCTCCTCGGGCTTCTGCTGCGGTCCGCAGCCTAAAAATGCCAGCGGGCACAGAACCGCTATGGCGGGAAAAATAATTAGCCTTTTTGCAACGATATAATTCATTACGCGGCTGCGGGTTTCGTCTCAGCCGTCTTTACTTCCTTCTTACCCTGCTTGCCCTGCTGACCTTGGTGGCTGACCCTCACGACTTCGCCTTCCTCGACAGGTTCGTGATAAGTGAATATCTGGCCGGCGAAATTCCTTAAGGTGAAAGAACCCTTAGCCTGCGATATGACATAATTCGGCGCGACGGGTATCTTTCCGCCGCCGCCGGGCGCGTCAACGACGTAAGTCGGGACCGCGTAGCCGGAGGTGTGACCGCGCATCTTTTCCATTATATTTATCCCGGTCGCGATCGGCGTCCTGAAATGGCTTATGCCCCTCGCCGGATCGCACTGATATATATAATACGGGCGCACGCGCACTTTCAACAGTTCGTGCATAAGCCTGCGCATCGTAGACAGCCTGTCGTTTATTCCCTTTAACAGCACAGTCTGGCTCCCGAGCGGTATGCCCGCGTCAGTCAGCATATCGCATGCTTTCTTACAGCGTTTTGTTATTTCTTTAGGATGGTTGAAATGGAGCGATACCCATACCGGCGAGTATTTCTTGAGAATGGATATCAGGTCCTCGGTGATCCTCATCGGGACCGTCACCGGCATCCTCGTCCCGAGGCGGATAAATTCGACGTTCGGTATAGCCCTTAAATTTTTCAAAATATCATCTAAGGTCTCGTCCGGAAGCATAAGCGGATCCCCGCCGGAGATCAGGACATCGCGTATCCTGTGGTTAGACCTTATATATTCATAAGCCTTTTCGAAATTCTGCGGGCTGGTCAGGTGCGCCTCCGAGCCGACAATCCTTCTCCTCGTGCAGTGCCGGCAATACATCGCGCACTTCTCGGTGACGAGCAGGAGAACCCTGTCCGGATACCTGTGGACGAGCCCGGGCACCGGAGAGTCCTTGTCCTCCCCGCAGGGATCTTCCATATCAAAAGCCGAAACATCGAATTCCTCGGCCGTCGGTATCGCCTGCCGCCTTATCGGGCAGGTCGGCCTCATCGTGTCAATAAGGGATAGCCAATAAGGCGTGATCGCCATAAGCAATCTTCCCTTCGACCTCTTTACGCCGATCTCTTCAGACGGCATAAGTTTTAAGATCTCTTTGAGGCCGTCGTAGGTCATGACCCTGTTTTTTATCTGCCAATGCCAATCTTCCCAGTCGCTTTCCGGCACATCATTCCAACGCTCAGCTAACGGATTAACGGCGTTTATCAACGTGAGCTCCTTTCCTGTAGGGCAAGACTTTTGTTTTTGTTGTGTCTTTCGACAGCGACCTCCAATATCCTGTTCATAAGGTTCCCATAATCCATTCCCGCGCATTTCGCGATATACGGGAAATTTGAATCCACCGGGTCCAACCCCGGCAGGGGATTTACTTCCAATACATAAGGCACTCCGTCCTTGCCGAGCATTATGTCCACCCGCGAGAGGTCAACACATCCTATGGTATGGAATGCCTTGAGCGCCGTTTCGCCTATAATCTTCGCCTCGGTCTCGCTTAATCTCGCCGGGCAATACCAATGCGGGCTTAAACCCTTGCTCTCCTCAACCTCTTTCTCAAATTCCTTGACCTTCCATGTATAGAAAAACTCGCCTGAGGTCTTGCAGTTGGAGAAATCTATCTCGAGTATGGGCATGACGGCTGGCGGATAATTTCCCAGGATGCCCACTGTCAGCTCCTTGCCGTCTATAAACTCCTCGACGAGGGTCTCCTGCTGGTATACTCGAGAAGTCTTTTCGACTTCTCTCGTAAGTTCCGCCTTATTCCGTACGACGCTGGACATCGTTATTCCCTTGCCCGAGCCTTCGCTGTTCGGCTTGGCTATGAGGGGGTATCTAAGCCCCTCGTCGGATATGACTGCCGGATCGGTGATCAACCTGTATTTCGGAGTCGGAATACCCGCATGTTCGAATAGTTTCTTCGTGAGCGTCTTATTCAACGAGACGCCGAGGGCGAGCACGCCGGAACCGGTATACGGTATACCGAGGAAATCCAGTACCGCGGGCACCTGCGACTCCCTCGATTCGCCGTTAATCCCCTCGGCAATATTAAATACGATGTCTACCTTATTATTTTGGAACCAGTTCAAAAGCCCCTTATCCGCCTCGACCAGAAAAACCTCATTTCCGCCTGAGCGCAGGCCGTTAGCTATCGCCTCTATCGTCTCCTTGCTGTCAAATTCAGAATAATAATCGTCCGGCAGGCCTCTATTTCCGGGCTTCCTCTTTAGATTATATGTGAATGCTACTTTGAGTCCCATCTATCTCATCCCGTACCTTTCTAACGCATAATCGAGTATCCTGTTTACTATACTGTTATATGAAACCTTCATATGCTTCGCCACCGTCATAAATACGTCTTCAGTCGAAAGCGACGGCAGGGGGTTGATCTCCAATACGTACGGATTGCCGTTCTTATCGACCCTTATGTCTACCCTGCCGAAGTCACGGCATTCGACCGCCTTATAGGCCTTTAAGGACACCTCCTTGAGTTTCCTGTCAAGTTCCCTGGTTATCCTTGCCGGACAGACGTAGCTTAACGTATCCGACCTTATCCTCGAGAAGGTATAGCACAGGTCACCCAGGTTGGTTTTTCCGTCTATGCTTATCTGTACTGTAGGAAGCACTTCGGGTTTTTCGTTTCCTATGATAGGTACCGTAAATTCAGAGCCGGTAATAAATTTTTCTACAAGGGCCGGCTGTTTATAAGTCCGGATAACCCAGTCCGCCTGCCTTTTAAGTTCCCGTTTGTTCTTTACTATAGATCTATCGCTTATCCCCTTGCTCGACCCCTCCTGCTTCGGCTTCACTATAAGGGGATAGCCTATTCCGACGCCGTCGATATTGCCTATATCCGAGATCTCGAAGAATGCGGGAGTGGGTATGCCTTCTGAGATCAGGACTTTCTTGGCCATTATCTTGTCAAGCGTCAGGCCCTGCGTAAGCCCATCGCCTCCGACGAACGGGATACCCGCCATCTCGAGTATGACAGGCACTTCGGATTCCCTGTTGCGGCCCGATACGCCTTCGGCGATATTGAAGACGATATCGACATCGAGGTTTTTTAGGCGCTTGAGCAGTTTCCTGACATTGCCGATCTTTACGACCTTGTGCCCGCCCGACTCTATGGCATCCTTGATTACGTCTATGGTATCCGGGTGGTCGAATTCGGCATTAGCGTCTTCAGGGTCTCCTTTTTTTAAGACGTAGTCGGGCTTGACGTCATAGGTCAACCCCACTACACAGCCCCGCTGAGGCGGGACCTTGTGCCTCATTCCGCGTTTTGCCACAATATTTGCCATAATTTGTCTTTCCGAGGTACAAAAAAAGAAGGGACTTCCCCGTTTAGAAGTCCCTTCTTTTAAAAACCTAGTTGAAATTATTCAACTTTTACTACGTCTTCCTCCGAAATTATCTCTTTTTCCATTTGTCGACAAGTTCTGACATGATCTTGCCGGCAATATCCTTTGAGCCGAGGCCGAACGCCAAGCCCAAAGCCAATCCAGCCGACGCCAATACCACTATTACCGCGGTATCCAATATGAAAGTCCTGACACCGAGCATCGGAAGGACCGTAAGCGCCGTGATGACTATTATCACTACCTGCGCTATCTGTCCGAGGTTCTTCGCCGTCGCCAT
>MHHC01000053.1:0-26927 GCA_001805885.1 Omnitrophica WOR_2 bacterium RIFCSPLOWO2_12_FULL_51_24
CTTTTTAAAAGGAGAAGTGGGTAAAAAGTTACCCACTTTTTTTATTGCCCTCTATCGGCAAAAAGCCCTAACTAGGTATGGAAGAGAACATTATAGTAGAGAAAGTCAGGGAACTGACCTCCCGGCTCCTTTCGGAGGCGGGCGTCGAACTGATCGACCTTACCTACCGCAGGGAGAGCGGGGGCATGGTCCTGCGTTTTGCTGTAGACAAGGCAGGCGGCATAACGATCGGCGAATGCGGCAGCCTGAACCGTCAGATCGGGGGGATCCTTGATGAGGCGAACACGATAGAAGGGCCCTATTCGCTCGAGGTGCAGTCGCCGGGCCTCGACAGGAAGCTTGTCAAGACGAGCGATTTCGAGAGGACGATAGGCGAGGATATATATGTCATAACTTACGGCCCGGTAGAGAATAAAAGGGAGTTTACCGGGAAATTGAAGTGGGTAGGCGAGGAGAGCATAAAAATAGAATTTCCGTCGGGCGATGAAGTGACCATCCCCCGCAACATGATAGCTAAAGCTAAGCTTCACTTCGAATTTTAGAAAAGGAAGAGATATGAACGGAGAATTATTATCGGTTTTGGACCATCTGGAAAGGGATAAGGGCATCGACCGCGAGATATTGATGTCGGCCGTCGAGAGCGCCCTGGTCAGCGCCGCAAAGAAAGCGCTGGGTTCCCAGACCGAAGAGGTCGAGGTAAAAATAGACAGGAAGAGCGGAGAGATCAGCGTATTCTCGGGCGGGAAAGAGATAAAATCCGAGGATTTTGGCCGCATAGCGGCGCAGACCGCCAAGCAGATAATCATCCAGAAGATACGCGAGGCCGAGCGTGACGTGATATTCACCGATTACAACAGCCGCGTCGGCAACATCGTGACCGGGACGGTATACAGGTTCGAGAAGGGCAATATCGTCGTTGACCTCGGCAAGACCGAGGGTTTCATCCCGAAGAGCGAGCAGTCGTCCAAGGAGAACTTCAGGCAGGGCGACAGGATAAAGGCCTTTGTGGTAGAGGTAAAGAAGACCGGCAAGGGGCCGCAGATAGTCCTATCGCGCGCCAATCCCGGGCTGGTAAAGAAACTCTTTGAGCTAGAGATACCCGAGATATACGAAGGGATAGTCGAAATAAAGTCCATTTCCAGGGAAGCCGGCGACAGGACCAAGATCGCCGTATTTTCCAAGGACGAGAAGATCGACTGTGTGGGCGCGTGCGTCGGGATGAGGGGTTCGCGCGTCAAGAATATAGTAAAGGAACTCCAGGGCGAGAAGATAGATATCGTCCGCTGGAGCGACGACATAAAGGAATATATAATCGCGGCGCTTAGTCCAGCTAAGATATCAACCGTAAAACTCGATAAGGAGATAAAACAGGCGCTGGTCACGGTCGACGACGACCAATTGAGCCTCGCTATCGGGAAGAAAGGCCAGAATGTGCGTTTGGCATCGAAGCTTACCGGTTGGGAGATAGACATCAAGCCTAAGGTCAAGGCCGCCGAAACGGCGCTCGGCCCGGAAGAGAAGGCAGCGCCCGAAGCAGCCGAAGTAGCCGTAGACATATCATCGCTTGAAGGGGTCGGGCCGAAGACCAGGAAGCTTTTGGAAGATGCCGGACTCGATACTGTTGAAAAGATCGCCGGATCGTCCGTAGAGGAGCTAACGAAGATAAAAGGCATAGGCGAGAAGACCGCCGATAAGATACTAAATAGCGCGAAAGAGTTGGCGCGCAAAAAATGAAAAAAGCCAAAGAAGAACCAAAGAAAAAAGTAAAAACAGAAACCAGGGTTAAGGCTAAGGTCAAGGCTAAACCCAAGGCTGCCGTTGTAAAGAAGGTTAAGGCTAAGGTTGAGGCCAGGGCAACAGTAAAACCTGAGGTCAAGCCCGCGCCGAAAGTCGTGCCGAAGGTTGAGGCCCGCAAGCTTGAGGCCCCACGGGCCGAAAGGCCGTCTCCAAAACCGGAAGTAAAAACGGCCCTGAAGTCTGAAGCAAAAGCTCCGGTTGTTCCTCCTGCTCCGCCAGCTCCTCCCGCGCCCCTGGTCAAGAAAGAGCCGGTAAAGGTCTCATGTAAATTCCCGATCACTTTAAAAGACCTCGCCGCCAAAATGAACGCCAAGCCCAATGAATTAATAATGAAACTTATGAAACTGAAGGTGATGGCGACAATAAACCAGGCGGTCGACTTTGAAGTGGCGAGCCTTATAGCCGCCGATTACGGATATGAATTTGAAAAACCGTTGACGCGGGAAGAGGAGATAACAAAGGCCCTGGATGTCGAGGACAAAACTAAGCTTATCTCCCGCGCTCCGGTTGTAACATTGATGGGACATGTCGACCACGGCAAGACATCGCTCCTGGACGCGATAAGGAAGAGCCGCCTGGCCGAGAAGGAGTCCGGCGGGATCACACAGCATATAGGCGCATATGAAGTCGCGGTCGGAAAAGGCCATATTACATTTTTAGATACACCCGGCCATGAGGCATTTACCGCGATGAGGGCGCGCGGCGCTCAGGCAACGGATATAGTCATTTTAGTCGTAGCGTCCGACGACGGCGTCATGCCCCAGACAAAAGAAGCTATCGACCACGCGCGCGCGGCGAATGTGCCGATCGTCGTCGCGTTGAACAAGATAGATAAGCCCGACGCGAATCCCGACAAGGTAAAGAAGCAATTGATGGATATAGGCCTTATGACAGAGGACTGGGGCGGTAAGACGATCGCTGTAGGGGTTTCGGCTAAGACAGGTCAAGGCATCGACGAACTTTTGGAGATGCTGATCCTCGAGTCAGAAATGCTCGAGCTCAAAGCCGACCCGACGAGGGCGGCGAAAGGCGTGATCATAGAGGGAAAATTATCCAAGGGCGGCGGTCCTATCGCGACCGTCCTCGTGCAGAAAGGGACATTAAGGCCCGGAGATACAGTTGTCGCGGGGCGGCATTACGGCAAAGTCAGGGCGATGATAAGCGACCTCGGGCATAGGATCAATGAAGCTCTGCCTTCAAAGCCGGTAGAGATATTGGGCCTGGCAGGCGTCCCTGAGGCGGGTGATATATTCTTCGTAGTGCCGGATGAAAAGGCGGCGAGAGAGATAGTGAACAGGCGCCAGGATGAGGCGAAAGCGACGCACATGCAGCCCGTAAAGAGGATCACTCTCGAGGAACTTTCCCAACAGGTCAAGGAAGGAAAGGCGAAGGAACTAAAGATCATCGTCAAGGCTGATGTCCAGGGTTCGGTCGAGGCGCTCGAGCAATCGCTAAAGGGCCTTGAGACGAAAGATATAAAGCTCGATGTCATACATTCAGGCGTCGGAAGCATAAACGAATCGGATATCATGCTGGCCGCCGCTTCGAACGCGATCATAATCGGATTCCACGCCGACCTTACGCCTGAAGCCGCGCCGAAGGCGAAATTGGAAGAAGTCGACGTTAGGCTATACAGGATCATATATGAGGCGATCTCCGACGTAAGGAGCGCCATGGAAGGTATGCTGGAGCCGACCATCTCCGAAGTCTTCGTGGGCCGCGCTGATGTAAGGCAGGTATTCAAGGTTACTAAGGCCGGCACGATAGCCGGTTGTTTCCTTGCCAAAGGCAAGGCGATAAGAGGCGCTTCCTGCCGCCTGTGGAGGGAGAAGGACAAGGTCTTCGAGGGGAAGATCAGTTCTTTAAAGAGATTTAAGGAAGACGTCAAGGAAGTCGCGGAAGGGTTCGAATGCGGTATCTCGCTCGATAACTTCAATGACGTAAAGGTCGGCGACGTGATAGAGATATTCGAGCTGAAGAAGACAGCGAGGAAATTGTAGACGTGAAAAAGCGCATCTTAAGCGGAATGCGTCCGACCGGAAGGCTGCACCTCGGGCATCTTGCGGGCGCGCTTAAGAACTGGGTAGAGATGCAGGAGGAGTATGACTGTTTCTTCATGGTCGCGGATTATCACGCGCTCATGAGCGAATACGCTGACCCCTCCGCGATGAAGGATAACATAATAGACAACGTCGCTGATTTTCTCGCCTGCGGCATCGACCCGGAGAAGTCGGTCATATTCGTCCAGTCGCACGTACCGGAACACCTGGAATTAAATATGATACTCTCAACGATAACGCCGCTCTCGTGGCTCGAACGCTGCCCGACATATAAAGAGCAACTCAGGGAAGTCGAGGGGAGAGACCTCGCGACATACGGATTTCTCGGTTATCCGGTTTTGCAGGCGGCTGATATATTGATATACAAGGCGAATGCCGTGCCAGTCGGCGATGACCAGTTGCCGCATCTGGAGCTCACGCGCGAGATCGCACGCAGGTTCCATTTTCTTTATAAAAAAGAGATATTTCCCGAGCCCGAGGCGATAATGACCAAGACGCCGAGGTTATTGGGCGTCGACAACAGGAAGATGTCCAAGAGCTACGGCAACTCGGTGAACCTCTCGGATACGCCCGGTGAGGTCAAGAAGAAGATAAAGTCGATGATAACCGATCCGCAGAGGATAAAGAGGCAGGATCCCGGCCATCCCGATATTTGTAACGTCTATTCGTATTACAAGTTCTTCTTCCCGGAATTGGCCGCCGATATTTCCGAAAAATGCAAGGCGGCCGAGATCGGCTGTGTCGAGGATAAGGAGAAACTCGCGGATTGTATAGTCGAGCTCCTAAAGCCGATCCAGGAGAGAAGGGACGGATTCCTTAAGGACAGGAAAGAGCTTGAGGCGATCCTCGAAAAAGGCGCGAGGAAAGCTCAGGCATTTGCCCGCGGGACTCTGGACGAGATAAAGAAGGCGGTCGGTATATGACATATAAGGTAAAACTCGATGTATTTGAAGGTCCGCTCGATCTTCTGCTTTATCTTATAAAAAAAGAAGAAGCCGATATCTTCGATATCCCGATCGCGAAGATCACCGAGCAATACCTCCAGTATCTCGAATATATGAAGCTGCTGGACTTGAATATCGCCGGCGAGTTCATCGTGATGGCCGCGACACTGATGCACATCAAATCGAGGCTGCTCCTGCCGCCCGAGGAACAGCCGCCCGAAGAGATAGAGGAAGAGGACCCGCGCGCCGAACTCGTGCACAGGCTCATTGAATACAAGAAATTTAAGGAGGCCGCCGGCGAACTTTCGGAACTCGAGCGCAGGAGGTCTATGGTCTTCCCGCGTTCGGTAGATGAGACGCAGTATATAGACCAGACCGAAGGGCCGTATTTCGAGGCATCGATATTCGACCTGATAAACGCCTTTTCCACGATATTGAAGTCGGTCTCGAAAGAGGCTTTCCTTGAGGTGGTAAAAGACGAATATACGGTCGAGGAAAAGGTGCACGAGATCTTTCACCTTCTGGTCGAACAGCCGGTCGTAAATTTTAGGGATTTGTTCAAGAAGTCCAGGAACAGGCTTGAGCTTATAGCGACTTTCCTGGCGCTCCTCGAACTTATAAGGGTAAAGGAAGTTGTCGTAAGGCAGCGCCGCGTCTTCGGCGAGATCGAGGTCGTGCGCAACACGGATAAGATCAGCCCGAAGCTCAGGGAGGCAGCGCAGAATGGAACTGAGTGAGGCTAAAAAGATAATCGAAGCCCTCCTCTTTGCCTCGGAGAAGCCGATAACTATCGAGCAGATGAAAGAGGTCATTGAGGAGATCGACGCGAAGGATATAAAGACCGCGCTCCTCGAGCTTAAATCCGAATATGAGAACCTCGGAAGGAGCTTCAAAGTCTACGAGGTCGCGGGCGGATACCAGATGGTGACCGAGCCTGCGTTCGCAGAATATCTCAAGAAATTTTACAGGGTCAAGTCAAAGGATAAGCTCAGTAAGCCGGCGCTCGAGACATTGGCGATAGCCGCTTACAGGCAGCCTATCACCAAGGCGGAGATAGAAGACATCCGCGGCGTAAATGTCGATGGTGTCATAAAGACGCTCGCCGACAGATTGCTTATCAGGATAACCGGCAGGAAGGACGCGCCGGGCAGGCCGATACTCTACGGTACGACGAAGGAGTTCCTGGACAGGTTCGGGTTGAGCTCGTTGAACGAGCTTCCAAAACTTTCGGAGTTTACAGAGGCGGACATAGGTTTGCAGGAGGTGGAGGATGGACTTAGAAAAGTTAAGGAAGGGGATAGACCGGATAGACTCGAAGATAGTCAAGTCGCTCAACCAGAGGGCGCGCCTAAGCCAGAAGATAGGCCGGCTGAAGGCGAAGGCAAGTAAGAGCGTATACTCTCCGGACAGGGAGAGGATCGTGTATGAGAAAGTCTCCTCGCAGAATGGCGGGCCGCTCTCGAACGAGACCCTCCAGGCGATATACAGGGAGATAATGTCGGGTTCTCTGGCGCTCGAGAAGCCGCTCAAGATAGCGTACATGGGACCGCCTGCCAGTTTCTCCAACATAGCGGCGCTTAAGAAATTCGGATCGTCGGTGAGATATCTGCCGGTGAATACCATTACAGAGGTCTTCGCCGAAGTCGAACACGGCAGGGCTGATTATGGGGTGGTCCCGATCGAGAATTCGATCGAGGGCGCGATTAACTATACCCTTGACATGTTCATGGAGTCGGACTTAAAGATATGCTCGGAGATATCACTTGAGATATCGCATAACCTTCTGGCTAAGTGCCGGATGGACCAGATAAAGAGGATATATTCCAATCCGAATGTCATCGGACAATGCAGGATGTGGCTTGAAGCTAACCTTCCGCGAGTTGAGTTGATCGAGGTTACTTCAACGACCAAGGCCGCCGAGATGGCGGTAAAGGAGAGGGGTGCGGCCGCGATAGGATCCGGTCTCGCGGCAGAATGCTACGGGCTCAATATCCTCGCGCGCTCGATAGAGGACAGCCCGCATAATATGACGAGGTTCCTGGTCATAGGAAAGACGGAGAATAAACCGACCGGCAAAGACAAGACATCGATCATGTTCTCGGTAAAGGACAGGGTCGGCGCGCTCCACGATATGCTGGTACCGTTCAAGAAGAACAGGATAAACCTGACGAAGATAGAATCGCGCCCGTCGAAGAAGAAGGTATGGGAGTACCGCTTCTTCGTAGACATGATCGGCCACCACGAGGATGTTAGGATAAAGAAGGCGATCAAGGAACTCGAAGGCATCTGCACGAACCTGAAGATACTGGGGTCATATCCACAGGATAGGCCTTACCCCTCCACTAAGGGAAGGGCCTAATCCCATAGCATAAGGAAGCACGATGAGCAGGTTAGCGAAAAAAGGCGTAATGAATATAGAGCCCTATCAACCGGGCAAGCCTATAGATGAGGTCAAGAGAGAGTTCTTGTTGGATGAGGTCTATAAACTCGCATCCAACGAGAACCCGCTAGGCCCCTCGCCGAAAGCGGTCACGGCCATAAAGAAAACGCTCAAAGACCTGAACCGGTATCCGGACGGTGATTGCTATTACCTTAAAGTGAAACTCGCGAAAAAATTAAAGGTAAAACCGGATAATTTGACATTCGGTAACGGTTCGGATGAACTGATAGCGGTCATAGTCCAGGCTTTCATGAACGAGGATGAGAACGCTATCGTAGCGGACCCGACGTTTCTGGAATACCGGTTGATCGTAGAGGCATACGGGCGTCAGGTGATGGTAGTCCCCAGCCTTAACCTCAAATATGACCTAGACGGCATGAGAAAAGCGATCAATGAAAAGACGAAACTCGTCTTTATCGCCAATCCCGACAATCCGACCGGGACTTATATCAGCGACAAAGAGATAAGGAAATTTTTGGAAGGGATACCGGAGAACGTGATCGTCGTAATGGATGAGGCGTATTACGATTTCGTGGACGCCAAAGATTATCCCGATACGATAAGGTACCTCAATGATAGGAACCTGATAATCCTCCGGACTTTCTCAAAGGCCTACGGCCTCGCGGGATTGAGAGTCGGATATGCCCTGTCGAACGCGGAACTTATAGATTGTATGAACAGGGTACGCCAGCCGTTTAACGTGAACTCATTGGCGCAGGTTGCCGCGCTGGCAAGCCTTGATGACGCGGCATATTTAAAGAAGACCAGAGAGGCAGTCCTCAAGGGGAAGAAGTTCCTTTACGGCGCTTTGGATAAAATGGGCGCCGCGTATGTCCCGAGCCAGACCAACTTTATACTTGTGGATGTAAAACGCGACGGCTGGGAATTATTCCAGAAGATGCTAAAGCGCGGCGTCATCGTAAGGGATATGAAGCCGTATAAGCTTGATAGTTATATACGCGTTACCATAGGGACCGATAAGGAGAACAGGAGATTCATCGAAGCCCTCAAAAAGGCACTGAAGGAATGACACCGTACCCCTTGCCTAAACGCTTGAAAATTTCGTTGAAATTTTCTACGCAGGCCGCGGGGTTAATTCGGCCTTATAAGTTACGTCACTCGCATTCCGTAACTTATGGCCTCATTAAGGAGAATTAGGATGATAATCGTCTTAAAACCGGAAGCGACGGAATCCCAGATAAAACATATCGTAGAAAAGGTCAAGGCGCTCGGCCTCAAGCCGATGATATCAAAGGGCGTCGAGCGCACCATTATCGGCTTGATAGGCGAGGAGGATGTGCTCCGGTCCACGCCGCTCGACGTATTCCCGGGCGTCGAGAAGGTCATGTCTATCCTCGCGCCGTACAAATTAGTCTCACGGGAATTCAAACACGAGAACAGCGTAATAAACGCCGGCAAGGTCAAGATAGGCGGCAAGAAGATAGCCGTGATGGCCGGGCCGTGTTCCGTCGAGAACCGCGAGATGTTGATCCGTATCGCGAGGGATGTCAAGAAAGCCGGCGCCTCGATCCTGCGCGGCGGCGCCTTCAAGCCCCGAACATCGCCCTACAGCTTCCAGGGATTGGGCGAAGAGGGCCTGAAATATTTAAAAGAAGCGCGCGAGAAGACCGGCCTTCCGGTGGTAACCGAGATAATGGATATCCGCGACCTCGATCTGATCGAAAAATATGTCGATATACTTCAGGTAGGGGCGAGGAATATGCAGAACTTCAACCTGTTAAAGGAAGTGGGCCTGTCTAAGAAGCCGGTGCTCTTGAAGCGCGGGATATCGTCGACGATAATCGAGCTTTTGATGTCGGCCGAATATATATTGTCCAATGGAAATTTCAACGTCATGCTCTGCGAGCGCGGGATAAGGACTTTCGAGGACCAGACGCGTTTTACGCTGGACCTGAGCGCCATTCCCGTATTGAAAAAACTTACGCATCTTCCGGTCATAGTCGACCCGAGCCACGCGGCAGGGAAATGGGGATATGTGCCGGCCTTGTCCAAGGCCGCTATAGCGGCGGGCGCGGACGGGCTTATGGTAGAGGTCCATCCCAGGCCCGAAGAGGCGTTTTCAGACGGCGCGCAGTCGCTCATGCCGGATAATTTCGATAAGATGATGAAAGATCTCAAGGCTGTAGCGAAGGCGGTCGGGCGTGATATTTAGGAAGGTAGCTATAATAGGGGTCGGCCTTATCGGCGGCTCGATAGGCGAAGCGATAAAGAGAAGGGGGCTTGCCGATACCGTAGTCGGGATAGGCAGGAGGACTTCCTCTATAAAGGAAGCGCTCATGCGCAGCGCGGTAGATGAAGGGACCCTGGACCTCAGAAAAGGCGTCCGCGGCGCAGACCTGGTCATAATCGCGACACCGGTAAGTCTGATACCAAAGATAGCGAAAAAGATATCCGGTTCTTTGGATGAAGGGTGCATAATAACGGATGTGGGAAGTACCAAGTCCGAGATCGTCAGATCGCTCGAACGCATAGTTCATAAGAAAGCATATTTCGTCGGTTCTCATCCGTTAGCCGGCTCGGAGAAGCGCGGCGTAAAGTTCGCGCAGGAAGGCCTGTTCAAAGGCTCGATCGTGATAATGACCAAGACTAATAAGACAAAAAAATCTGCACTGGATAAGTTGAACGGATTCTGGAAGTCGCTGGGGGTAGGGAGGATCGTCATAAAATCTCCCGAGGAACACGACAGGATAGTCGCGGAGATAAGCCATCTGCCGCATATCGCCGCAACAGCTATTGTCAATACCGCGAGCGATAGATCCCTGGAATTCGCCTCGAGCGGATTTAAGGATACGACGCGCATCGCGGCGAGCGATCCCGATATCTGGCGCGATATATGCGTCACTAACAGGAAGCAGATACTCAAGGCGCTCGAAAGGTATGAGCGCAATATCGTCAAACTCAAAAAATTGATCAAGAACGGGTCGGCCGCACAGTTGCGGAAGGAATTTGAGCGCTCGAAGGCGAGGAGGGAGAAGTTAAGTTGAGGCGTCCGGTTATCGCTATCGATGGCCCGGCCGGTTCAGGGAAGAGCACCGTAGCAAAACTCGTAGCGCAGAGGCTTGGCTTCCTATATATAGATACAGGCGCTATGTACCGCGCGCTCACCCTTAAAGCGCTGCGGATCAAGGCGGATTTAAGCGACGAAGCAAAGCTGGGCTCGCTCGCAAGGGCGACCGAGATAGAATTAAAACAGTCCGGCGGCTCATTGAAAATATATCTCGACGGCAAGGATGTCACGGACCAGATCAGGACGCCCGAGGTCACTAATAACGTGAAATATATCGCCCGCACCAAAGCCGTCCGCGAATGCATGGTTGCCATACAGCGCAAGCTCGGCGAGCAGGGCGGCGCGGTGATGGAAGGCCGCGACATCGGCACAGTAGTCCTGCCGAATGCCGACAAGAAGTTTTATATCGATGCCTCGTTTGATATCAGGGCGGTCAGGCGTTACGAGGAATTGAAGGATGGAGGAGCGGCCGTTACCGAAGAGGGAATAAAAAAAGACCTCAAGGTCCGCGACGAGAGCGATTTCAGCCGCGCGATCGGCCCGCTTAAGAAGGCTGACGACGCGATATTGATAGATACGACAGACTTGACGATAGAAGGCGTCGTTGATAAAGTCTTAAGCCTTATAAAGGCCTGATAGATAATGATGTATTTCCTTGTAAGAAATACTTGCAAATTGTTCCTTACGACATATATGGGTTTCAGGGTTTACGGGAAGGAGAAGATCCCGAAGAAGGGAGCTTTTATCCTGGCCAGTAATCACGTAAGCCATCTCGACCCGCCGGCTATGTCAGCCGCTTCGCCGCGCAGGCTTCATTTTATGGCGAGGCGCACCTTGTTAGATAACTGGTTGTTCAACCAGGTGGTTGGCAGGTGCAATTTGATCCCTGTAAATAGGGACAAAGGGGATATCGGGGCTATGAAGGCCGCGATCCGGCTCCTCAAATCAGGCAAGGCGATCTTTTTATTCCCGGAAGGGACGAGGAGCGAGACCGGGGAGATGAACGAAGCCCAGCCCGGTATCGGTTATTTGAGTCTAATGACAGGGGCGCCTATCGTCCCGGCTTATGTAGAAGGGACGGATAAGGCTCTGCCCAAGGGCGCGAAACGCATAATACGTACGCACGTATCTGTACATATAGGAGATCTGATCGATCCCAAAAAACTCGATCTTCCGCGCGACAAGAAGGAGGCCGCGCAAAAACTGGCCGATCACGTCGCCGGGAAGATCAAGCGCATGGGGGAATCAGTTAGCGAAGCACGAAGTGTCCGCCTGATGCGGACGCCCGCCTAAAGCGGGAAAAGAAATAAAAATCCAAAGAAAGAAGGGGGTTGCACAGTAAAATGGTTGACGAGAAGCATGCAGAGATGTCCAAGATCTACGAGGACAGTTTTAAAGACGTAAAGGAAGGCGACATCGTAAAAGGGAAGGTGATCGGTATTACGGCGAAAGATATTGTCGTCGATATCGGTTACAAGTCCGAGGGTGTCATTTCGCTCGAGGAATTTGCCCCGAACACGATCAAGGTCGGGGACGTCATAGATGTCCTCATCGAAGCCAAGGAGAATGACGAAGGCATGGTAGTCCTCTCGAAGAGGAAGGCCGAACGCATGCAGGTCTGGGAGAAGATAATCGCCGAGCGCAAGGAAGGCGATATGGTGACCGGCCGCGTGACCAAGAAGGTGAAGGGAGGCCTTACGGTAGATATCGGCGTCGAGGCATTCCTGCCGGCGAGCCAGGTCTTCCTGAAGGGCTTCGGCAACCTGAACCAGCTTTTAGGTCAGGTCGTTAATTTCGTCATAGTGAAGATCAATAAGCCCAGGAAGAACATCGTCGTATCGAGGAAAGACGCGATAATAAGGGAAAGGGACGTCGCCAAGGGCAAGATGATGGAGGAACTCAAGCCGGGACAGTTGATCCCGGGCCTCGTAAAGAACATCACCGACTTCGGCGCGTTCATCAATATCGCCCCGGGTGTCGACGGGCTTCTGCATATCACCGATATGTCATGGGGCAGGATATCCCATCCGAGCGAGATGCTCGCTGTCGGAGACAAGATAGAGGTGATGCTGCTTTCGGTCGATAAGACGACCGGAAAGCTTTCCCTCGGCCTCAAACAGAAGACGCCGAACCCGTGGGAACAGGTCGTTACCAAGTATCCCGTAGGAAGCAGGGTCAAGGGGAAAGTAGTTAACCTCGTTCCGTACGGCGCGTTTGTCGAACTAGAGAAAGGCATAGAAGGTCTCGTCCATATCTCGGAGTTCTCGTGGACCAAGAGGATAGGTCATCCCTCCGAGGTACTCGCTATCGGGGATATGATAGAGGCGGTAGTCCTCAACATAGATAAGGACAGCCAGAAGATCGCGCTCGGTATCAAGCAGACCGAGATGAATCCCTGGACTGAGGTCGCCAACAAATATCCCGTCGGCACTCAGGTCAAGGGCAAGGTCCGCTCTTTCATCGATTACGGAGCGTTCATCGAGCTGGAGGAGGGGATAGACGGGCTTCTCCATAATACCGATATCTCCTGGACGAGGAAGATCAATCATCCCTCGGAGGTATTAAAGAAGGGGCAGAGGATAGACGCGGTGGTCATGTCAGTCGATGCCGATAACAGGAAACTCTCCCTCGGGATGAAACAGCTGGTCCCGGACCCGTGGCCGGAATTTGTCACGAAATTCCAGCCGGACACTGTCACCGGAGGGACGATAACAAAGATAACCAACTTCGGTCTTTTTGTCGAACTCGCACCGGATCTCGAGGGATTGGCCCATATATCAGAGCTGCCGGCCGAGATGACCGGCAAACTCGAAGAGGCATATAAAGTCGGCGATAAGATCAATGTCAAGGTCTTGCGCGTGGACGATACCGAAAGAAGGATCGCTTTAAGCCTTAAGGTCTAACCCTTTAGGGGGTGATATGGACGTATCGAAGCAGCTTGAGATAATAAAGCGCGGTACAGTCGAGATAATCTCGGAGACCGTCCTGCTTGAGAAGCTGAAGAAGAAGCAGCAGCTTGTCATCAAAGCGGGTTTTGACCCGACGGCGCCCGATATTCACCTCGGCCACACCGTACTATTAAGGAAGCTGAGGCATTTCCAGGACCTGGGCCATAAGGTCGTATTCTTGATAGGGGACGCTACCGCCCTGGTCGGAGACCCTTCGGGCCAGACCCAGGCGAGGAAGGTCCTTAGCCGAGACGAAGTCGAGGCTAACGCCAAGACTTACGAGAAGCAGGTCGGCAAGATACTCAGGACCGACGACAAGGACCTCTTTGAGCGCATGCATAACAGCGCGTGGTTCGCAAAGTTCGGCTTCGAGCATCTTGTCCAGCTCGCGCAGCGCTACACCGTAGCCCGCCTTCTCGAGAGGGATGATTTCCAGAAGAGATTAAAGGAAGGCAAGCCCATAAGCTTCCTTGAGCTCTTTTATCCCCTTATGCAGGGATATGATTCGGTCATCCTTGACGCCGATGTCGAAATCGGCGGCACAGACCAGAAATTCAATATGCTGGTCGGCCGCGACCTCCAGGAGGCGTACGGCAAGGAACCTCAGGTAGTCATAACGATGCCGCTCTTAGTCGGGACCGACGGCGTTGTAAAGATGTCCAAGTCCTACGGTAATTATATCGGCATCAACGAATCCGCGGGTGAGATCTACGGAAAAGTCATGTCGATACCGGATAGCATAATGTTCTCGTATTACGAGTTATTGACCGATGTTCCCCTGGATGAGATAGAAGGCCTGAAGAAAGGCGTGGAGAAGGGGACCGCACATCCGAAAGATGTCAAGTCGCGGCTGGCGTCGATCTTGGCCGGGACATATCATACCAAAGGCGAAGCGGCAGAGGCAGCCGAAAATTTCAGGAGAGTTTTTAAGGAAAAGGAGATCCCCGAGGAGATCAGGGAATATGAGCTGTCGAAGGATATGCTTAAGGACGGCAAGATATGGGTGATCAAGTTGCTCCTCCTCGCGAAATTTGCAACGACCAATAGCGATGGCCGGAGGCTCATCGAAGGGGGCGGCGTAAAGATCGACGGGACTAAAATAACGGATGCGAATTCGGAGATCGGTATAAAAAATGGAATGATACTTCAGGCGGGCAAAAGGAACTTCGTCAAGTTGATACTAAAAAATTGAGTTGAGGGAGACGTGAGAAGGCCAAAAGGCGTAATAGAGATTAATCCCATGCTTGCGGGGTTAATCTTTTTGCTTATACTCGGGCTGATCTTGGGCGTCTTTACCGCCAAACCGAAGGGGATAGTCATCTGGCATTGGATGGCGGATAGACAAGCCGTATTGGAGAGCTTAGCCGATATGTATTTTAATGAGACCGGGACCAAGGTAAAATTCGTGTTGGTAAGTCCCTCGGAGAAATATGCTAATAAGATAAGGTTCGCCTCCACATTGGGGCGGTTGCCCGATATCTACGGGATGTTAGGGGGCGTTTGGGAATTCTCCCGTTTCATAAATTCCGGATATGCGGTCGAGCTATCAGAATATCTGGATGCTGACGGGGGCCAATGGAGGGACGAATTTTTAAACGGGGTTATAGCCGAGAACGAATTCCGCCCGGGCAACGAACAAAATGTTACGCCCGGCATCTATGGGATCTCGATAGACGTAAATAATATACAGATGGTTTATAATAAGAAGTTATTCAAACAGGCCGGCCTCGATCCGGAAGAGCCGCCCCGGACATGGGGGGAGTTCATAGAATGCGGCAGGAAATTGAAAGAGGCCGGGATACCCGCGTTTGTCAGCGGGTGGGGCGAGCTCTGGATGATAGATTGTTTCGCCGATATTTACGCCTGGAATCTCATGGGCCAAGACCAAATAATGCGGACGATCAAAGGCGACATCTCCTACACCGGCCATGACTGGGTGCGCGTACTGAAATTATTCGAAGAGATGAAAAATGCCGGCATGCTTGTGGACGGTATAACGGCTATGGATAATAAAAGGGCGGAAGAGATATTTGCCAACTCTCAGGCGGCTATGGCATTCAACGGTTCCTGGTGTGTGAATGTTTACAGGGAGATGAACCCGAGCCTCGACTACGGCGTATTTATGCCTCCGCGGCTATCCGGCGAATACCCGATGAAGATATGGGGCGGCGTCGGGGCGCCTTTCATAGTAAATGCTAAATCTAAGAATAAAAAAGAAGCGATAGACTTTTTGAAGTGGTTGACCGCTGAAGAACAACAGGTGTATTTATCCAGGACCACCTGCAATCTTCCGGTAAATAAACGGGCCATCTTTTCCGTCCCGTCAAAATTAAAGGAATTTGCCGACGATATGGGTAGCGTAGTCCATCCGAAGGTGTTCACGATGGTCGAAAACAGCAAGGTCCGCGAGGAGTTCGATAGAGGCGCCCAGGCCGTCATCAACGGCCAGGAGACCCCGGAAGACGTTACGAAATCCGTGAAAAAGATAAAGAGTATAGTGGGTAGATATCGGTATATTGGCTCCAATTAATTTGATAAAAAATACTTGACAAGCCCTTTCCTTAATGGTATAGTTTCCAGTTACCAAAGGAGATGTTGTATTATTGACTGCTTTTTTGGTATGGCATTAAAACTGCACTTCGCTGCCAGGAAGGAGAAAAAAGAGTTTGAAAAAACTCTTTGACAATTCTGGATGATTTAAAAAAAGAGAGGATGCAGTAGTATCCTGAAAATCAGGGCATCGTCTTCGATGCCTTTTTTATTGTCTAAATTTTCCGATCTTTGAAAATTAAATAGCCAAGTTCAACCGAGCGAGAAAGTTGGGGTTAACTCTTATTTTTTGGAGAGTTTGATCCTGGCTCAGAGTGAACGCTGGCGGCGTGGTTTAGGCATGCAAGTCGAGCGGATCCAGATTGACTTGAGTGGCCGCAAGGCTGCGAGAGTTGGTCTAGATTAGCGGCAAACGGGTGAGTAACACGCGGGTAATCTACCTTTGAGACCGGCATAACACTTGGAAACGGGTGCTAATTCCGGGTAAGACCACGGCATCGCATGGTGCTGTGAGAATAGGCGGGGAACCGTAAGGTCCTGCCACTCGAAGATGAGCCCACGTCCTATCAGCTAGTTGGTGGGGTAATGGCCTACCAAGGCGACGACGGGTAGCTGGACTGAGAGGTCGGTCAGCCACACTGGGACTGAGACACTGCCCAGACTCCTACGGGAGGCTGCAGTCGAGGATCTTTTGCAATGGGCGAAAGCCTGACAATGCGACGCCGCGTGAGGGATGAAGGTTTTCGGATCGTAAACCTCTGTCGAGGGGGATGATGGTACTTGACATTAATAATGTCAAGTATTGACAGTACCCTTGAAGGAAGCCACGGCTAACTCCGTGCCAGCAGCCGCGGTAATACGGAGGTGGCAAGCGTTACTCGGATTTATTGGGTGTAAAGGGCTTGTAGGCGGTTACGTAAGTTGAGTGTGAAATCCCACGGCTTAACCGTGGAACTGCACTCAAAACTGCGCGACTTGGGTATGGGAGAGGAGAATGGAATTCCCGGTGTAAGGGTGAAATCTGTGGATATCGGGAGGAACACCAGTGGCGAAGGCGATTCTCTGGCCCATTACCGACGCTGAGAAGCGAAAGCGTGGGGAGCAAACAGGATTAGATACCCTGGTAGTCCACGCTGTAAACGATGAGCACTAGGTGTCGGCCCCTTCGGGGTCGGTGCCGCAGTTAACACATTAAGTGCTCCACCTGGGGACTACGACCGCAAGGTTGAAACTCAAAGGAATTGACGGGGGCCCGCACAAGCGGTGGAACATGTGGTTCAATTCGACGCTACGCGAAGAACCTTACCAAGGTTTGACATGTAAGTGGTAGTGAAGCGAAAGCGGAACGATCCGCCGAAAGGCGGAAGCTTACACAGGTGTTGCATGGCTGTCGTCAGCTCGTGTCGTGAGATGTTGGGTTAAGTCCCGCAACGAGCGCAACCCTTATTTTTAGTTGCTACTCGCAAGAGAGCACTCTAGAGAGACTGCCTCCGATGAGGAGGAGGAAGGCGGGGACGACGTCAAGTCAGTATGGCCCTTATACCTTGGGCTACACACGTGTTACAATGGAGTGTACAGAGAGATGCAAGTCCGTAAGGCGGAGCTAATCTCTAAAGCATTCCCCAGTTCAGATTGAGGGCTGCAATCCGCCCTCATGAAGCCGGAATCGCTAGTAAGCGCGGATCAGCTACGCCGCGCTGAATACGTTCCCGGGCCTTGTACACACCGCCCGTCAAGCCAACCGAGTCAGCTGCACCCGAAGATCCGCGCAAGCGGGTCGAAGGTGTGACTGGTGAGGAGGGCTAAGTCGTAACAAGGCAGCCGTACCGGAAGGTGTGGCTGGATCACCTCCTTTCTAAGGAGTAATCCTTACAGAAAGCTTATTAAAATCCTGGCTTTTTCGCTTGGACTTGGCTGTTTAATTTTATTCATATTGGTGTACCAATTGGGGCCCATAGCTCAGTTGGTTAGAGCACAGCCCTGATAAGACTGGGGTCAGTGGTTCGAATCCACTTGGGCCCACCAGATTTATCCGGGCCTGTAGCTCAGCTGGGAGAGCACCTGATTTGCATTCAGGGGGTCAGGAGTTCGAACCTCCTCAGGTCCACCAAAATATGAGTTAGAGCGGATTTGAGCGAACCCCGATTTATCGGGGTGAGCCTGCTCTTTGACAACTGCATAGTAGTAAGGTCTTTTTGGCTACAATTTCGAGAATTGTGGTCAAGCTACAAAGGGCTTATGGTGGATGACTTGGCACAAACAGGCGACGAAGGACGTGGTAAGCTGCGATAAGCCTCGGGTAATCGCAAACAGATTTTGATCCGAGGATTTCCGAATGGAGCAATCCACTGGGATTCATCTCCCAGTATCCCGCTCTGAAAATTTAAAAATAGGGGCGGGAGGCTAGACCGGGCAAACTGAAACATCTCAGTAGCCCGAGGAAGAGAAAAAGCCATTGATTCCCTCAGTAGCGGCGAGCGAAAGGGGAATAGCCTAAACTCCGCAGCAATGCGGAGGGTTGCGGGACCAGATCTGACCGTAAGGTCGGCTTTGTGTATATTCATAGTTGAACAGCCTGGAAAGGCTGACCAAAGAAGGTGATAGTCCTGTAAATTAAATGAATATACCGAGGCTGGATTTGGCACCCAAGTACTACGGGACACGTGGAACCCTGTAGGAATCCGGCCCGACCACGGGCCAAGGCTAAATACTAGTTTGTGACCGATAGCGCAAAAGTACCGTGAGGGAAAGTTGAAAAGAACTCCTTTAAGGAGAGTGAAATAGTACCTGAAATCGTAAGCCTACAAGCTGTCTGAGGACTATGTCTGCCGCAAGGCAGAAATGTCTAAGGGCGTGCCTTTTGCATAATGATCCTGCGAGTTACTTGTGTGCAGCGAGGTTAATCAGCATTGAGCTGAGGAGCCGTAGCGAAAGCGAGTCCGAATAGGGCGTCCAGTTGCATGCAGTAGACCCGAAGCTGGGTGATCTATTCTTGGCCAGGCTGAAGCGTGAGTAAAATCACGTGGAGGGCCGAACCCGTTAGTGTTGAAAAACTATGGGATGAGCTGAGAATTGGAGCGAAAGACTAATCAAACCCAGAAATAGCTGGTTCTCCCCGAAATAACTCTAGGGTTAGCCTCGTGTAAATGGGCGACGGGGGTAGAGTACTCGATGGGCTAAGGACCCCACCAGGTTGCTGAACCCAACGAAACTCCGAATACCGTTGTACCTTATCACGGGAGTCAGCCTACGAGGGATAAGCCTCGTGGACGCGAGAGGAACATCTCAGACCGCTAGCTAAGGTCCCTAATATACGTTAAGTGGCAAAGGATGTGGACTTACACAGACAACCGGGATGTTGGCTCAGAGGCAGCCATCATTTAAAGAGTGCGTAACAGCTCACCGGTCGATCGCGAGTCTGCGCCTACAATGATCGGGGCTAAACGTATAACCGAAGCTGCGGATTATCTCATCTTCGGATGAGGTAGTGGTAGGGGAGCATTCCACGTTAGAGTGAAGGTAGACCGAGAGGACTACTGGACGAAGTGGAAGTGATAATGCAGGAATGAGTAGCGAAAAAGCCCGTGCGAAACGGGCTCACCGAAAGTCTAAGGTTTCCTGGGGAAGGTTAATCCGCCCAGGGTTAGTCGTGCCTAAGCTGAGGCCGAAGGGCGTAAGCGATGGACAGTAGGGCAAAATATTCCTACACCATCTATTTGGCGCTATCAGTACAGAGCGACGCAGGAGGTTAAGTCTACCCGGTGTTGGATGTCCGGGGTTGCACCTGTAGAGTCCGCCGAGAGGCGGAAATTCAAGGGGTGCGAGGATCCCAATCTACGGAGCGGGAGAACTGGCCCACACCATACTGCCAAGAAAAACCTCTGTTACGAGTCAAGTAGGTGCACGTACCGCAATCCGACACAGGTAGACGGGCATAATATGCTCAGGTGATCGAGAGAACCCTCTTTAAGGAACTCGGCAAAATGACCCCGTAACTTAGGGAAAAGGGGTGTCTCCGTTGGTAAGCCGTACAGGCAAGCTGACGGGGATCACAGTTAAGAGGATCGGATGACTGTTTAGCAAAAACACAGCACTCTGCAAAGTCGTTGATACAAGACGATGTATAGGGTGTGACACCTGCCCGGTGCTGGAAGGTTAAGGGAAAGGGTTAGTTGGATTCGTCCGACGAAGCCTAGAACTGAAGCCCCAGTAAACGGCGGCCGTAACTATAACGGTCCTAAGGTGAATTCGTTGCCTTAGTAAAATCTAGCCATATGCTGGAAACCCTGAGAATGCCAAACTACCTCTTAAATTTTTTGAAAGAAAATAGACGAAAGATACGTCTATATATTTAAGAGGTGAAAATGTTATGGCTGCAGGCAATCAGCAGGAAAGACTGATTAAGCTAGGTTGGGTAATTGGTTTTGTAGATGGAGAAGGTTGCTTTTCAGTTGGATTTATAAAGCAACCTAACCGTGGTAAGCGGAAAGGCTACAAAACAGGCTATCAAGTCAGTCACGAGTTTGTGGTTACGCAGGGTGCCAAAAGTATCAAAAGCCTATATGATATCGCTGAATTCTTTAAGGTTGGACAGATCTTGGTTAACAAGAGGTATGACAACCATAAAGAACATCTGTATCGTTACGTTGTTAGAAAACGGGATGATTTGTTGAATGTGATAATTCCATTCTTTAGACGGTATAGGATGCGTTCGGCAAAACAGATAGATTTTGAGAAATTTGCACAATGTGTAGAGTTAATGCAAAAAGAAGTTCATTTGGCTCGTGACGGATTAATGAAAATAGTCGAAATCGCTCAAACGATGAACAGAAAGAAACCCAGAAACGGCTTAATCAGAATCCTCAGAGACCATACGCTGGATCTGCCATAGAACATCGGCAGAAAGATATGGTCCCATCTGCATGGCGACATGCAGGAGTGATTTTTAGAGGAAGAAAATCACTCGCTCAAATGAAATTGAGCAAGATTTTAAGCGAAATTCCTTGTCGGGTAAGTTCCGACCCGCACGAATGGTGTAACAATCTGATCGCTGTCTCAAAGAGGGGTTCGGCGAAATTGTAGTGGCGGTGAAGATGCCGTCTTCCCGCGAATAGACGAAAAGACCCCAGAACCTTTACTGTACTCTGGTATTGGATTTTGGTCCAGTATGTGTAGGATAGGTGGGAGGCTTTGAAGTCCCGGCGCTAGCCGGGATGGAGCCAACGTTGAAATACCACCCTTACTGTATTAGAATTCTAACCTCGTCCCTTTTAACAGGGCGTGGAACAGTGCTAGACGGGCAGTTTGACTGGGGCGGTTTCCTCCTAAAGAGTAACGGAGGAGCACAAAGGTTCCCTCAGTGCGGTTGGCAATCGCACGGTGAGTGTAAGGGCAGAAGGGAGCTTAACTGTGAGTCCGACAGGACGAACAGATGCGAAAGCAGGTCCTAATGATCCGGCGGTTGAATGTGGAATTGCCGTCGCTCAACGAATAATAGGTACTCTGGGGATAACAGGCTTATCGGTTCCGAGAGTTCATATCGACGAACCGGTTTGGCACCTCGATGTCGGCTCATCGTATCCTGGGGCTGGAGAAGGTCCCAAGGGTCCGGCTGTTCGCCGGTTAAAACGGTACGCGAGCTGGGTTCAGAACGTCGTGAGACAGTTCGGTCTCTATCTTTCGCGGGTGCAGGATACTTGCGAGGAGTTGCCCGTAGTACGAGAGGACCCGGGCAAACGAACCTCTGGTGTTCCAGCTGTCACGCCAGTGGCAAAGGCTGGGTAGCCATGTTCGGAAGGGATAAGCGCTGAAAGCATCTAAGCGCCAAGCCCACCTCAAAACTAGGTATCCCCTCCGCCTTAGGCGGAGTCGAAGGCACCTTGGAGTCTACAAGGTTGATAGGCCGGAAGTGTAAGCCCTGTAAGGGGCGTGCTTACCGGTACTAATATGCCGACCGGCTTGGCCACTTTAAAATTTAAAGTGGTAGTTTCAGAGTTGTACAGCCAAAATACTTCTATGCAGTTGTCGATTAATTTCCTGGTGGTTATACCGAGGGGGTCACACCCGTTCCCATTCCGAATACGGAAGTTAAGCCCCTCAGGGCCGATGGTACTTAGCTGGCAACGGCTCGGGAGAGTAGGACGCTGCCGGGATTAAATAACCCCCGCATTTTGCGATGCGGGGGTTTTGCTTTATACGCTACGTCCTACTCAAGGGGTGCAGGGGAGATCGTCCTCTGCGTAGTAGGAAAGGGGAACGCGGGAAAACCTGGGTTTTCCCGCGGGAGCGAGGCTTAGTTGGAAATGGCTGCCGAGCGACAGAGCAGCGACGCTGCCGGGATAAATATCCCCCCGCGTATTGATTTGCTTCTGTTCAAGAGAACGAAGCAAATCAGCGTAGGGGTTTTTATTTGCCCGGTTTTTGTGCCTTGACACTAATAGGATATATGGTATAATTTTTCTGTAATGAAAATGTTACATATCGGACAAAGACGCAGGAGCGGTTTTACGCTCATCGAGATGACGATAGTCCTTTTCATCATCTTGATATTTCTTGCGATGAGCGTGCCTTTTTTTACCGGTTTCTCGTCCTCGACCGGGCTCAAGACCGCTGAGAGGGAAGTCGGTACGGTCCTCAGGACCGGCAGGAGTTACGCGGTATCGCGTAATGAAAATTATGATGTTTTTTTCAATACGGCGACTACGCCGCATACCTTCAAAATATGCAGGTCGGCTGTGCCGACCGTGTCTATCGACAAGACATATCAGCTGCCGGCAGGCGTGACTTTCTCCGCTACCACGACGGTCACATTCACCCCGAACGGCGGGCTTGCCAGCGGCAGCGCTGCCAGCGTGACGATAAACTCAGCAAAAGGCAGTAAACAGATAACCGTAGACACCGCGACAGGAGCGGTTACGATGCCATGATGAATATCAGATCTAATTCAAAGGGTTTCACTTTGATCGAGATAGTCATTTCTCTCGGGATACTGCTGATAGGCATCCTCGCTATATTGGCGCTCTTCCCGGTAGGTTTCGATTCGGCAAGCCGTTCGGCTGACCTGACAAAAGCGACGATATTCGCGCAATTTAAAATGGAAGATCTAAAGAGGATCGGCTATCCCGTTACCGCGATAGGGACCCCTGCGGCATTTTCCGATCCGCGGTTTAGCTATACGGTCCAGGTTTCTACCGCGGGGTTACCGGCCAATTGCCAGCAGGTCACGTTAGGCGTATTGTGGTATTACAAAGGAAAGCCCCGCAATGAGGATTTTGTCACAATTATCTCTAAGCTCAGCCCGTAGAAAGGGCCTCACCTTAATAGAGATCCTGGTAGTATCCGTCATATTTGCCATACTTGCGACCTCTCTTTTTGTCGTGTTCAAGGCAGGGCTTGACTCATGGAGCAGGGCTAAATCGCATTTAAATATTTACGAGAACGCCCGAGTTATATTGGATATGATTACAAGAGATTTGAGGGGCGCATACATTCTCCCGTCCAGCGGAAACATTTCCGGCGCCCCTAGCGTTGACATAACTTTTAAAGGATTTGATAGCTCAAGTCCGAGCGGTTGGCGGACTAACAATATAGGCGATGAACTGTATTTCGTCGCCGCGTCTAACCCGAGCATTAATAATCCCAACGCGATATTCGATCTATGCAAGGTGGGCTATTGGTTAAACGGAAAAGGAACAGCGAACGTTTCAGATGATGAGCTTGAAAGAATTTATGTTCCGCAGACTTCCGCGCCCGGAAATTTCACCTTCGGGGCAGGCGACAGTACCTCTAGCAGCAGGCTTTCGCAATACGTAACCCAGTTAAATTTCAGATATTACGATCCTACAACTTCAGCCTGGAGCAATACATGGGATTCCGGCATAGGCGGCGCGCAGGCCGGTAGATTGCCCAGGTCAGTTGAGGTAACGATTACGGTGAGGGAACCTTACCCAATAAATCCTAATAACCCGAAGATCCAGCAATTCGTAACTAATATTTATATTCCCGGAAGCCAGAGATAAAAATCCGCTGTCTTACGGATGTAAATTAAGCATAAAACGGCCTTGAAAAAAACATCAGATAGGGCATACTTATAAGTGAGGAGGCCGTCGGGAAGAAGCGTGCGGAGAGAGGAACATCGAAACGTGATTAAAAAGGGATTATGGAATACGAAAAGGGGCGTAGCTTTACTTTTGGTGATAAGCATTTTGGGCCTGTTAGTGCTTATCGGGACAAGCTTTGCCCTTAACATGCTCTTGACGCGGAAGGAAACGACCAATTTCCTCAATTCCGTAAAGGCCCGCTATATCGCCGAGGCGGGGATAAATAGGGCCTTAGCGGATATGCGTTCCCGTGTCAAGACCGATTCTTACGGCAATTTAACCGCTTATATTAATGGCTATGTTGCTGCCAGCGGCACCGATGTCGCTTTTGGCCAGGGTACTTATACGCTCAGTTTCAGTACTGATACGTCGGGGAATGTTATTTCCGAGGCAGATAAGGTAAATATTAGCAGCTTTGATGAATTCGATAATAGTCAGATAAACATATTACGTACCGCCGGCCTTACGAATCGGGATATAGCTCTTATTATAGATTATCGGGATTATGATTCAAATGCCACTCTGATTATAGGTCCCCCACCCGGCAATGGCGTAGAAAATGCAGGCTGCAAAGATCGGCCCTATGCTACAATCGAAGAGGTAAAGGCCGCTTTTATAAATGGGGGCGCTACCGTTGCGGCAGCCAATACCTCATATAATTTAATAAAAGACAAGGTCACCGTAAACAAGCCTATCATGAGGGGCGGGCTGCTTGCCAAATACTTCAGCAACATCACAGGCACATCTCCGAGTGTCGTAATAGATGAGAGCGCGGCTAGTTTTGAGGGTGAGATTATAGAATTGGGGAATTTTGAGGAGCATTATATAGAGGGTGGCGATGGGGATACATGGGATCAAGACAGCGGTTGGCTTGAAAGTCATGATGCTGAATTTGCAGGTGGACATTTAATTACCTCACCGGGAGATTTTGGTTTGAATACTTTCGCGGTTCGCTATGAAGGA
The DNA here is from genome assembly GCA_001805885.1 of Omnitrophica WOR_2 bacterium RIFCSPLOWO2_12_FULL_51_24. Classification (GTDB taxonomy): domain Bacteria; phylum Omnitrophota; class Gorgyraeia; order Pluralincolimonadales; family Pluralincolimonadaceae; genus Pluralincolimonas. The sequence continues at coordinate 24,830 of MHHC01000053.1, forward strand.
TATATAGAGATTTTACCAAGCGAAGTAAGCAGTCCAATTACCTTTCGGATCAAGATAGATGATGGAATAAGATTTTTTATAGAGGAAACAGATGTTTTAGGAGAGCTCGGATGGAAAGATCAATTTCAAGCTTCCGGCAATGCTTCTAACTATACTTTTTCCTATACGTTCCAAGCGCCTGGTTGGCACAGGATAAGGATAGATTATTATGATAATACAGGCGAGAATGCCATAAACCTGAAATGGGGAGGTTCAGACTGGAATACTGCTTCTTTTGTACCGGCAGAGAGGTTTGGTTATGAGGCTCCAACAGAAACAATTCCGGCATCGGTCACTCCAACTATCTATAATAATGCCGGCAATTACAACATAACCTGCACCGCGAAAGTAACGATCGGAACGCAGGTTTTAGCGCAAAAGAGAATATCTGCCGTGATAAGGTTTTTTGGGACATGGACACAGACAACCAAGGACGAATTTTATGCCGCTTGGTTTAATGATTATGCGACCGGAATACCTTCGGGATACGTAAGAATTCCCGAAACTCCTCAGACACCACCGCCATCCGGTGGCGTTGATTATCGCGACGGCGAAATGCGAAATGTCACATGGCTGGATTCTTGTCCGTTAAATGCAACAGACGATTTGGAGGCCGGCGGATACACAACTCAGTCTGATTCTTTAAAACTGGGTTTATGGATTGATGGCGACAGCGATTCGGGTTATACCTCATCTATGCTAAAGGCCCTTGTTCTAGCAAAAAAATGGGAAGATACGCCGGCAGATCCTGATAATCCCAAGGGTTGGATTAATATTATAAAGGATGACGGTGGGTCGAACTTCTTTTTTATCTCCTGGGGCGATTTCAACAATGGATACACAGCTGACGGCTCAGATAATGAGTTGACGATAGTTACCGGTTGGCACGAAGGAAGGCGGTTTGAAGTTAATCCGTTTTATTATTTTCCTTCCTTGGGTACGGACCATAAATTAGTTGACGGAACGCCAGACGTCTTTATGAGGGTCTGGACCGCCGTTGACTACGCACCAAGCAAAATAGAATCAGGAGGAAATTGGGAACCCAGGACATACTGGGTAGGAGAAGGAACTCTATATACGGGTACGCTTGATACAGATGGAAATCCTAACGGGTCCGGTGTATATGCCGGCATACCCGTTGATGCAAATGGTACGGAGATAGTAGATAACCCATATACCGGAGACGGCGGAAGAGGATACGGTTATGACATAAATAGTGATGGCCTCTATCAAATAGGCGAGCGAATCTGCAAGGTCCACCCAAAGAATTCAACTACAAGAACAATGATCTACGGTGCCTCCCCCTTTAATTTAGATGCTTGGCCGGGGAACTATACCTATTGGCAGTCTGAGGCGCCGTTTGCAACCCCAATGATTTATGCTGCCGGAGAGAGGATGGATGATATAAATCTGCCTGCCCAAAGGGGAGCGAGGGGATTTTCCCTTCTGCAGAAAGACACTGATAATGAAGATACGGGCCAACGAGGATGGACATACGCAGTACATCAGGATCTCCTTCAGGGTGATGACGAGGATATGCTCGAACTCATCGTAAACAGCGCAACCGATACCACGCTGGATAATCCAGCGTACGTTAACAGAGTTTGGTGGGCCGGAAAAGATTTTCTTCCCGCAGCTACCCTAACCATGATAGGTAGAAACGGGGAATACAGGGGAAACGCGAGGGGCAAGAAGGGAGTTGTTATCTATAATCGTTTTACGCCTAAGGTAACTCCCGATTTTCCTGTTACCACCCCGAATTTCCAATTTCTAAGCCGCAATGTCTATGATGCCAGCGGCGATGTCGGAGGGTGGAACGACTGGGCTAAGTGGATGACGTCCACTGTCGTAAAAACGGCGTTGGAGTTAAAAAGAAGCGGCGGTAACTCGACTGTCACCACCTACTGGGACAATATAAGGATAATCCCTGCGAGCGGTTTTTTGGTCTCCGCGCCGCATGTAGCCAGATCATCGACTGATGCTGATGCCGCATGGGGAACCGTTTCCTGGACAGAAGACAAACCCGCCAATACCGACGTCAAGATATATTTAAGAAGTA
>MHHC01000053.1:26934-27416 GCA_001805885.1 Omnitrophica WOR_2 bacterium RIFCSPLOWO2_12_FULL_51_24
ATATTTAAGAAGTACCAGCACCGGTCTGCCGACAAGCGATAATTTTTCAGCTCTTTATGCTAACGGCGCTTCGGTCGCAGGCACAGGCAGAGTGATTCAGTACAAAGCTGTTTTAACCAGCACTGCTTTTGATGCCACGACCGGTTTTTATGCCGCTACCGGCGGCGTTACGCCCAGGCTCGATGATGTTACCATTACTTATGATCCTACCGTTCAAGTCCTCTATTGGAGGGAATTTTAACGGCTAACTACTAAAGGAAGGGCCGCAATGAGGATTTTGTCACAATTATCTCTAAGCTCAGCCCGTAGAAAGGGCCTCACCTTAATAGAGATCCTGGTAGTATCCGTCATATTCGCCATACTCGCGACCTCTCTTTTTGTCGTGTTCAATACAGTGCTTTATTCGTGGCGGCGGACGCAGGCGCATCTGGAGATCCACCAGAACGCGCGAATGGCGCTGGATATGGTAACGGGGGACTTGA
>MHHC01000054.1 GCA_001805885.1 Omnitrophica WOR_2 bacterium RIFCSPLOWO2_12_FULL_51_24
AGAAATTCCCGCCTTTTTACGTCTATAGTAATGTCCTATAATATTATTGACATATCCTTTTGATGTGATATAATTTGGGTTTACAATGGCTAACCCTAGGTAATCCAAGGAGATATATCATGTTAAGAAGCGAGAGAGTCAAGAAAGGCCTTGAGAAGGTCGGCAGCAGGTCACTTTTGTATGCTACGGGTCTGACTAAGTCCGAGATGGATAAACCGTTTATCGGCATCGCGTCCAGTTTCACGGACCTTATCCCTGGCCATACCCACATGAGGATGCTTGAGCGGTCTATCGAGCACGGCGTCTATGCCGGAGGCGGCGCTGCTTTCGTCTTCGGAATACCCGGAATTTGCGACGGTATCGCTATGGGGCACATAGGGATGCATTGTTCGCTTCCGTCGAGAGAGCTTATCGCCGATATGGTGGAAATGGTAGCTACCGCCCATGCGCTAGACGGGCTGATCCTGCTTACGAACTGCGACAAGATAACGCCGGGCATGATGATGGCGGCTTGCAGGCTCGATATTCCGGCTATCGTCGTTACAGGCGGGCCGATGCTCTCTGGCCGTTCGAAGATGAGAAGGCTCTCTTTAGTCAAAGATACGTTTGAGGCGGTCGGAAGATTCAGGGCAGGCGAGATAGCAAAAGAAGAGCTCGATGAACTCGAGTGCGCGGCTTGCCCGGGACCGGGTTCCTGCCAGGGGCTTTATACCGCGAATACGATGAGCTGCCTCTCCGAGGCGTTTGGTATCGCTATGCCCGGCGGGGCGACGGCTTTAGCTGTTTCGGCTAAGAGGGAGAGGATAGCATACGAGAGCGGCGAACGCATCGTCGAGCTCGTCAAAAAGAATATAACGCCCGGCAAGATAATGAATATGAAATCGTTCGAGAACGCGATGCGCGTCGATATGGCGCTCGGCGGTTCGACGAATACGGTCCTGCATTTGACGGCTATCGCCCATGAATTAGGTATCAGGCTGCCGCTTGAGATGTTCGACAGGATAAGCAGGGATACGCCGCATATCTCGGACATCCTGCCGGGAGGAAAATATTTTATGGAAGACCTTGAATTCGCGGGCGGCATTCCCGCAGTCTTGAAGAGACTGAAACCGAAACTCAATAACCTCCAGACGGTCAGCGGCAAGACGATCTACCAGATCGCCGATAGCGCCCGCATAGACGACGAGGAGGTCATAAGGCCGCTTAACAGGCCTTACCATAAAGAAGGCGGTATCGCGGTACTTTCAGGCAACATCGCGCCGGACGGCGCCGTGGTCAAACAGACCGCCGTCCATGAGAAGATCAAACATTTCACCGGTAAGGCGAAATGTTTTAATTCGGAAGAGGAAGCGATGAAGGCGATCATGGCCAAGAAGATAAAGGCAGGCGACTGCGTCGTCATCCGTTATGAAGGGCCGAGAGGCGGTCCGGGAATGAGGGAGATGCTCTCCCCGACAGCGGCGATCGTCGGGATGGGCCTCGCCGATAAAGTCGCCTTGATCACCGACGGAAGGTTCTCCGGCGGCACGCAGGGGCCGTGCATCGGACACATATCGCCCGAGGCGGCCGAGGGCGGGCCTATCGCCGCGATAAAAAACGGCGACACCATAGAGATCGACATTAATAAGAGGAAACTGGAATTGAAGGTCTCGAAAGCCGAATTGAGAGGACGGATGAGATCGATCAAGGCGCACAGACCGAAGTTTACTACGGGTTACCTCGCGCGTTACGCGAAACTCGTCACTTCAGCGGGCACAGGCGCAGTTATGAAAGGCTGATGATCAGATGACTACAAAAATGAACGGAGCAAAAATATTAGTCGAGTCGCTCAAAAAAGAGGGGGTCGGGGCTGTCTTCGGATATCCCGGAGGGCAGGCCTTGCCGTTATTCGACGCTCTCTACGGCTCGGACCTGAAGTTCTATCTGGTCAGGCACGAGCAGGCCGCGGCGCACGCAGCGGATGGTTATGCGCGCGCGACCGGGAAACCCGGCGTCTGTATTGCGACATCAGGCCCGGGCGCGACTAACCTCGTCACTGGCATCGCGACCGCGTATATGGATTCGATACCGATAGTCGCGATAACCGGACAGGTCAAGACATTCATGATCGGCAATGACGCGTTCCAGGAAGCCGACATCATCGGCATAACGCGCCCGATAACGAAACATAATTATCTCGTCAAGGACGTCAATGACCTCGCGCGGACAGTCAAGGAGGCATTTCATATAGCTTCGACCGGAAGGCCGGGACCGGTCCTTATTGACCTCCCGTCCGACGTCCAATTGGCCGAGACCGAGTTTCACTATCCGCACGAGATCCAGATACGCGGTTACAAGCCGACTTATTGCGGACATCCCGGACAGATAAGAAGGGCCGCGAAGATGATAGCCGAATCGAAACGGCCGGTTATCTACGCCGGAGGCGGAGTCATCCTCTCCGGTGCGGCAAAGGAGTTAAGGGAGTTCGCCGAGAAGATTAATTCCCCGCTCACAATGACGTTGTTGGGACTGGGGGCTTTTCCCGCTGATCATGAACTTTCGCTCGGAATGCTGGGTATGCACGGGACAGGTTACGCGAATCACGCTGTCCAGAACTGCGATATGCTTATCGCGATAGGAGCGCGTTTCGATGACCGTGTCACCGGAAAGATCGACGAGTTCGCGCCGCACGCCAAGATAATACACATCGATATCGACCCGTCCGCGATATCAAAGAGCGTGGCGGTCGATCTGCCGATAGTCGGCGATGTCAAATGCGTCTTAAGCGAGCTTTTGAAGATAGTCCATAGGCCGCACGACAAGGAATGGACAGACAAGATCGTCGAGTGGAAGGAGAAACATCCGCTCAATTATAAACGGGACGATAAACTCCGTCCCCAGTATGTCATCGAACAGATCTGCGAGGCTACCAAGGGAGACGCGATAATCGCGACCGACGTCGGCCAGCACCAGATGTGGACCGCGCAATGGTATAAGTTCATGAGACCGCGCGAGCTTCTTTCGAGCGGCGGGCTCGGTACGATGGGTTACGGTTTTCCCGCGGGGATGGGGGCGAAGGTCGGCAGGCCGGATTCACAGGTTTTCGTCATAAGCGGGGACGGCTCTTTCCAGATGAATATACAGGAACTCTCGACTGCGGTCGTCAACAACATACAAGTCAAGATAGCGATACTTAACAATTCCTATTTGGGGATGGTCCGCCAGTGGCAGGAGTTCTTCTACGGGAAGCGTTATTCGCACACGAAGCTCGAGAACCCGGATTTCGTCAAGATCGCGGAGGCTTACGGCGCGGCCGGTATACGGATCGAGAAGAAGGAAGAGGTCCGTCCGGCGATAGAAAAGGCGATGCATACGAAAAACGTCGTCGTCATGGATTTCAAGGTCGAGGGGGAGGAGAACGTCTACCCGATGGTCCCTGCCGGCAAACGTCTTGATGATATGATAGGGAGCATGGCATGAAACAGACTATATCAGTGCTGGTCGAGAATCACCCGGGAGTCCTCGCGCGGATCTCAGGGCTTTTTTCCGCGCGCGGTTTCAACATCGATTCGCTCGCGGTCGGAGAGACGGAGGATCCGACCGTCTCGAGGATGACGATAGTAGTCGACGGCGACGAACGGACGCTTGAGCAGGTCAAGAAACAGCTAAACAAGTTGATAGACGTTATTACGGTCCAGGACCTGACCAAGACGAAATTTATCGACCGTGAGCTGATACTCATCAAGGTCGGTGTCCAGAATTCGAAGGACCGCGCGCAGATAATCGAGATCGCGGAGACGATGAAGGCGAATGTCGCGGACCTTGGTCTCCATACGATAACCATAGAGGCCGTGGGCGAGACTTCACACGTCGAAAATCTCATCGAGCTTTTGAGGCAATTCGGCATCAAGGAGATCGTCCGCACGGGAAAGATAGCGATGGAGGTAGAATCCAAAGAAAAAACCAAAACTACAGAGGAGGAAGAAGAATAGATGTTGAAGATATATTATGACAAAGACGCGGATCTGAATCTCTTGAAGGGCAAGAAGGTAGCGATAATCGGCTACGGGAACCAGGGACGCGCCCAGGCCTTGAATTTAAGGGATAGCGGCGTGGATGTCATCGTCGCCGAACTCGAAGGGACGCCGAATTACGCGCAGGCCGTTAAGGACGATTTTAAGCCCGTTCAAACAAGGGTCGCATCAGAACAGGCGCAGATAGTACAGATCCTGACCCAGGATCATGTACAGGCGGAGATATATAGATGTTGTGTAGAAAAATATTTGACCGAAGGGAACGCGCTTAATTTTTCGCACGGGTTCAATATACATTTTAAGGCGATAGTACCGCCGAAGAATATCGATGTCTTCATGATCGCCCCGAAAGGGCCGGGCGCGCTGGTCAGGACGCAGTTCGAGGAAGGGAAAGGCGTCCCGTGCCTGGTCGCGGTATATCAGGACCATAGCGGAAGCGCCCTGAAACTCGCCCTCGCGTACGCGAAGGCTATCGGCGGCACGAGAGCCGGCGTCATCGAGACGACATTTAAGGAAGAGGTCGAGACCGACCTGTTCGGCGAACAGGTCGTCCTGTGCGGCGGTGTGACAGAGCTCATCATGGCCGGTTTCGATACACTGGTCGAGGCCGGATACCAGCCCGAGATAGCTTATTTCGAGTGCCTGCATGAACTGAAACTGATAACAGACCTCATCTACTCGACCGGTATACAGGGGATGAGGATGCGCGTTTCAGATACCGCCAAATACGGCGATCTTACGCGAGGCAAGAAGATAATAACCGAAGCGTCCCGTGCCGAGATGAAGAAGATACTCAAAGACATACAGTCGGGCTCATTCGCCAAAGAATGGCTGGAAGAGAATAAGGCGGGGAGGAAGAACTTCGATATGTTGATGAAGAGGGATGAGAACCATCTGGTAGAAGTCGTAGGAAGAAAACTTCGCCAGATGATGCCCTGGATAAAATAGCGAGGTGGTGCAAAGCACCGGAAAACATGGAAAAGATTATAATATTCGACACGACATTACGTGATGGGGAGCAATCCCCGGGCGCCTCGCTCGAGTCGCATGAAAAGCTCGAGATAGCCGGGCAACTCGTCCGCCTCAACGTGGACGTGATAGAAGCCGGATTCCCAGTATCTTCGCCCGGCGATTTTGCCGCGGTGAAGTCCATTGCGCAAAGGGTAAAGGGGCCTGTGATATGCGGCCTTGCCCGGTGCATGAAGAAAGATATCGAAGCCGCCGGGGAAGCGATCAAGCCCGCGAAGAGAAAGCGGATACACATATTCCTGGCTACATCGAAGATACATATGAAATATAAATTGCGCAAGGCCGAGGACGAGATCGTAAAACTCGCCATCGAAGGGGTAAAGTATGCCCGCAATTTTACGGACGACGTGGAGTTTTCACCGGAGGATGCCTCAAGGAGCGAGAAGAAATTTCTCTACCGCGTCATAGAGCAGGTGATAATCGCCGGCGCCACGACGATAAACATCCCGGACACGGTGGGCTACGCGATCCCGGAAGAATACGGCGCCTTGATCCGCGACATAAAACGCAATGTCCCCAATATAGGAAGGGCCGTAATAAGTGTCCACTGCCACAATGACCTCGGCTTGGGAGTCGCGAATTCCCTGGCCGCGATCAAAAACGGCGCGAGGCAGATCGAGTGCACTATAAACGGCATCGGCGAGCGCGCCGGTAACGCGTCGCTGGAAGAGATCGTAATGGCGATAAAGACCAGGAATGATTTCTTCGAGAATTTCTCGACCGGCATAGTTACCGAGGAGATATCGAAGACGAGCAGGCTCGTCTCGAAGTTGACAGGTATTATGGTGCAGCCGAATAAGGCCATAGTCGGGCAAAACGCTTTTGCGCACGAAGCCGGCATACATCAGGACGGCGTCTTGAAGAGGCGCACGACCTACGAGATAATGAGCCCCGAAGAGATAGGTTTGAGCGCAAGCAGCCTCGTATTGGGCAAACATTCGGGCCGCCACGCTTTTGTCGAAAAGATGAAGAAACTCGGATATGCTTTGAATGAATCCGGGACAGAGAAGGCGTTCGGGCGTTTCAAGGCCTTGGCCGATAAGAAGAAGTTCATCTATGACGAAGACCTCGAGACGTTGATGGATGAGGGCGCCGGCGGTTTCAGCGAGACGTGGAAACTGCTCTCGTTCCGGACTGTCGCCGGGACCGATGAGACGCCTATCGCCGCGGTAAAACTCCGTTCGAAGGCCGGCATAAAGACCGCCGAAGCCGAGGGCGACGGGCCTGTCGACGCGTGCTGCAAGGCGATCGACAAGATAACCAGGACCAAAGGCGAGATGATGGATTATTCCATACAGGCGGTCACCAAGGGCAAGGACGCGTTGGGCGAGGTCACGGTGCGCGTGCGTTCAAAGGACAAAGAGGCTATAGGAAAATCGGCTTCCACCGATGTGATCGAGGCTAGCGCCAGGGCGTACCTCAACGCGATAAACAAATTGATACATAAGGGAAACAAGAGATTGAGAATTGAGATCTAAAAAAATAGGCGGAAGTTCCAGGATATTCGGGATAATCGGATTTCCCGTGAAGCATACCCTATCGCCGCATTTTCAAAATGCGGCATTCGCTTCTTTAGGGATGGACGCGCTATATGTGCCGTTTGAGGTAGCTTCCCGCGACCTGAAGGCCGCGGTCCGCGGGCTTAAAGCGCTGGGCATATCAGGCGTCAACGTGACCATCCCGCATAAGCAGGCGGTATTGCCCTTGGTCGATGAGCTTTCGGCCGAAGCGAAGGGTATAGGCGCGGCGAACACGATCGTATTTTCAAGAAACGGCAAGGCTAAAGCGTACAACACCGACGGAGAAGGGTTCATCCGCTCGCTTAAGGGAGAATTAAAGATAAACCCTAAAGGCAGGTCCGTTTTGTTATTCGGCTGCGGCGGCGCGGCGAAGGCGATAGCGTTCGTCCTCGCCAGGGAAGGGGTGCGGTCGATCTCGTTCGTCGACCAGGCAGAGAAGCGCGCGAAAGAACTCGCGGCTAAAATAAAAAAGGATTTTCCCCGTTGCGGCACGAAACATATCCCTTTTCTGAGATCCCGCATAGACGAGGAGGCCCTGGATTCCGACCTGCTCGTAAACGCGAGCCCTGTGGGGATGCATAAAGGCGATCCCTGCATTATAAATCCCAAGGCGCTGCATAAAGATCTGGCAGTTTACGATATCGTATACAATCCGCAGGCTACGCCCCTGTTGAAAGAGGCAAAGAAGCGGGGGATCAGGGCATCGAACGGCCTCGGTATGCTCTTATACCAGGGTGTTCTTTCGTTCGAGTTATTCACCGGACGGAAGGCGCCGGTTTCCGTAATGCGCGCGGCGCTTAAGAAAGCCATAACATAATGACGGCGGCGGTGATCTACGTGTTCGTATTTTTATTCGGCTCGATCGTAGGCAGTTTTCTCAATGTCTGCATATACAGGTTGCCGCGCGGCGAATCGATAGTCTTTCCCGCGTCGCATTGCCCGGGCTGCCGGAGGCCCATACCGTGGTATCTGAACATACCTTTCGTGAGCTATTTAATGCTTCGCGGCAGGTGCGCCTATTGTAAGGCGAAGATACCTTTCAGATATTTCATCGTCGAAGGCCTGGCCGCGGTCATGTTTGTCCTCATGTACTGGAAATTCAGGATGAGCCCCGAATTTGCCGTATATTCGGCGCTATTTTCGGTCCTTATAATAATATCGTTTATCGATATCGAGCATTGGGTAATACCCGATGAGTTAAGCGTTCCCGGGACCGTGATCGGTCTTCTCCTGAGCGTAGCGTACCCGAAACTGCAGGGGGAGGTCTCGAGGCTCCCCGCATTAGGCGATTCGTTCTTCGGGATGATATTCGGTTTTGTGTCGCTTTACCTTATAGGGGTGCTCGGAAAGATAGTTTATAAGAAGGAAGCGATGGGCGGAGGAGACCTGATGTTATTCATGTTCATCGGCGCATTTTTAGGCTGGAAGTTGACCGTCGTGGCTTTCTTTTTGGCGCCGGTATTCGGCTCGCTGGTCGGCGTCCCGAAATTGTTAATGAAGAAACAGGAGACGATACAGTACGGGCCGTTCCTGGTCTTGGCCGCTTTTGTCTGCATCATGTTTAAGCAAGATATACTTTTTATGTTTCCTATATAGGAGGGATCGAAAATGTTAAGATATTTGACCGCCGGGGAGTCTCACGGAAAATTCTTGCTCGGTATCCTCGAGGGGATGCCGGCCGGGCTCAGGGTCGAGAAGGGCGCGATAAACCTTGAGCTCAAACGCAGGCAGTCCGGCTTTGGACGCGGGGCCAGGATGGCTATAGAATCGGATACCGTCCAGATCCTTGCGGGGTTGCGCAAAGGGGTCACTATCGGAGGCCCTATCGCTTTATTGATCGAGAATAAAGATTCTTCGATAGATTCCCTGCCGGCCGTCACAAGGCCGCGGCCCGGTCATGCCGACCTTGCAGGCGCGATAAAATACGATAGGAGCGATATCCGCGATATACTGGAAAGGGCGAGCGCGCGCGAGACGGCGATGCGCGTCGCGGTCGGCGGGGTCTGCAAAATGTTTTTGGACGAGTTCGGGATAAGGATCGCGAGCCATGTCATCGAAATAGGCGGCGCGACGAACGAGAGGGGAATGTTAAAGAAGGTCGTGCAGTGCGCGAGGATCGGTAATACCCTCGGCGGCATATGCGAGATAACTGCTACCGGCGTACCCATCGGCCTCGGAAGCCATGTCCAATCAGACAGGAGGCTCGACGCGAAGATCGCCGGCGCTATGATGTCAATACAGGCGATAAAGGGTGTCGAGATAGGCCTCGGCTTCGCCGCGGCGCGCCTTCCCGGCTCCAAGGTCCACGACGAGATCACCTTCGATAAGAAGAGCGGCTTCTCGCATAAGACGAATAATGCAGGCGGGCTCGAAGGCGGGATCACTAACGGTGAGCCGGTAGTAGTTAAGATCGCGATGAAACCGATCGCCACGCTCGGAAAACCCTTGTCCACGATAGATATCAAGACGAAGAAGAAAGTCGAGGCACAGGTCGAAAGACACGACGTCTGCGCGGTACATGCGGCGTCCGTAGTAGGCGAGGCGGTGCTCGCATTTGTAGTGGCGGGTGCGATGGCCGAAAAATTAGGCGGCGACTCATTGCGCGAGATGAAGCGCAACTTCGACGGGTACCTAAGGCAAGTCAAAGCATTCTAGATGAAGAACGTAATTTTAGTAGGATTCATGGGTGCAGGCAAGACGGTGGTCGGAAAGACCCTTGCCAGATTACTCAAGAGGAAATTCGTTGACCTCGACGAGATGATCGAAGAACGCGAAGGTATGCCCATAGCCGAGATATTCGCTACAAGAGGCGAACCATATTTCAGGAAGACCGAGAAGGATATTGTGGAAAAGGCCTCCTTGTTTACGGGCGTCGTTACCGGTACCGGTGGCGGCGCCGTTATCGACAAGGAAAATGTCGTTAATTTGAAATCGAACGGGATCATGTTCTATCTTGACGCGTCACCGGCCAAAATCCTGGAAAGGACGAAAGGCCACACCCACCGGCCTTTGCTCAACGTAAGCGATCCAAAGGAAAAGATCTCCGAGTTGTTAGCGAAACGCGCGGAATTCTATGCTCAGGCGGACCACAGGATAGATACTAATAACATGAGTGTTGATGAAGTCGCGAATAAAATAATATCCCTGCTCAAAGAAGACGGGGAGATCTCCTGATGACCGAAAAAGAATTTTTGATGGTTTTAAATTGTATTCCCGACATAGGTTTTGTCAGGTTTAACAATCTAATTAAGCACTTTGGGGCAGTTGAAAAGATATTTTCCGCCACGAAGGCCGAATTGGAGAAAGTAGACCAGATAGGCCCGAAGGTCTCAAGCGCGATAATAAGTTGCGATAAAGATAAAACGCTCAAGTGCGAGATGAAACTTATCGAGAGGTGCAGCGTCAAAGTGATCTCTTATCTCGATAAAGATTACCCGGTGAATCTGAAGGATATCTACGACCCTCCGATTATCCTTTACGTAAAAGGGGAATTGACGGCCGAGGATAAATATTCAATCGGGATAGTCGGCTCTAGGTACGCGAGCCGTTACGGATTGCAGACCGCTGAGCGGTTGGGCTGCGAGTTAGCGGCGATGGGGCTTACGGTCGTTTCGGGACTGGCGCGCGGCATAGACGCGGCCGGCCATAAAGGCGCGTTGAAAGCCAAGGGGAGGACGATAGCTGTCCTCGGGAGCGGCCTCGCGAATATCTATCCTGAAGAGCATATAAAATTGGCCGATGAGATCGCGAAGGCCGGCGCGGTCGTCTCGGAATTCCCGATGGCGACGGAGCCGTATAAGGATAATTTCCCGAGAAGGAACAGGATAATAAGCGGGCTTTCGCTCGGCGTCATAGTAGTCGAGGCCGCTAAAAATTCCGGCGCGCTTATCACTACCGATTTCGCGCTTGAGCAGGGAAGGGAGCTCTTTGCCGTCCCGGGCCAGGCGCAAGCCGCTACGGCGGCCGGCACAAATATGCTGATAAGGCAGGGCGCTAAACTGGTCGAGTCGGCCGATGATGTCATTGAGGAATTGGGCGATGTGATCAAAGGCCACATGAAAGCCGCCGCACCGGGAGGAAGAGACGAAAAAATATCAAAAGCTCCGGGCGGGTTGAACGAGGCAGAGGTGAAGATCTTCGAAACATTAAGTGACGCGCCGGTTTCTATCGATGAGATCGTAGATGATACAGGGCTTCCCGTTACCGAAGCGATGAGCTGCCTGACCAGGCTCGAACTCAAAGGCATCGTCGCGCAGCTTCCCGGCAAATCATACGTAAGGAAAGATTGATGATAAAAGTATACGTGAACGGCAAAGAGACGCAGATCGAAGATGGGATAACAGTTGCCAGTCTCATCTCAAACCTCAAAGCTAACGTCAGATATGCGGCTGTCGAGTTGAATCTTAATATAGTCGACAGATCGCAATATGATTCGGTCGGATTAAAAGAAGGCGACAAGGTCGAGATAATCCTTCCCGTAGGCGGCGGCCAAGGCGGGTCTCTTGTCATAGTCGAGTCGCCTGCCAAAGCCAAGACGATAGAGAAGTTCCTGGGCAAAGGTTACATCGTCCGCTCGTCCATGGGCCACGTCATCGACCTGCCCATGAGGAAGATGGGCGTGGATATAGAGAACGATTTCAAGCCCACCTATGTAGTCATCTCCAAAAAGAAAAAATTACTCAGCGAATTAAAGGCCGAAGCGAAGGACAAAGATACCATCTATATCGCGACAGACCCTGACCGCGAAGGTGAGGCGATAGGCTGGCACCTGGCCGGGCATCTCGGGAAAAATAAGGAGGTAAAAAGGGTAGTATTCCACGAGATAACAAAAAAGGCGATACTCGAAGCGTTCGATAATCCTGCCGAGATAGATATCAAGCTCGTAAATGCCCAACAGGCGCGCCGTGTCCTCGACAGGATAGTAGGATACAGCTTAAGTCCGCTCCTCTGGAAGAAGATCACGCGCGGCTTAAGCGCCGGAAGGGTCCAGTCGGTGGCGGTAAAACTCATCGTCGACCGCGAGCGCGAGATACAGGCGTTCGTCCCGCAGGAATACTGGGAGTTGGAGGCCGAGCTCAAAAAGAAGAAGGACAAGGCCCTTCCTTCAGGGGATAGGAAGGCCTGCCCTGAGGGCAAAAAATCTTTCTTTGCCCAGCTGGATAAAATAAACGACGCAAAGGCCGAAGTAAAGGATAAGGCGACCTCCGATAAGATAGTCGCGGACCTGTCGGGAGCTAAATATAAAGTAAAGGATATAAAGGAATCCGAGAAGAAGCTAAACCCGCAGGCGCCTTTCACGACTTCGAAGATGCAGCAGGAGGCTTTCAATAAGCTGCACTTCAGGGCCGGCAAGACGATGAGGATAGCGCAGCAGTTGTATGAGGGCCTCGATATCGGGACCGAAGGCACTGTAGGACTCATAACTTATATGAGGACCGACTCGGTAAAGGTGGCGTTCTCCGCGATCGAGGAAGCGAGGTTCTACATTAAGGACAAGTTCGGCAAGGATTATCTCCCTCCTGAAGCGAACGTTTATAAATCCAAGAAAGCCGCGCAGGAGGCGCATGAAGCCATACGGCCGTCCTCGGTCGCGAGAGAGCCGGAGGCGATAAAGCAGTATCTGACGCAGGATCAATATAAATTATATAAGCTCATATGGGCGAAATTCATCGCGAGCCAGATGAAGCCTGCGGTGATGTCGGTTGTATCGATTGACATAGAAGCGGGTCCTTCTTCCGGAGGTCCGGGGGTCTATATTTTCAGGGCATCGGGCTCGACGCTCATATTCCCTGGTTTTAAGGCAGCGCATGACGACGATGAAGAAGAGAAAGATAAAAAGAAGGCATATATCCCGAAACTCGTTATAGGCGAGGCAGTCGATCTTGTAAAACTCGACCCGACCCAGCATTTTACGAAACCGCCTCCACGGTTTACCGACGCTTCATTGGTAAAGGCGCTTGAAGAAGACGGGATCGGCCGTCCTTCCACTTACGCGCCTACCATCGAAACGATCGTGGCGCGCTATTACGTAAGGCGCGAAGGCGCGGCGCTTTGGCCCACAGAATTGGGCACGGTAGTGAATGGCCTCCTTACACAAAGCTTCCCGGTGATAATAGACGAAGAATTTACCGCGAAGATGGAAGAGGAACTCGATGAGATAGAGGAAGGCAAGGTCGAGTGGACGCAGGCGCTCAAGGATTTCTATGAGCCGTTCTCCAAATGGCTTTCGAAGGCGCAGGTCGAAATGAAGGACGTAAAAAAAGACGTCGAAGAGCTTGACGAAGTCTGCGAGAAGTGCGGCCGCAAGATGATAATAAAATGGGGACGGCGCGGCAGATTTAAGAGCTGCTCGGGATTTCCCGAATGTAAGAACGCGAAACCTTTGGTCACGACCGGTATAAAATGCCCGGAATCGGGATGTGACGGCGAACTGGTCGAGCGCAGGTCGCGCCGGGGCGCGTTTTACGGATGTTCGCGTTTTCCGACATGCCGCCATGTGGAAAATAAGCCTAGGGCCCCCGCAGGGGACAAGGAGCAGACAGCTTGATAGACAGATACATCGAGAAGTTCATAAGATACCTTGAGATAGAGAGGAATGCCTCAAAGCACACGCTCATAAATTACTCGGTCGACCTGAAGTCGCTCAGCGAGTTCCTCAAGGAAGAGCCGATAGAAAAGATCGATTATATCTCCCTGCGGAGATATCTCGCGCATATCAAGGAGCAGAACCTGTCGAAGGTCTCTATCGCGCGCAAGATCGCATCGATAAGGTCATTCTTTAAATTTCTTTTCAGGGAAGGGATAATAAAAAACAATCCTGCATCGTCTCTTTCGACGCCTAAGCGCGATAAGCACCTTCCGAAATTTCTGGACGAGAAGGAGATCGTCATTCTATTGGAGTCTCCGGATTTAGAGAGCGAAGCGGGCTTAAGGGACAGGGCGATACTCGAAACGCTCTATTCGACCGGGATAAGGGTAAGCGAGCTTGTCGGACTTAACGTGGAGCATATCGACCAGATAGGCGGAGTCATAAAGGTCTACGGCAAAGGCAAGAAGGAGAGGATAGTGCCGATAGGCGGAAGGGCGCTTCAGGCGATAAGGGATTATCTGAAAAAAAGGGACGCCAAGGCGCTTTTTTTTAACAAGAACGGCGGGAGGCTTACCGACAGGTCTATAAGAAGGATAATAAATAAATATATAACGAAAGCAAGCATACAGCAGAAGATATCACCGCACACCCTGCGTCATTCTTTCGCGACACACATGCTTGACCATGGAGCGGACCTCAGGAGTGTGCAGGAGCTTCTGGGCCACGCTAATTTGTCCACGACCCAGATATATACCCACATAACGACTGAAAGGCTCAAGTCCGCGTACCAGAAGTCTCATCCGCGGGCTTAAAATTCAAGAGAGATGCTCTACGATCTGTTTTTTATAATATTTTCTGTCTTCTATCTGCCGTATTTTTTTGTCTCCAGCAAATGGCGGGGTTTCAGCAGACAGCGGATGGGAGTCTTTTCCGAGGATATCCTTTCTAAAATAAAAGACTCCCGCGCGATATGGCTGCATGCCGTCTCGGTGGGCGAAGTCATGGCGAGCGCGCCCCTTTATGAGGAACTAAGGAGGAACCTGCCCGACGAAAAGATAATAGTATCGACCGTTACGCCGACAGGGAACAGGATCGCGCGGGAAAGATTCAAGGATGCGGCGGCTGTCATATATCTGCCGCTCGACTTAAGCGGCATTACGGATAAGGTTGTGGAGTTGATAAAGCCCAAGGTGGCGCTCATCGCCGAGACCGAGATATGGCCGAATTTCATAACCTCTTTGAAAAAGAGCGGCGCCAAGGTCGCCATATTTAACGGAAGGGTCTCGCCGAACTCGTTCAAGAATTACGGCATGGCCAAGCCGTTGCTAAAGAGAGTACTGGCCAAAGTCGACCTTTTCCTTATGCAGTCACAGGCCGATGCCGATAAGATAATCTCTCTTGGAGCGCCGAAGGATAATGTTCGGGTTACAGGCAACCTCAAATATGACGCTGCGATGATGAAGCCGAAGTCCGAAGATGTGGGGGCCGTAAGAAGGCTCGGGTTGGGAGCGGGAGAGAAATTATTAATAGCGGGTTCGACCAATCCCGGCGAGGAAGAGAAGGTATTGCGCTGCTATAAAGAACTGGCGGTGGAATTTCCTCAGTTGAGGCTTCTGGTTGCGCCGAGGCATATAGACAGGGCAGGGATCGTCGCTGGTCTGTCTCGGAAATACGGATTTACGGCGCGCCTTCTCTCAAACGGCGAGGATAAGCCGTTAGGAAACTATGAGATATCGATATTGGATGAGATGGGGACTTTGGCTCAACTTTACGCCGCCGCCGACATCGTATTCATCGGAGGCAGTCTCATAAATAAAGGCGGGCAGAATCCCCTCGAGGCGGCGTATCATTCTAAGGTGATATTATTCGGGCCGTATATGCATAATTTTGAGGGGATAGCCTCTAACCTCATCTCGGCTAAGGCAGCGATACAGGTAAAGGATGAGGCGATGCTTACGGCTACCCTGCGCGCTTTACTGAAAGATGATCCCGAACGCCGCCGTATGGGCGAGGCCGCCAGGCGAGTCCTCGAATCTAACTCCGGCGCCGCGAAAAAAAATTTCGCATTTATTGGACCATTGGCAGGGAAGAGATGAACGAGAATTTAAGACGATATTTTTATTCGTTGATGACGGACGCGCCTGCGGCGCAGGGGCTGCCTGCAGTCCGAGGACTGTTGTCATATCTCATTAAATGTTTATTGGGATTCTTTTCAATGGCATATCTCTGCGTTGAGAAGGGGACATTTTTACTTTATAAGTATAACGTCTTAAAAAGTTACAGGCCGAAATGCAAGGTCATAAGCGTTGGGAATATCACGCTGGGCGGCACAGGCAAAACGCCTCTTGTCATCGCGATAGCGCGGCACTTAAGGGATTCAGGGAAGAAGGTCGCGATATTGAGCCGCGGCTACAGGGGCGAAAAAGGGTCAAAGACCTCTGACGAGGTCGAGTTGTTCAGGAAGCACCTGCCGGATATCCCTGTCTTTATTGGAAGGGACAGGGTCGCAACCGCAAAAGACGCGGAATCCCGCTTCGTCCCCCATGTATTATTGCTTGACGACGGTTTTCAGCATTGGAGGCTCAAGAGGGACCTCGATATCGTCACCATCAACGGCAAAAATCCTTTTGGGAACGGTCAGCTTATACCAAGAGGTATATTGCGTGAGCCGGAATCATCCCTGTACAGGGCGGATGTAATAATCGTAACTAAAGGCGGGCCAATACCGGACGAGATAAGAAAGATAAACGATAAGGCGGAAATATTCCTTTCTTCATACGAGGCCGCCGATACCGCAGGGATAAATGGCAAAAAGGTGGCCATGGTCTGCGCGATCGGAGACCCTTCTTCTTTCGAGGATACCCTGCTATCGCTCGGCGCGCATATAGTACGTAAGTTCATTTTCATGGACCATCACATCTACAGCGCGTCCGACGTCGCGAGGATGATCTCAGAGACGGTCACGGCCGGTTCGGATACCATAGTGACTACCGAGAAGGATATGGTAAAACTCTCTCGACTGGTCAAAGGCGGCGAAGTCAAATTCGAGGCTGTCGGCATAGAAATGAAGATAGACAATGAGGAGAAGTTTTTTGGCAGACTTGATTCTGTATTTGCTGGTAAGATTTGAGGCGTTCGTATTCCGCCTGCTTCCGCTTAAGTTTTCGCTGTGGATAGCCAGGAGGTTCGGTAGCCTCATCTATTACACGATGGGCAGGCGCAAGTCCGTCGCTTACGCGAACCTGCGCGCTGCGTTCAGGGGTAAATATACGCCCGCGCAGTCAAAGGGCATCATAAAAGAAATATACCAGAACCTCGCCCAGTCGTATATGGAACTCATAAAGTTCCCGCAATTCGATGAGACTTACGTCAGGAAGTACATCAGGATAGAAGGCCTCGACAAGATAAGGAAGGCGATAAAAGACGAAGACAAAGGCGTCATCTTCCTTACCGCGCATTTCGGGAACTGGGAATTATGCTCTTTGACCGGTTCGATGATCGGATACAAGATGAACGTCCTGGCGCGGTTCCAGAAGATGGAGAAGCTTAACGGCTATCTGAATAAGATGCGCGGCTCGAAAGGCGCGAACGTCATATTCAAGGACGATGCGATCGAAGAGGTGATCGATGCCCTGAGGAGGAGGGAGGCCGTCGGCATTTTGTCCGACCAGGACGCCGGGAAGAAAGGCGAATTCGTGAATTTCCTCGGGAGGCCCGCCTCCACCCCTAAGGGTGTCGCCCATTTCTCCCTGAGGACCGGGGCCCCGATATTCCCGGTCTTTATAATCCGCGAAAAAGGCCCGTACCATACGATAATGGTCGGGGACGATATATCCGTACTCCAATCCGAGGATATAAAGAAGGACATACATGAGATCCTCCAGAGGTTCGCGGATTCCCTCGCAAAATATATCGAGAGATATCCCGGGCAGTGGCTGTGGCTTCATAAGCGCTGGAAGTCCACCCCGGCCAAATATATCCTTGTATTAAATGACGGCAGGGCAGGCCACTTCAAACAGGCTCGCGCCCTGGCTAACATGATCAAGAGGGCGCGCGAGGAAAAGGGTTTTTCAGATAAAGATACCATAATAGAGACGGTCGAAGTCAAATTCAAGAGCAACGTTGCAAGAGCGGTATTCGACATAGGATCGATATTGGGCCTCGACCTTCATAGCCTTTCGTTCTGTTTCCCTAAAGAGGTCTACGATAACCTGAAGGCCGCTTATGCCGACTACGTGATATCATGCGGCGCATCGCTTGCCGGCGTTAACCTCGCTTTCAAAAATGAACTCGGCGCGAAATCATTGGTGATCATGAGACCTAACATATACAATGTGCGGGATTTTGACCTCGCGGTCATCCCTGTCCATGACAGGGTGAAGGCG